>DASRCU010000116.1:0-11763 GCA_035652955.1 Verrucomicrobiia bacterium | reverse complement strand
GCCTACTCGAGAGTGAACGTGGGAACGCCGGTTAACTGGGCGTCGGTGCTAAGCTGGAATCCGAAAAACACGCCTGTGACCTTGTGGACATTTCATTCCAAACTTTTGACCTATACTTTCACGATCGGTTCCGTCAATGTGGTCAACCAAAGCAGTTCAATCTTGGCTCTTTCAGGAACGGGCGTCGCCACCATCACCGGGCTGGGTTCGCCGTTTCAAAAATCCCTGGCCACGTGGTCGCTTTCCATCTTTCGCGACCCGAGTTCGGATACGGGCTATCGCTTCACGTTCGATGACCCCTTGGTGCCCTTCGTGCCACAATCGGTTCCAGATGGCGGAACCACGGCAGGCTTGCTGGGACTGGCGCTTGCCGGCCTGGGGTTTCTGTATCGGAAAAAGTTTGGAACGACTGGCAAGACCAGACATGCGGCTTGAGGAAAACGGGCGCCGCCGCATGCGCCTGGGCAGAGGTTTTCGGGCCTCTGCCCAATTTTTATTTGGTGTTGCGCCGGCGCCAAAGCATCGCCGCCCCCGCGGTCAAAAGCACCCAAACAGAAGGTTCAGGAACGGTTTTTATAGCAACTGCCACCGGAGCGCTCAGGTTGTTGGTCACCATCAATGTTCCCTGCCCGCCGGAAGCAAATTTTTCGAGGGTGCCGCCGTTTGCATTCGCAACGTAAAGATTACCGCTGCTGTCAAAAGCCAGACCCGCCGGTTCATTCAGATTTCCTCCGCTGGCAAACACTGTTCCCACCCCGCCGGAGGTGAACTTTTCGATTACATCAGTGCCGGAATAAGCGGTGTAAAGATTGCCGCTGGAATCAAAAGCCAAGCCCCACGGAGCGGCGCCGCCGGTGTTGGCAAAAGTCGTTCCGGCACCGGTGGAATCGAATTTCTCAATGAGACCGCTGGTAATGTAAGCCGCATAAAGATTGCCGCTGGAATCAAAAGCCAGGCCGTAAGGTCCTGAGTTGTTGCCGGTGCTGGCAAACAGCGAACCGTTGCCGCTGGGAGTGTATTTATAAATGGCGTTGGCACCGGAATCGGCCACGTAAAGATTGCCATTGCTGTCGAAGGCCAGGCCGGTGGCATTACCCACCGAAGCAAAGGTGGCATTGATCAAATTCCCGTTCTGATCAAATTTGGCAACGGTGCCGCCGAAGTTAGCCACAAATAAATTGCCGCTGGCATCAAAGGCCAAGGCGTCCGGCCCATTGAGGGCGGTTGACGAAATCGTGCCCAGCAAATTCCCGGCGGAACTAAACTCGTAAATCTTGTTGTTCAGGCTGTCGGCCACGTAAATTTCAATGACTTGAGCCTGGAGAGCAGCGGAAATTCCGCCCACACCCGCCAATGTGACCACCAACCGGAAAAGAGCGCCATTTTTTTTCATAAATTTCCCTTCAACGCGTGAATGTCGAAATTTATGCTGCCGGAGTTGGAAGAGTCAACAAAAAACGAAAAGCCAATTCAGCCGGCAATTGAACGGCGCTGGCGCAGGTCATCCGCCTGGCG
Organism: Verrucomicrobiia bacterium; assembly: GCA_035652955.1. Classification (GTDB taxonomy): domain Bacteria; phylum Verrucomicrobiota; class Verrucomicrobiia; order Limisphaerales; family UBA11358; genus UBA11358. The sequence goes on along the minus strand of DASRCU010000116.1, from coordinate 10,248 downwards.
TGCAATTGCGTGCAATACCGCTGAATTCACTGGCAAGGCCCGGCCGCCTCAAAATCGGAAAGCGCGGCGGATTTGAGTTTCAAGGCCTGTCACAGCGGCTTTTGGTGGCTGCGGGCGTGGGCGGCGGCGATGAATCCTTTGAACAGCGGGTGCGGCTGATGCGGTTTGCTCTGGAATTCCGGATGGAACTGGCTGGCCAGGAAAAAAGGGTGGTCTTTCAATTCAATCAGTTCGACGAGTCTGCCGTCCGGCGACAGGCCGCTGAAGACAAAGCCGGCTTTCTCGAATTTTTCGCGGTAGGCGTTGTTGAATTCGTAGCGATGGCGGTGGCGTTCATTGACGACGAACGAGCCGTAAAGCTGGGCAGCGCGCGTGCCCAACGCCAGTTGACAGGGTTGTGCGCCCAGCCGCATGGTGCCGCCTTTCCGGGTGATCTTGCGCTGCTCGTCCAGCATGGCAATGACCGGATGCGGAGTGTTCGGGTCGAATTCCGTCGAATGCGCCTTCGCCAGCTTCAAAACGTTCCGCGCAAATTCAATGGTGGCGATTTGCATGCCCAGGCAAAGACCGAGATAGGGAATTTTCTTTTCGCGGGCGTATTGGGCGGCGAGGATTTTGCCTTCCACGCCGCGTTCGCCGAAGCCGCCGGGCACGAGGATACCGCCGAGGTCTTTCAACATGTTTTCGGCACCGTTCTTCTCGATTTCCTCGGCGTCCACCCGCACGATTTCCACGCCGCAATCGTTGGCCACGCCGCCGTGAATGATGGCTTCATAGACGGATTTGTAGGCGTCCTGCAAACCGACGTATTTGCCGACGACGCCGACGCGCACGCGATGCTGCGGGGCGATGAGTTTGCGGATGATTTCCTGCCAGTGGGTCATGTTGGCCGGCGGGGTGTCCAGATGCAAAAGCTGGCAGACCAGGTCGTCAGCCCGCTCGCGCTGCAGCATCAGGGGCACTTCGTAAATGGAATGGTCCACGTCCTTTTCTTCAATGACCGCCTCGATGGGGACGTTGCAGAAAAGAGAAATTTTGGCGCGCAACTCCTTGTCCAGCGGACGGTCGCTGCGGCAAACCAGCAGGTGGGGCGTGATGCCGATTTCGCGCAATTTGGCGACGGATTGCTGCGTCGGTTTGGTTTTCAATTCCCCGGCCGCCCGGATAAACGGCACATAGGTCACGTGTACGAAGGCGGCGTTGTGGAAGCCCACCTCCAGGGCAAATTCGCGGATGGCTTCCAGAAACGGCAACCCTTCGATGTCGCCCGTCGTGCCGCCGATTTCGGTGATGATGACGTCGGCCTTGGATTTTTCGGCGAGCAGGTGGATGCGGTTCTTGATTTCGTCGGTGACGTGCGGGATGACCTGCACGGTTTTGCCCAGATACTTGCCTTCGCGTTCGTTGTTCAGGACCGTCTGATAGACCTGGCCGCTGGTGAGATTGTTCAGGCGGGTGAGTTTGCAATTGGTGAAGCGCTCGTAATGTCCCAGGTCCAGGTCCGTTTCCGCGCCGTCGTCCAACACATAAACCTCGCCGTGCTGGTAGGGGTTCATGGTGCCGGGGTCCACGTTCAGGTAGGGATCGAACTTTTGGAGCACGACCTTGAGACCGCGGTTTTCGAGCAGCGTGCCCAGCGCGGCCGCTGTGAGACCCTTGCCCAACGAACTGACCACGCCGCCGGTGACAAAAATGAATTTCATTTCAAACGTTTTCCGCTGCCGGGCAACCGGGACGCCGGACGCGCCGGAATCGGGTTCCGGAGCGCGGCGCCTCATTGTTTCGGCAATTTTTCGTCCACCATCTCGCAAAGGACATGGTAAAGGAGTTTTTGCGCTTCCTGAATCCGCGCCGTGTTTTCGCCGGGCACCAGTAAATCCACCGTTGCCAGGCCGCGCGTAAAACCGCCGTCGCGCCCCAGGAAACAGATGCTCTTGAGGCCGCAACGCCGGGCTTCCTGCAGCGCGCGCAAGACATTTCGGGATTGGCCGCTGGTCGTCAAGGCAATGAGCACATCGCCTTTTTGACCCAACCCCCGGACCTGCCGCGCAAAAATCTCGTCGGCATGATAATCATTGCACACCGCCGTCAGAAACTCGCCATTGGCCGTCAGCGACAGGGCCGGATACGGCCGGCGGTCGTCGCGAAAGCGGCAAAGGAATTCCGTGGCCAGGTGAGTGGCGTCGGAGGCGCTGCCGCCGTTGCCACAGACCAGCAATTTTTTCCCGGCCAGCAGGCAGTGCAAAACCAGTTTCGCCGCGCGATTGAGGGGCGCTTCCAGTTTCAACAAGGCGTGGAAGGTGGCGACGGCTTCGTCAATGGCCTTTTGCAACGCTGCCATGCGGGCAATTAACCACAATTCGCGCCGCGAGGAAATCCCGAAATACCTTTCAGCGGAGATTCAGGCCGCGTCGGCGGGCAAGCGCCCCTCGCCCAGGGGCTCGATGTGCACCAACACGTCGCTGACGCGCGGCATTTTTTCGCGCACACGGTCTTTGACTTCGTGGGCGATTTCGTGCGAGCGCCGCACGGTCATTTGCGGGTCCACCTCCACGTGCATGTCCACAAAAAACTGCCAACCCATTTTGCGCACGAAACATTTTTCGACGCGCGCCACGCCGGGGACGTTTTCGGCCAGGGCACAAATTTCCTCGCTGATCTGCCGATCGGGCGCGGTGTCCATCAATTCGTTCACCGCCGGGCGCAACAAGCGCAGGCCGTTCCAGGCGATGACACAGGCCGCGGCCAGCGCCGCCCAATCGTCCGCCGCTTCGTAGCCCGGCCCGCCGAGCAAGGCGAGGGAAATGCCCGCTCCCGCGGCGAACGAGGTGATGGCGTCGCTGCGATGATGCCAGGCGTCGGCATGCACCGCCGGACTGTCCACCTGCCGCCCTTCACGGCGCACAAAGCGGAACAGGATTTCCTTGACCGCCACCACGGCCACCAACACCGCCAGCGTGAAGGGCGCCGGCGCCGGGTGCGGCGCGGTAATTTCGCGAAGGGACCGCTCCGCAATCCAGAAGGCGGCAAACCACAATGCGCCCGCCACCATCGCCGCCGCCAGCGGCTCCGCCTTGCCGTGGCCGTAGGGATGCTCCGCATCTGCCGGCCGGGACGCCACCACGATGCCGCGCCAGACGACCAGCGAGCTGAAGACATCCGCAAACGATTCCACCGCGTCAGCGATCAACGCCTGGGAATGGCCGAAAACGCCGGCCAGCAATTTGATCAGCGCCAGAAAAAAATTCGCCGTCAACCCGATGAAGGTCGCGCGCAGGCTGCGATGAAGACGGTCGGTCGGCACAGGAAAAGTTTGCCAGAAGAGGCGGCAGCGGCAAATGGTCATCCGGCCGGCCGCCGCTCTCTTCGACGCGTTTCAGATCAGGTGGCAAAACATCCCGTCGCGCAACTTCGGCTCGAACCAGGTGCTTTTGGGCGGCATCACCCGACCGGCGTCGGCCACGGCCATCAAATCCGCCAGGCTCGTGGGAAACAGGGAGAAGGCACAGGCGAAGCGGCCGCTGTCCACCAGCCTTTCCAGCTCCGCCGTGCCGCGGATGCCTCCCACGAAATGGATTCGCTCGCTGGTGCGGGGATTTTCAATGCCGAAGAGCGGCGCCAGCACGTGCCGCTGCAGCAATTCCACGTCGAGTTGCTCCAACGGGTCGTGGCTCTGCAAAAAGGCTTCGCGGAAAGCGAGCGTGCGCCACCGGCCTTGAAAATAAAAGACCATTTCGTGCTTGCGCTGCGGCACGGCGCTCGCCGCCGGGGCAATGTGGAAGACGGTTTCCAACTCCCGAAGCAACTGCTCCGGCGAATGACCGTTCAAGTCCTTCAACACGCGGTTGTAAGGCAGAATCTGCATGCGGTTGTGGGGAAAGATGACGGCTAAAAACCGGTCGCTGCTGCCGGCGCCCTGGCGGTTCTGGAAGACCCGCGCGGCAGCGGCGCTGCGATGATGGCCGTCGGCAATGTAAAGACAGGGAATGGACGCAAATTGCGTCTCCAAAAACTGCAGGTCATGCGCATCAAAGAGCGCCCACGACGAGTGCCGCACGCCGTCGGCGGCGACAAAATCAATTTCCGGCGGCGCGGAAATTTTTTGGGCGAGGAAGGCCTCCAATGCCGGCGAGGCAGGACCGGCCAGAAACGCGGGACCGGTTTGCGCGTTAAGCGCCTCCAGGTGCCGAACGCGGTCGTCTTCCTTGTCCGGACGTGTCAGTTCATGTTTTTTAATCACCCCCTGCAGATACTCCCGGCAACTGACCGTGGCCACCACACCGGTTTGCGCATGCCGGCCCATGATCTGACGATACAAATAAAATCCCGGCTGCGCATCCTGCCGCAAGGCTCCGCAACGGATGAGTTTCTGAAAATTTTCCGCCGCGCGGGCGTACACTTCCGGCGCGCCGGGATTCGCGCCGGGCGGAAAATCCACTTCCGGCCGGCTGACGTGGAAGAAGCTTAACGGATTGGCATCCGCCCGTTGCCGCGCCTCCTCCAGCGACACCACATCGTAGGGCAGCTCGCAAATTTGCGCCGCCCATTCCGCCCGGGGCCGCACCGCCGGGAAGGGTTGAATGCTTGCCATAAGGCGCCGGAAGATACGGAGCGCGCGGGGCACGCGCACGAAAAATTTTGCCGTTCCAGCGGCCAGAAACACCCGCTGCTGCCGTTGCGGGCCACTCGCCCGCAGCGCCATCAAATGGAATAATCTTCCGGAAACACTTTGACGTTCTGCAATTCCACAAACAACTCTTCGTTCGGCCGGGGCTGCAGCCGGCGGAATTCCTCCCGACTCAACTGAACCGTCAGCACGCCTCCGCCGTCGAGACGTTCCAGCTCCAGGTTGACCAGCGGTCCGACAGGGTGACAATGCTTCACGCGCGCCTTGAGGGCGGCCGGTCCGCCGCTTTCGCGCCTCAGGCGGATGTCGTGCGGACGCACAAACGCCACGGCGGGGGTGTCGGCGGCATGGGAAATTTCCGGCGCGGCAAAGGTGCTTTGGCCGATCTGCACCGCGCCGGCGCAGGCGCGACCGGCCAACGTGTTGACCTGCCCCAGAAAATCACAGACGAACGGCGTGGCGGGGTGATCGTAGATTTCCGCTGGGGTGCCGATTTGTTCCAGGCGGCCCTCGTGCAGGATCGCCACGCGGTCGGCCACTTCCAGCGCTTCCTCCTGGTCGTGGGTGACAAACAGCGTGGTGACGTGGATTTCCTCGTGCAATTTTCGCAGCCAATGGCGCAGTTCCTTGCGCACTTTGGCGTCCAGCGCGCCGAACGGTTCGTCCAGCAGCAACACCTTGGGTTCGACGGCCAGCGCCCGGGCCAGGGCCACGCGCTGACGTTGTCCGCCGGAAAGCTGGGCGGGATACCGTTCAGCCAGCGTTTCTAATTGAACCAGTTTCAGCAGCTTGCCCACGCGCTCGCGGATGACCGGTTCCCGCGGCCGTTTCCAGAACGGCTGAACGCGCAGACCGAACGCCACGTTTTCAAACACGGTCAGATGCCGGAACAGGGCGTAATGCTGGAAGACAAATCCCACGCGCCGCTTGTGCGCCGGCAGCCCGGTCACATCCTCACCATAAAATAACACACGCGAATCAGCCGAATCGGGAAATTCCAATCCGCCGATGACCCGCAACAACGTGGTCTTGCCCGACCCGGATGGTCCGAGCAAGGCGACCAGTTCGCCGGATTCCACCTTCAGGCTCACGTCGTGCAAAGCCGGGAACCGGCCGAATTGTTTGATGATGTGACGGACTTCGACGCTCATGGCGAACGATTCATTGTCTCCCGGTCCTCACCGGCGCCCAGACCGCCACCGCTTTTTTGCGGCAGGGACTCCAGCATCCCCGGCCCGTTTCCAGGATTCTTTCGGCGTTCATCGGTCTCAAAACGCTGATCTTTCCCGCGCCGAGCCTTGGCGCTCAGCCCAGTTCTTCAAAACGATGGTCACCAAGGCCAGAAACGTCATGAGCGAGGCCACGGCAAAAGCGGCGGTGAGATGGTATTCGTTGTATAAAATTTCAATATGCAGCGTGAGGGTGTTGGTCTTGCCGCGGATATGCCCGCTCACCACGGAGACGGCGCCGAATTCGCCCATGGCCCGCGCGTTGCACAGAATAACTCCGTAGAGCAGCGCCCATTTGATGTTGGGCAGCGTCACGCGCCAGAACGTCTGCCAGCCGCCCGCTCCCAGGGTGCGCGCCGCTTCCTCCTCCATGCGACCCTGCGCCTGCATGACCGGAATCAATTCGCGCGCCACGAATGGAAAGGTCACAAACATCGTGGCCAGCACGATACCCGGCACGGCAAAAATAATCCGGACATCGTGCGCGTTCAGAAAATGTTGCAGCCACGGCAGCCACGGATGTTCCGCATTCTGGTAAAGTCCCAGCCACCCTTGCGCGCCAAATACCAGCACATAGACCAGACCCGAAATCACCGGCGAAACGGAAAACGGCAGATCAATGAGCGTAACCAAAAGGTTTTTTCCGGCGAAGTCGAATTTGGAAATGGCCCAGGCCGCCGCCAGCCCAAACAGGCAATTCAGCGGCACGGCAATGGCCGCCGCCAGAAAGGTCAGTTTAATGGCGCTCCACGTCATGGGGTCCATCAGCGCCTGCAGATAGTAGCCGACCCCTTTGGAAAGCGCCTGGGCAAAAACCGTCGCCAGCGGGAGCACCAGAAACAGCGCCAGAAACCCCATCGCCGCCAGAATCAACAGCCAGCGCACCCAGGCCGGTTCGGCGGTGGGCGCACGACAAGAGGTGGAAATGGAAGCCATGGTTCCCTCGGTCAGGTGCGGGCGTGGTGCCGGCCACGCCATGCCTGAATCCCGTTGATGACCAGCAGCAGCAAAAAGGAGATGACGAGCATGACCACCGCCAGCGCCGTCGCCCCCGCGTAATCAAATTGTTGCAGCCTGGACATGATGAGCACCGGAACGATCTGGGTTTTCAGCGGGATGTTGCTGGAAATGAAGACCACCGAACCATATTCCCCCAGCGCACGCGCGAACGCCAGCGCGAAACCGGTCAGCAGCGCCGGCGCCACCATAGGCAAAATAACGCGATAAAAAGTTTTCCAGCGATTGGCGCCCAGAGTGGCTGCAGCTTCCTCGATTTCCACCTCGAAATCCTCCAGCACCGGCTGAAGGGTGCGCACCACAAACGGCAGGCCGATAAACGTCAGCGCCACAAACACCCCCAGTCGCGTGTAGGAAATCTGGATACCGAACGGCGCAAACCATTTCCCAATCCAGCCGTTCTGCGCATATAACGTCGCCAGCGTGATGCCCGAAACGGCCGTTGGCAGCGCAAACGGCAAATCCACCAGCGCATCCATCAGCTTTCTTCCCGGAAACCGGTAGCGCACCAGCACCCAGGCGACAATCAGACCGAAAAACGCGTTAACCAGCGCCGCCAGAAACGACGCCCCGAAACTCAAGCGATACGCCGCCAGCGCCATCGGCGATGCCACAATTTTCCAGAACTGCGGCCAGGTCAGTTCGGCCGCCTTGGTAAACGCCGCCGCCAAAGGAATCAATACGACCAGCCCCAGATAAAACAGGGTGTAGCCGAGCGTGAATCTGAACCCCGGCAGCACGCGAAATGTTTTAGCACCTGTTTTCATCACCACCAGTTGGAGAGCGGGAGCATAGGCCATGCCTCGATCGCCTTCGAGCGAAATTGTTCGCCGCGTCGCCACCGGCATCGTCTCTCAAATCCGGCCCACATCGCCGGTGGCCCGGCGCGAACGAAGTGTTCGGCAATTCTCATGTCTTGGGGAAGCCACAACCGCAGTGGGCGTTCACAGCCACCGGCCGGCAAGCTGCTCGCCTCGTGCCCGGGCGGCGGCATCAAGGTTGATAAATTTGGTCAAACACCCCCCCATCGGCAAAATGCGTCTGCTGCGCCTTCGCCCAACCGCCGAATTCCTCGTCCACGGTGACCCGTTTCAACGGTGGAAAATTCGCGGCGTATTTTTGGGCAATTTCCGGGTTGCGGGGGCGATAAAAATTTTTCGCGGCGATTTCCTGTCCCTCGTCGGAATAAAGATATTGCAAATACGCCCTGGCCACTTCGAGCGTGCCGTGGCGCCGGGCGTTTTTTTCAACCACCGCCACCGGCGGTTCGGCCAGAATGCTCAAAGACGGCGTGACCAGATCAAATTTGTCCGCGCCGAATTCCTGGATAGCCAGATGCGCCTCGTTTTCCCACGCCAGCAGCACGTCGCCAATGCCGCGCTGGGCAAAGGTTACCGTCGAGCCGCGCGCACCGGAATCCAGCACGGGAACTTTTTTGTAAATTTGCTTCACAAAATCCCGCGCCTTCGCATCGTCATGTCCCCACCTTTCGAGCGCGTAGGCATAGGCGGCCAGATACGCCCAGCGCGCGCCGCCGGAGGTTTTGGGATTGGGCACAACGATGCTCACGCCGGGTTTGAGCAAATCGTTCCAGTCATGAATGCCTTTGGGATTTCCCTTGCGCACCAGAAAAACAATGGTCGAAGTGTATGGCGCGCTGTGGTCGGGAAATTGCTTCTGCCAGTCCGTCGGCAGGAGGCGCGCCTTTTGCGCGATCGCATCCACGTCATACGCCAGCGCCAGGGTGACCACGTCCGCCTCCAATCCGTTGATCACGGCCAGGGCCTGTTTGCCCGAACCGCCGTGGGATTGCTCCACCGTCACCGTATCGCCGGTTTTATTTTTCCAGTAAGCGGCAAAGGCGGCGTTGAATTGCCGATAAAACTCGCGCGTCGGGTCGTAGGAGACGTTGAGCAGTTTGATTTCCCTCGCGCCGCCGGAGACGGCCAGTGACGCGACCAGTAAAAGCTGCAAAAGTGTTTTCATGTCTCGAATTTTATCTTTCAGATTTTCAATTCTTAAAATGCCAGTTGGATGCGGGTGAAGACAACGTTTTCGGATTGTCGGGTCACGGCGCCGGCCGTACCCACGGGATCGCCGAACTGCGTGTGCGAGTAGCTGGCGTTCACACGAATGTTTTTGTTCAGATACCAATTGATGCCCGCCGACCAGCCGCGCGCCCGCAACGCCGAACCGGCGGCGGCCCAGGTCGCGGAATCCGCCTGATGGTCCACCTCCAGTTCCGCAAACCGCGCGACGATCTGCCACGCCCCCCATTGCCCTTTGCGCGGATCAAATGGATGCTTCGGCGTCAGGCCGTTGTAAGAATCGCTTTCTCCCGTTAACACCCAGCCGGCCGAAACTTCCCAGCCCGTGTTTTGCAAATCGGCGGCACCGGCCCCGTTCCTCACGCGCTGATCGGAGATGACGTACTCAAACAGCAAACCCGCCGGACCGTAGAAATAGTAAGCCTGTGGAGCCACTCGCCAGTGATCGCCGTCGGCCACGACCCCTCCCGCGTAGCTGAAAAATTTTTGCTGACCGTCGGTAACGTATCCCGCCGTCAACCCATTCACGCCGTTCCGATCGCTTTCATAGCTGCCGCCAACACCGAAACCCACCCCCTGCAGCGCTTCCATACCGGAGGTTTTCAAAGGTTGAAAGAAAAGGCGCCCGACAAACGCCGGATTGTTGTCCGAATCCGCATTAACGATTCCGCTGCCCGGATTGCTGTAATCGGGGGCGCCGTTGAAAATTCCGGCCGCATAACTGGCGATTCCGCCAAACCAATCGCCGTGCAGCTCCACGCCCAAATCACGGTTGGGCACCAGATTGTTGGCCAAGGTGCGTTCGTTGAAAAACGTCCAGCGATCCGATTGCAGCAATTCCAAACCGACCGGCGATTTGAATTTGCCCGCCTGCACCTGCAGCGCCGGGGCATAATGATAATTGACATAGGCGTCATAAATCGCCGGCGAACTGCCCCCGAAATCCGGCGTAAAGTTGAAATCAAAATCACGAAACAGCGTGCCGGTCAAAATCGGACGCGCCTTGCGCAGAAGAAAATCATCGCTGCCCGCCTTGAATCCCGACGACGTGTCGAAAAAAGACCGGCTGTCGTATTGAATCAAGCCGTGCAAACCGATGACAAAATTGGTGTCCGCGGAGCTCAAGGTGAGTCCGTCAGAATCCAATTTCACCTGCGGCCTGGTCCTGGCCGCCGCCCTCGCGTCGTCCTGGTCATTTTCGCGCCGGCGCTCCAGCACGCGGACTTTTTGGTCCAACTCCTGGATTTGCTGTTTCAAAGTTTCCACATCCGCCTTGTTCTCTGCCGCCGTTTGAGCCTTCGCGAACAAGCCGGAAGCCAACTGAGTT
>DASRCU010000115.1:0-22580 GCA_035652955.1 Verrucomicrobiia bacterium | reverse complement strand
AGTTGGCTGAAGAGTTTCCAAGTGCGTTGGACCGAACGGAGTGGTTTCTTGGTGGCCGGTTTCTTTTTGCGGGGTCGCACCAACTGATGCTGACGGAAGACGCGGGCGATGGCGTTGTGGCTGCAAGGCAGCGCAAACTCCCGCTGCAGACGCTCGGCGCCGAAACCGGTTTGTTGGCGCAGCTTGACGATCTGTCCTTCCAAGCCCCTGGAGATTTGGTGCGGGCAGTGCTGGGGCCGGCGACTTTGTTCGGCCAGGGAGGAAGGTTGGCCGGGCTGGTAACGGCGCAGCCCTTTGCGGACGGTGTTGCGAGAGCAGCCAAATTCACGAGCCGCCGCCTTCAAGCCGCTGGAGCGAGCGAAGGCGACGAGTTTCTGATGCAGCCAATGGCGGTCAGTGCGCATACGATACAAGTCAAAGTAAGTGCTGTGCATGGGCACAGGATGGCAGGTTTGGCGCGCCGTTGCTCCGGCTCCTCCGGAGGAGCCGGAGCAACTCATCCTGGCGGCGGGTGCTCATCACTTTGATCTTCCCCACAGGGGGGTCACGATGTCCCCAGTCTTTCCCAACTCGGTTTAATTTGGGTTTTGACAAAAGCGCCGCAGTTTGACCGCCGTGGCGAGGCAAGTTCCGCAGTTTCACCGGAGGACTATGGAGACAGGAACCCTGGCTGTCGTTTGGCAGAGTTCCTGGTGGATTGGAGCCGGCGGAAATTTTCTGGAGATTGGCGGCGAAGGGTGCGTTGGAATCGCAAGCCGGCAGTTTTACTGCTCAAAGGGCGTATGGTGCGGCAAGGTGCGCACATCCACGGCGTCCATGCCGGCGGCGCGGATGGCTTGGAGACCGAGGTCGGTGTCTTCGTAAGCGCGGCAAAAGCGCGGTTCGACGCCGATGCGCCGTGCGGCTTCGAGAAAAATGTCGGGGGCAGGCTTTTGGTGCTTCACCATTTCGCTGGTGACAATGGCATCGAACCAGTGGCGGATTTTCAAATGTTCCAGGACCTGGTTGATGATTTGCTGGGTGCCGCCGGAAGCGACGGCCATGGGGATTTTCCCCCAGTGTGCCCGGGCAATTTCCACCACGGCGTGAACGGGTTTGATTTGTGAGAGAGTTTGCAAATACGCCTCTTCCTTTTCATGCGCGACGGCGATGTGGTCCAGCGAGCGGCCCTGTTCGGCGGCGAGCTGTTTCAAAATGTCGCGGGAAGGCACACCACCGAAGGCGTAAAAGCGGTCTTCGGGGAAATACAGTCCGTGTCGCCGGGTAACCATTTGCCAGGCGCGCCAATGGAGCGGCATGGTGTCGGCCAGGGTGCCGTCGCAATCAAAAATCAAACCTTTAATGTGCGGGGGCAGTTTCATGTTGCTTCAGTCATGGAAGGGGACGTCCGCGCGGAGGAGCCAGCGGCTTAAACCTTTAGCGTCTTTAATTGTTCCTCCAAATCCTGCGCCATCAAGGGGGCGATGAGCGGATCCAGTTCGCCTTCCATGACGGCGGACAAGTTGTAAAGCGTCAGTTCGAGGCGATGGTCGGTGACGCGGTTTTGTGGGAAGTTGTAGGTGCGGATTTTTTCGTTGCGTTCGCCGGAGCCGACCTGTTGTTTGCGGCTGGCGGCGTATCGGGTGTTTTCCTCTCTGATTTTCATTTCGAGCAGGCGCGAGCGCAGCACCTTCAGCGCCCGGGCTTTGTTTTTTTGCTGGGAACGTTCGTCCGCGCACCGCACCATCAGGCCGGTCGGTTTGTGGATGATTTGGACGGCGGAGTCGGTGGTGTTCACACCCTGGCCGCCTTTGCCGGAGGCGCGGCAGACGTTGATTTCCAGATCTTCGGGCCTGATTTCCACGTCCACTTCCTCGGCTTCGGGCAACACAGCCACGGTGGCGGTGCTGGTGTGAATGCGTCCCTGCGCTTCGGTGGCGGGGACACGCTGGACGCGATGCACGCCGCTCTCGTATTTAAGCCGTTTGAAAACATCCGTGCCGCTCACGCTGAAAATGATTTCCTTGAAGCCGCCGAGGTCGGAGGGGTTGGCCTCCAGCGTTTCGATTTTCCAGCCACAGGCGTCGGCGTAGCGCGAGTACATGCGAAACAAATCGGCGGCGAAGAGCGCCGCCTCCTGCCCGCCGGCGCCGGCGCGGATTTCAACGATGGTATTGCGCGAATCGTTCGGATCGGGCGGCAAGAGGGCGGATTGCAACCGGTGCGCCAGTTGTTGTTCCTCCCCGGTGAGCCGTTCGATTTCTTCCCGGACCATCTGCGCCAATTCGGAGCCGGGAGGCTCGGTCTTCAACAAAGCGCGGTTCTCTTCCAGGCCGGCCAGAACTTTTTTGTAGGCCTCGCCAGCGGCGACCAGTTCTTTCAGTCGCGAGTATTCGCGGGACAATTCCTGCGCCCGCTGCGGCTGGTCAAAAACCTTCGGATCGCTCAGTGCCGATTCCAGTTCCGCGCAGCGCTGGCGAAATTTTTCGATGTGGGGCAGCAGATTCATCTTTAGGCCGGAGATGGTGGGCGAAGTCTGCCCGGTGAAAAGTTTTGCGCGTCGCCGTTTCGCGCGCAACAAAACAAAACCGCCCGCCATTCCGCAGGGGAACGGCAGGCGGTAGGGAGGAAATCGCTAAATCTTCTTCTTTTTTCGGGAGGCCGCCGCAGCCTGCGCGGCCTGGGTTTTTGCCAGGCGCTGCTGGAATTTGTCCACGCGACCGGCGGTGTCCACGAACTTCTGCTGGCCGGTGTAGAACGGATGGCAGACGTTGCAAATGCCGACAATGATCACCGGCTTGGTGGAACGCGTCTTGATGACGTTGCCGCAGGCACAGCGGATCTCCGCGTCCACGTATTTGGGATGAATATCCGTCTTCATAAACGAGCGGCCAAACTATCAGGAACAGGCGCGATGACAAGAGCGAATTTTCCGCAAAAGGCTTCGGGGCGCATCCCGGTTTTCCGGGTTGGCAGAAGTCGTCGTTTTGTTGTGGAAACGTAAACCTCGGCGACGCGGCAACCGGCGCCGTCTGCCAAACCGGTTACCCCGCCTGGCCGGCGGCCCGGATCGGGGGGCGAATGCTTCAAGCGCCGGCGCATTCCGGAACGGAAACTTTTTGACACTCGCCGCCTCTTAAATTCAAACTATCCGCGCATGAACCAAACCAAAACAATGAAACGAAGCCATTCCATTCCCCTGACCCTGTTGGCCCTGGCCGGAACCTTCGGCTGGGCATTGGCTGCCGCGGCGGATGATCCCGTAGCGCCTCTGCCGCCAGCCGCCAACAAACCCGGTTTAACCTACGCCGCCGACATCAAACCGCTTTTGGACCAGTCGTGCGTCAAATGTCACACCGGTGACAAGCCCAAAGCGCATTTGAAACTGGACACGCTTGCCGACGCGCTCAAAGGCGGTGAAGATGGCAAAGTCATCATTCCCGGCGACAGCGCCAAAAGCCTGTTGGTCCTGGCCGCGGCGCACGCCACCAAAGACCATGATCTGTGGATGCCGCCCCGGCGCCATCCTCCCGGCATCCGGCCGCTCACGCCGGAGGAAATCGGCTTGATCCGCGCGTGGATTGACCAGGGCGCGAAATAGTCCACTTCCTCGAACGCCGCCTCTCCCGACCGGACACTCAAGCAAACGTTGGGCGTCCATTGGAGTTGACTGTGGAGGGCGAGCGTTGAATCCCCTCATTCGGCGCTGAGGGGTTGTTGTTTCTGCCGGCGGAGCTGCTGTTGCTGACGCAGCAATTCCAGCTTTTCCGCTTCGGGAATATCGGGGCGATTGATCTGTTGGGTGAGCGCGCCGATCTGGCGGTCGAGAAATTGATTGCGCAATTTCAAAATCAGATCGGCCAGTTGAATCTCCGGATGGGGGATTTTTCGCTCTTCGGCGGCGGCCTCGGTGGCCAGGCTGCGCAGCGCCGGGGATTCCAGTTCATCCAGAAAGGCAGTTAACGACTTCCACGTTTGCCGGGTTTGCGCGGCCAGGCGGCGTCCGATCAGTTCGCGCGCCAGCGGGTGTGAAATCCAATTGACATCGAGGTGTCGCGCCGCGTCCGCCGCCAGCTCCTCATGGAGCAACAGCAGTTTGAGCAGCCAGAATTCCTGCGGGAAGGGGCGGTCGGACGTTTTCTCCCGAATGTTCAAGGTTTCCGGCGTCGTTTCCCGACGCAGCGACCTGGAACCGTGAATCCGGGCAAACTCCGCGCGCACCGCGTCCGCCGAGACGCCCAGGCGCAGCGCTGTTTTCTGGGCGTAGGTGTCAATCAACACCGCGCTGCCGGTTTTTTGAACAGCCCCGGCCATGGCGCGCAAAATGGTCAGCCGCCCCCGATCCGTCTTCGCGTCGTTCTCCTGGCAAAGGCGATTCAAATAATAATCGAAAAAACCCTGGGCGCCGGAAATCAGTTCGCGGAATTTTTCGCCGCCGAAATGTTTGATAAAGCTGTCCGGGTCGTGTGGCGGGGGCACAACAGCCACCCGCACAGCCAGGCCGGACGCCAGCAAATGATCCAGCGAGCGGACCGCGGCGTTCTGACCGGCCTGGTCGGAATCAAAACAGAGCACCACTTCGTTGGCGTAGCGTTTCAAAATTTGCGCGTGTTGTTCTGTGAAGGCCGTCCCTTGCGGCGCAACGACGTTTTGCACGCCGGCCATGAAACAGGCGATTAAATCCAACTGGCCTTCGCAAATGACCGCAAAGCCGGCGTCAAGAATCGCGCGTTTGGATTTGTCCAGGCCGTAAAAAACTTTGCTCTTGGTAAAAATGGGTGTCTCCGGCGAATTAACGTATTTGGCCGTCTTTTCCTGGTCGGACAACACGCGTCCGCTGAATGCCACCACCCGGCCCTGCTCGTCGCAAATGGGAAACATGAGCCGTCCACGGAAGCGATCGTAAAAGCGGCCGGGCGACGGATTCATCGCCGGCTCCGCGCCGGGAGCGGCTTTTTCCCTGGAAATGATCAGCCCCGCCTGCTCCACCAAAGAGAGGTCGTAACCCTTGTTTTTGGCCCAGTGGACGGTGTCCTCCCAGCTCTCCGGGGCGGCGCCGAGACGGAAGAGTTTGATGGCCGCCTCGCTGACGCCGCGTTTCTTCAAATAATTGCGCGCCGCCTGCCCGGCGGCTTCGTTGAGCAGACAGAGGTGCCAGCGTTGAGCGATTTTTTCATGAATCTCCAGAAGCTGATCCTTGAGATGGCGCGTGGCCCGCGCGCCGGGGGTGTCGTCAAATTCCAGGGGAATCTTTGCGCGTTCAGCCAGCCGCCGCACGGCATCCAGGAAGCCGATGTTTTCATATTCCTGAACGAAGGTGAACACATCGCCGCCTTTGTGGCAGCCGAAACAGTGAAAAATCTGGCGATGCGGATTGACGTTGAAGCTGGGGGTTTTCTCCTTGTGAAACGGGCACAGGGCCACAAAGCTGGCGCCGGCGCGTTTCAAGGGCAAATATGAGCCGACCACCTCCACAATGTCGCTGGCGGCACGGATGCGTTCGAGTGTTGCGGAAGAAATTCCAGCCATGTGCTGCAGACCGGGCTTTACTTCGCGGGCGAATTGGTGGACGGAGCGGCGGGCGGATTGCCGATTTGGATTACCGGCTGTTTGGCGGCGGCGGCCCGGGACGGCGGCTCGGCGCCGGAAGTGGTCACCACCAGCAGCCGGTCCAGGTTCTGTTGAATCAGCGGGCCGAGAAAGGATTCCTTAAAGACCTTGTGCTGGATTTCAAACAGGTGCGGAAAATAATTGCCCTGAAAAAGACCGCCGCCAAGATTTTGTTTGTCGCTGGCCTCGGTGGCGGCGATTTCCTCAGGCGTATAGACCGGCGCATTCAACAGCGCCAGCACAAATAACACCACACAGGCGTAACGAACCAGACCCGACAACATTCCCAGGTAATACTCGCCCCCTCGGAAAACGCTGCTTTGGGCCAATGACTCGGCAAACCGGCGCCGCAACAGCGAGAAGATAAAAACAATCACCAGCGCCAGCGCCAGATAGGCGGTCACCAGACTCCAAAACCAATCCATCCCCCCCCACCGCATGAAAAGCCGACCCAGCGGCCGATAACCTGCAGCGCTCAACGTCACCACCGCCACCCATTGCAGCAAGGGCAGCAGTTCCTT
This sequence comes from Verrucomicrobiia bacterium, assembly GCA_035652955.1. GTDB lineage: Bacteria > Verrucomicrobiota > Verrucomicrobiia > Limisphaerales > UBA11358 > UBA11358. The sequence continues at coordinate 16,470 of DASRCU010000115.1, read as the reverse complement.
GGACATCCCGTTGCGTTTGCCGCGAAACAAACCGAACAGCAACAGCACCACCACCCCGAAGTCAAACCAGTTGACCGTCCCGCCGCCTGCGCTGACGGGCTCCGTCGCGGTAACCTCGGCAATCATACCCGACATTAAAACTTCGCCAGGACGGCGCCAACGAAAATTTTCTCACGGCGGATGAGCCGAGAGCCAGAACCGGATGTTGGTGGCCTGCGGATTGTGCGGGTCCAGCTCCAGCACTTTCAGATAATGCGTTCGCGCCCGCTCCGGATCGCGCAGTTGCTGCGCGTAAAGATTGGCCAGCGCCAGTTGCGCCCGGACGTCGTTGGGATGCCCGGCCACAATTTTTTTCAACTCGTTCTCCGCGTCCGTCACATAACCGGCCGCCGTCAGTTCCAGGGCAAAGTTGTAGCGCGCGTCGGTTGAATCGGGTCGGATGGCCAGTGCCATTTCGTAAGCCGCCAGCGATTGATCCGGCTGGCCCGCGCGGGCGGCCATCACGCCGTAATTGTATTGCGCCTCAAACCAGCCCGGATCCAGTTCGGCCGCCCGATGATAGGCATCGGCCGCCAGCGCCCAATCCAGGTTCCGCTCAAACTGCTGCGCCTCGACAAACGCGCGCATCGCCGCCGCGCGATTGCCCGGCGCCGGCCTGGGCGGCGACAGATACGCATAACGCGGAAACACCGGCGGGGCCGGTGGAACCACTTTGATCGGCGGAGCCGTCGAGGCGGTCAACGGGGTGACACCGGCCTGCGCGTAGTTTTCCATCAAGCGGGAAGGCGCAGGCGACTCGACTGAGCGCGGCGCGCCGGCCGGGCGCGACGGTGTGGCGGCATTTTCGGCGGTCACGACTGTCGCCGCCGGCGGCACCCGCACAACTTCCCTGGGCGGCAACACCGGCCTCGTCTCCTCGGCGCGCGGCGGCAGATTATTGCGCGCCGTGGTGCGCGACGGCGCGACACGAGTTTCTGCCGGCGGCGTTTCAGCGGGAGGCGAATTTCTTGTTGACGGTTGGGAAACGGCGGTTTGCCCTTCGACGGGGCGAGGCTCGGCGGTGCGCGAGGGATTGACCGCCGCGGGCGCGGGCGCCGGCTGCAAATCCTGCACCCGCGCGTTCACGGCGTCCCAATTCGCCGGGCGGGGGGTGAGCGCCAGATAGGCGCGATAATTTTGCAGCGCCGCCGGTTCGTCGTGCAAATAGCGGTCGCAAACCACGGCCAGATTCAAAATGGCCGGCGCAAAATCCGGGCGGGCGCGGACGGCGGCGGCGAAAAATTGCGCCGCTTCACGGGGACGATCGCGCTGCACGCGCGCCAGCCCCAGGCCGTTGAGCGCTTCGGGGTCGTTGGGGCGCAAATACAACACCGTGCTGAAGCTTTTTTCGGCCGCCAGCACGTCGCCGGCGCGCAGTTGGGCGCGGCCCAGTTGCAGCCAGCCGTCCGGCGAATTATTCCGGCGCAACGTGTAGGCAGTAAATTCCGCGCGTGCGGCGTCGGGTTTGTTCAACGCCAGCCAGAGGCATCCCAGGTTGTAGTGCGCTTCGGTCAGATCGCGATCGAACTTGATGGCATTCTGATACGCCAGAACCGCATCGGCCAGCCGGCCCGCATGTTGGAGGGCCACGCCGTAGTCGTTCCAGGCCACGGCATTTGTGGCCAGCAACGTTGTGGCCGTACGCAAGGCGTCCACGGCGGCGGCGTAGTCGCCACGATCCAGATATTTTTTCCCCTGGACGAGGGCGCGCGGTCCGGAAGGCGCGCAGCCAGCCAGAAAAACAGCCAGCATCACCGGCAGGCAGAACGTGAAACGAACCGGGAAAATGGGGAACGAAAAATGAAAATGGCGGCAGGGCGGCGGGGAACTGTTCGGCTTCCGCTTCCCTCTTCCCTCCGCGCATTCATTTTTCGTGGCCGGCATCGGCGCTGGTGGTAACATCCGCGCCCAAAAGTGTCAAGAAACGCGCAAATGGAAGAAGCGAGAAGAGGCGACGGAGCACCGAAGAGGAAAACGGCGGAGCGGCCGCGGCACAGGACCTCGTTCTCTGCTCTTTTCCGCCTTTTTGCGGCGGCGTTGGTCTTTTGGGCTGTTTTTCAGCTTCGGGGGGCCGGCGCCTTCTGGCTGCGTTCCAGCAACGAAATGTCGCGCGTGGTCATTGTGAGCGACCCCCGCGCGCTCAACGATTTTCAGCCCGCTCCGGAAATCGTCCAGCGCATGGTCAACCGCGGGATTATGCTGCTGACCGGTCGGACCAATGTTTCTTCGGCGTGGTTGAGCCTGGTTTCGACCAACGACGTCATCGGCCTGAAGATTTTTTCCGCTGCCGGCCCCGTCAGCGGCACGCGCCCGGCGGTGGTGAGGGCGGTGATTCGCGGTCTGACGGGCGCCGGCGTGCCTCCGAATCACATCATCATTTGGGACAAGCGCGCGGAGAATTTGCGCGCGGCCGGATTTTTCCAACTGGGCCGGGAACTCGGTGTGCGCGTGGCCGGTTGCGTGGAGACCGGCTATGACCCGACCAATTTTTATTTGCCGGACAATCCCCTTGTGGGCCGACTGGTCTGGGGGGATTTGGAATTCGGCAAAAAAGGTCCGGGCGTCGGGCGCAAATCATTCGTCGCCAAAATCGTCAGCCGCGAGATGACCAAAATAATCAGTTTGGCCCCGTTGCTCAACAACAATCAAATCGGCGTCTGCGGCCATCTTTACAGCGTTGCCCTCGGCAGTGTGGACAACACCACGCGGTTCGAGGACGACCCCGATCAGTTGGCGGTAGCCGTGCCGGAAATTTATGCGCTTTCTTCCGTCGGCGATAAGGTCGTGCTCAACATCACCGACGCGCTGCTCGGCCAATACGAAGGCGGTGACAAAGGGTTGTTGCAGTATTCGGAAGTGTTGAACCAACTCTGGTTCAGCCGCGATCCGGTGGCGCTGGATACATTGGCCGTGGCTGAACTGGCCCGTGCCCGCCGCGAACGAGCCGCCCCGGAATTCAACGTCCATACCAGGGTCTATACCAACGCCCACCTGCTCCAGCTCGGCGAAGATGACCCGGCTCGCATCCGAGTGGAGCGAGTCCCTTGACCCCGGGCGCCGCCTTGACGGCAACCTGTCGTTTAACCGCGGCTTCCCACGGGAATTCTTCCGCATTCCGGCTACTTCTTGAACGTCCGCAGACAGGCGATAACGGCCTTGATTTCATCGTCCGACAGGTCGTACGGCCTCATCAGCGTCTTGTCATCTTTCTTGAGTCCTTCCTTGAGGACTTTGAAAGCCTGCTCGTCTGTGAACGACTCCTGGACTTTGGGGTCGGTGTAATCGCGCACACCGAGTTTCTGTCCGATTTTGGTCTGGCCTTTGCCGTCGTCGCCGTGGCACTTGGCGCAGTGATCGTTGTAAAGCGCCTTGCCGTCGGCGGCGGAGGCGTTGGAGGTCAGGGCGAGCGCCAGCGCCGCCGGAATCGCAAATAAAACAAGTTTTTTCATAAGCCTGCAAAATCAGTTTCGCTGAACTCCCTGCAAAACACTTCCCGTTTTTTGGCAAAGCATGAACGAAAATTGCCGTGGGTCATTCCGTCTTTGGCCGCCGCACCGGATGGCGTTTGGACTACGGTCCCGAAATCAGCTCTCCGGCAAAGGCTTTGAAGGCGTTGAGCATGAATTGCACTGCCACTGCCGCCAACAACAGCCCCATCACCCGAATGGCAATGCTCATGGCAATGGGATTCAACCAGCGCGCTCCCCGCACGGCCAGCCGAAAAATCCAATAACTCGCCACCGCCACCGCCACGATGCAGCCGCACAGCGCGGCGTGCTGGGAAAAGTTTTTTGCCTCGTTTTGCAACAGGATGGTCGTTGAAATGGCTCCCGGCCCGGCCAGCATGGGAATAGCCAGCGGCGTCACTGCCACATCATCCTTCTCCGTGCCGGCCTCCTTTTCCTCGCGCGTTTCCTGCACACGCGACCGCTGCACACGCAACATGTCCAGCGCAATGATCAGCAAAACGATACTGGCGGCGATTTGAAACGCCGGCATGGTGATGCCGAAGATTTTGAAAATGATTTTCCCGGCGAAGGCAAACGCCAGCAGCACCGCCGCCATCGTGCTGCAAGCAATCCGCGCCGTGCGCAAACGTTGCTCCGGCGTGTCGTGAGGCGTCATCGCCAGAAACGCCGGCGCCGTGGCCAGCGGGTCCACGATGACAAACAATGACCCCGCCGCCAGCAAAATGTATTCGCCCAACGTCACGCGCCAATTAGTAACACACGCGCCCCAAAGGGGAACGGCGAAAATTCTCCTCTCCACGGCCCGCGGCGTGGGCGCAGCGGACATTGTCCCGGCAGGCAATGTTATTTTACGGTTGGCGGCACCGCTGCGCCGCCGAAGGATTGGTTCCGCACAGGTGACCGACGCGCCGGTCAGCCCGACCTTCAGAACGGATTCAGCCCCCAATGGGTCCGGCTGCAAGCACAAGGTCTGGATGCCTTCCTCGTTCAAGTCGGCCCGCTTTGCCGCTTGAACCTCTGAAGTCAACCGATAGGATGGTGATAAATTTTATGGCGACGATTGCCGGCAACTTCATCCTCGCCTGCTGGATGGCGTTTTTCTGCTACTGGCTGGCAAGCGCGCGCCGGACCAAGACCAATGCCGAAAAACAAAATTTACCTTCCGCCCTGGCCCACCGTCTTCCGCTGGGCTTGAGTTATGTTTTGCTGGCGGACGGGCACCTGCCGCCGCCGATGAATCAGCGTCTGATACCGCCGACGGCCTGGCTGCCGGTGCTGGGCGCCGCCGTCTGCCTGTTGGGTTTGTTCGTGGCGATTTGGGCGCGCCGGACGTTGGCGGACAATTGGAGCAGTGATGTAACCTTCAAACAGGGACATGAACTGATCCGCACCGGGCCGTATCGCTTCGCGCGGCATCCGATTTACACGGGCTTGCTGGGCATGGGACTGGGCACGGCCCTGGCCATTGGTCAATGGCGCGGCGTCTTTGCTTGGGAGCTGATGGCGGTTGCTCTTTGGATCAAGCTCAATCAGGAAGAGCGGCTGCTGTTGCGTCATTTTCCCGAGGCTTATCCGGCTTACCAAAAGCAGGTCAAGGCGCTGGTGCCTTTTTTAATCTGACGGCCGCCGCGGATTTTTAATCCCGTCCTTTCACGAGTTCATTCCCGCTCAGGGGAGCACTTGCCGGAGGGGTTCCGCGGAAGCGGCTGCCATCCTCTTTCAGGAGGGCGATCCGGCATCCGCGGCGTTCTCCTTTTTCTGCCGAAGTTTTGCCCGCTCAATGCTCAATTTCAAATGGCTCCGGCACTCCGGGCAAATGCCGTGCGTCGTGGGGGTGTCGAAACCTTGCTGCAAAAATTTTTCCAGCGTGATCCACTCGCCCTGGTAATCAATCCGACGGCACCACGAACAGACGCGCAGAAAAGATTCCAAATGCCGGATGCGCTCCAGGAGCCGCCGCGTGGAAGCGCTCACCAGCAGCCAGACCATCAGAATGAGCAGTATCTCCAGCGTGGAACGCTGAAACACGAATGAGAACGGATGGTCGGAGAAAATCAATGACGGCAATTTCAACAAATCATTGAGGTAGCAGAAAAAAATGATGCCCACAAAACCCAGATGCTCATACAACAGCACCCCGTTCAAACGCCGATTGTTTCCCATGAAAACGACGCCGAATTATCTGCGGAACCCTTGGCTGGCTGCCTTCGGAAGGACCTCCCCCAGCCATTCCGGCAGCCTCTTTGTTTTTCCAACCGCTTCGATCGGCAGGTGCTTTCATTCCAGCATGAAACGCGCCAGCACCGGCGGCGGTTGCCTCCAGCGGCCACCTGCGCCAGAATTGCCGGATTTTGAGACGGTTCCGACAAAACAAAGCTTGCCTCTCCCCTTTTGAAATTCGCGCCCTTCCAGAAATGAGGCAATCTGCTGGACAATCCTGCGCGTCTGATTTGCAACCCCGGCGGAATGGACGCTGGTTTAACCGGGCAAAACTATTTTCTCGTGAAGGTCAATCCGCCGTTTCCGGTGGAAACCCGGATTCGATCTCCCGGCTTGAATTCGCCTTCCAGCAGTTTGATCGAGAGGGGGTTGAGCAATTGCTCCTGGATGGCGCGTTTGAGCGGGCGCGCGCCGAATTGCGGATCGTAACCTTCCCGCGCCAACAACTGCCGTGCCGCCGCGTCCACTTCAAGAGTGAGATTTTGGGGTTTCAAGCGCTTTTCCAGCCGGGCAATCTGCAGGTCCACAATCTTTGCCAGTTCATCTTCGCCGAGGCTTTGGAAGATGATGATGTCGTCCACGCGGTTCAGAAATTCCGGGCGAAAGTGGCGTTTCAACTCGGCCATCACCCGTTGTTCCATTTCCGCCCTCCGCTTTTGGCCGCCGGCGGTTTCAAAAAATTCCTGGATGATGGGCGAGCCGAGGTTGCTGGTCATGATGACGATGGTATTCTTGAAATCCACCGTTCGGCCCTGCCCGTCGGTCAACCGGCCATCGTCAAGCACTTGCAGCAGCACGTTGAAGACGTCGTGATGCGCCTTCTCGATTTCGTCGAGCAGCACCACGCAATAGGGGCGGCGCCGCACCGCTTCCGTCAATTGCCCGCCTTCCTCGTAGCCGACGTAGCCGGGCGGCGCGCCAATGAGGCGTTGCACGGAGAATTTTTCCATGTACTCGCTCATGTCAATGCGCACCATCGCGTTTTCGTCGTCGAACAAAAACTCCGCCAGGGCGCGCGCCGTCTCGGTCTTGCCCACGCCGGTCGGGCCGAGGAAAATGAACGAACCGATGGGCCGGTTCGGATCCTGCAACCCGCTGCGCGCGCGGCGGACGGCGTCGGAGACGGCTTTGAGGGCTTCCTGCTGTCCCACCACGCGCTGCGCCAGGCGCTCTTCCATGCGAACCAGTTTTTGGCGCTCGCTTTCGAGCATCCGCGAAACGGGAATGCCCGTCCACGAGGAGACGACCCTGGCGATGTCTTCCTCGGTGACTTCCTGGCGCAGCAGGGACGGACGCGCGACGTCGCCGGTTTGTTTTTCCAGCGCGGCCAGTTTCTTTTCCAATTCGGGGATTTTGCCGTACTGGATTTCGGCGGCTTTGGTGAGATCGCCCCGCCGCTGGGCCTGTTCCAATTCGATCCGCGCCTGTTCCAGTTGCGTCTGCAGGACGCTCACCGCATTGACTGCCGCCTTTTCGTTCTGCCACTGGGCGGTGAGCGCCCGGGATTTTTCCTTCAGATTCGCAAGGTCCTGCTCCAACTGCTTCAATCGCTCGCGGCTGGCCGGGTCTTTTTCCTTGGCCAGCGAGGTGCGTTCGATTTCCAATTGCAAAATGCGCCGGTCGAGCTGATCCAGTTCCGTCGGCTTGGAATCCAGCTCCATTTTGATGCGGGACGCCGCCTCGTCCACCAGATCAATCGCCTTGTCCGGCAAAAACCGGTCGGTGATGTAGCGGTGCGACAATTGGGCGGCGGCGACGAGCGCGGCATCCTGGATGCGCACGCCGTGATGGACTTCATAACGCTCCTTGAGTCCGCGCAAGATGGCGATGGTGGCCTCCACCGTCGGCTCGGTCACCAGCACTGGCTGGAAGCGGCGTTCCAGTGCGGGGTCTTTTTCGATGTGCTTGCGGTATTCATCGAGGGTGGTGGCGCCGATGCAGCGCAGTTCGCCGCGGGCGAGCTGGGGTTTCATAATGTTCGCGGCGTCTGTCGCTCCCTCGGCCGCGCCCGCTCCGACGAGCGTGTGCAATTCGTCAATGAACAAAATAATCCGGCCGTCGCTGGCGGTGATTTCCTTGAGAAACGCCTTGAGCCGGTCTTCAAATTCACCGCGGTATTTGGCGCCGGCAATCATCGCGCCCAGGTCCATGGCCACCAGCCGCTTGTTTTTCAAACCTTCGGGGACGTCGCCGGAAACGATCCGTCGCGCCAGGCCTTCAGCAATGGCCGTCTTGCCGACGCCCGGTTCGCCAATGAGCACCGGATTGTTTTTCGTGCGCCGGGTGAGCACCTGCATCACGCGGCGGATTTCCTCGTCGCGCCCGATGACCGGATCAATTTTGCCTTGACGCGCCAGGGCGGTCAGGTCGCGTCCGTATTTTTCGAGCGCTTGAAATTTATCCTCCGGGTGGGGGTCGGTGACGCGCTGATGGCCGCGCAGGTCGGCGAGCGCCTTCAACACGGCGTCGCGTTTCAAACCGTGCTTTTGAAAAATCCGTTTCAACGCCGGGCCGCCGCCGTCGAGCAGCCCCAGCAACAGATGCTCGGTGCTGACGTATTCGTCCTTGAGCTGATCGGCCTCGCGGGCGGCGGCGTCCAGTGCCTTGCGCAAATCAGCGCCCAGAAACGGTTCGCCGCCTTGGACCTTGTGCCGCCGCGCCAGTTCGTTTTCCAAATCCGTTTTTAATTGCGGGACGCGCACTCCGATGCGGCCCAGCAAATCCGGGATCAGACTCTCGGTCTGCAAAACGAGCGCCAGGGCCAGATGTTCTCCGTCAATTTCCTGATGCGAGTGTTGGCGGGCGATTTCCTGCGCCGCCTGCAGCGCCTCCTGGGATTTGAGCGTCAATTTTTCCGGTTGCATGGCGCCACGAATTTAACGCAACGGCGGCGGAAGGCAACGCGCCCCTGCGCAAAAATCGTCCGGGCCATTGGCGCGGGGGCGGGAACCTGCTAATCTGCCGGGGATGCCGGACATCGTTTTAGCCACGCTCAACGCCCGGTTCATTCACGCCGCGTTCGGGTTGCGCTATCTCTACGCCAACCTGGGCGAGTTGCAACCGCGCGCGGTCATGGCGGAATTCGACATCAACCAGCGGCCCCTGGACATTGTTGAAGCGCTGTTGGCGCGCGCCCCCAAAATCATCGGCCTGGGCGTTTACGTCTGGAATGTCGCCGAAACCGCCGCGGTGGTTTCTCTCCTCAAACGCCTGCGACCGGAAATCATCATCATCCTGGGCGGCCCGGAAGTGAGCTACGAAACGGAAGCCCAGGAGATTGTCCGGCTGGCGGACCACGTCATCACCGGCGAGGCGGATTTGAAATTTGCCGAGGTTTGCCGGGAACTGTTGAATCGTCCGGACCGTCCGCCCGGCCCGCATCAACTCCCCAAGATCATTCCCGCCGAACTCCCGGATTTTTCGCGGCTGGTCTTGCCCTACGCCTTTTATTCCGATGCGGACCTGGCGCATCGCGTCATTTACGTGGAGGCTTCGCGGGGCTGCCCGTTCACCTGTGAGTTTTGCCTCTCGTCGCTGGATATTCCGGTGCGCGCCGTGCCGCTGGACCGGTTTCTGAACGAAATGCAAAAGCTGCTGGACCGCGGGCTGAAGCGATTCAAGTTTGTGGATCGCACCTTCAATCTTCATGTGGCCACGAGCCGGGCCATTCTGGAATTTTTCCTGGCGCGTCATCGGCCTGGAAATTTTTATCACTTTGAGATGATTCCCGATCGGCTCCCGGCGGAGCTGCGCGAAGTCATCGTCCAGTTTCCCCCCGGCGCGCTGCAATTCGAGGTGGGCATTCAGACGTTTGACCCGCAGGTGGCCGCACGCATCCGCCGGCGCCAGAATTACGAGCGGCTGGCGGACAATTTCCATTTCCTGCGGCGGCAAACCGGCGTTCATCTCCATGCCGATCTGATTGCCGGCCTGCCTGGTGAATCGCTGGAAGGTTTCGCCGCCGGCTTCGACCGGCTGGTCGCCCTCGGCCCGCAGGAAATTCAAGTGAGCCTGTTAAAACGGCTGCGCGGGACACCGATTGGCCGGCATGATGCGGAATGGCAGATGATTTACAGCGCGCAGCCGCCTTACGAAATTCTGCAAAACAAGCTGATGGATTTCGCCACCCTGCAGCGGCTCCGGCGCTTTGCCAAATACTGGGACCGCGTCGGCAACAGCGGCCATTTCGTGGAAACCACCCCCCTGCTCTGGCGCGAGGGATCGCCGTTCGCCGGCTTCATGCGCTTCAGCGACTGGCTTTACGCGCGGCTGGGGCGAACCGACGGCGTCGCCCTGGAACGTCTGGCCGAATTGTTGTTTGAATTTCTCACCGCTGAATTGAAGCAGGAACCGCGCTCGGTGGCCCAAACGTTGCAACGCGACTGGCTGCGGGGCGGACGGCGCGACGCGCCGCCGTTTCTCCGCGCCTTTTTGCCCGCGCCCGCCACGCGGCAGCCGCCGCCCTCAAAAAGCTTGCTGCCCAAACGCCAGGCGCGGCATCTGGCAGCCTGAACGCCCGGAGCAAAAGGCGCACCCCGGCCGCCCGACGAAGATTGCGTCCTTGCGTTCGCCAAAGTCTTCTCTAGCCTGCCGCCATGCACTACCGCACTCTGGGTCGAACCGGTTGGAAAATTTCCGAAATCAGTTTTGGCGCCTGGGCGATCGGCGGCGGCGCCTGGGGCAAAGTGGACGACGCCGAATCGCTCGCCGCGCTCCACGCTGCGTTAGATGGCGGCGTGAATTTCTTCGACACCGCCGATGTGTACGGCGACGGCCATAGCGAACGGCTCCTGGCCCGGCTCAAGCGCGAACGCAAGGAGAAATTTTACATCGCCACCAAGGCCGGACGCCGTCTGCCGCGACAAACCCCGGAGGGTTACACCCGCGCCCATCTCACCGCCTGGGTCGAACGCAGCTTGAAGAATCTGGAGACAGATGCCATTGACCTGTTGCAATTGCATTGCCCACCCACGGAAGTGTATTACCGGCCGGAAGTGTTCGGTATTCTGGATGATCTGGTCAGGGCCGGGAAGGTGCGTTACTACGGTGTGAGCGTCGAGAAGGTTGAGGAAGCCATCAAAGCCATCGAATTTCCCAACGTGCAAAGTGTGCAAATCATTTTCAACCTGTTCCGCCAGCGCCCGGCAGACCTGTTTTTTCAACTGGCACAAAAACGCCGGGTTGGCATCCTGGCGCGCGTGCCGCTGGCGTCGGGCCTGTTGACCGGCAAAATCACCCCGCAAAGCCGCTTTGCAAAGAATGATCATCGCCATTTCAACCGGCGTGGTGAGGCGTTTGACCGCGGCGAAACGTTTGCGGGGGTTGATCTGGAGACCGGTCTGCGCGCGGTGGAAGAATTGAAATCCCTCGTGCCCCGCCACGCAACGCTCACGCAACTGGCATTGCGTTGGATTCTGGAATTTCCCCAAGTCACCTGCGCCATTCCCGGCGCCAAGCGGCCGGAACAAGTCCGCGAAAATATCGCCGCTTCCGATTTGAAAAAACTTCCGCCGGCCACGATGAAGAAAATCGCCGCGCTTTACGAACGGCAAATCAAGCCATTGGTGCACCATTACTGGTAATCGCTGGTCATCAGCAGCCGCGCCGCCGGCCAAATACCTTGTTTTGACTTTCTCCGGTTCCTAGCCGGGCGGCGCCGCAGGATCCGCCTTGCCGCACCGCCCGCTTTGCGCTAGGTTGCAGGCCATGGAAACGACGCCATTTTCACAGGAGGCTCCACCGCCCCCGCCGCCGCCCCTGTCACCCCCGGTGATCACGCCGCCGGCATCCAGGCCGCGCAAGAACCGGGGCTGGATGATTTTTGCCATCGTGGTGTGCGTGCTGCTGGTCTTCAGTTTGTTCGGCAACTTCGCGCAGTTCCTCGCGCACGCGCTGTCTCTCAACGGGGCCTTTCATGGCGACGGCTTCGGCGTGGTGCGCGAGGGCGGACCGCGGCTGGAGGAATGGCTGTTGAAAAACAATCATGCCCCCAACAAGATCGCCGTGGTGACCGTGGACGGCATCATTTCCAGCCACAACTACGATCAGGCGGGCAACAGCATGGTGGATGTTATCCGGGCCGAGTTCGACCGCGCGGCGCGGGACCGCTCGGTCAAGGCCGTCGTGCTCAAAGTGGATTCCCCCGGCGGAGAAGTGATGGCCTCAGACCAGATTTACCGCATCATCAAAAATTTCCAGATCGAGCATCACAAGCCGGTGATCTGCTCGATGGGCAGTCTGGCAGCCTCCGGAGGATATTACATTTCGTCGCCCTGCCGCTGGATTGTCGCCAATCCCCTGACCATCACCGGCAGCATCGGGGTTATCATGGAAGCCTTCAATTACCGCGGTTTGATGGATAAGATCGGGGTGCGGCCCAACATCTACAAAAGCGGCAAGTACAAGGACATGTTGAGCGGCATGCGTGAGACCAATGAAATCCCTCCGGAAGAACACGCCATGGTGCAAGGACTCATTGACGAGACGTATCAGAAGTTCAAGAGCGTAGTGGCCGACGGCCGCGCCTGGGCGCATGAAAAAAACAAACCGGAGGGCCATGCCCTGGCCGAGGACTGGACCAATTATGCCGACGGCCGCGTCCTTTCCGGTGAACAAGCTCTCCAACTCGGTTTCGTGGATCAATTGGGCGATTTCGACGATGCCGTCAAACGCGCTCAGGACATCGCCAACGGCGGCCAAAAGGCCAACCTCATCGAATATCGTGAACGCTACGATTTTTCCGACTTTCTCTCGATGTTCGGCCAGGGCGGCAAATCGCATGACCTGAAACTTGACCTGGGCCTGGAGGCGCCCAGATTGCAGGCCGGGCAACTTTACTTCCTTTACCTGCCCATGGCGGATTGAACCCGGCCGCGGCAAAAGCCGCGTTGCCGGAGGCGCCCTGGAGCTGTTTGTCGCCACCCTCGGAATTCAGAAACCGGGGGAGGAGGATGTTTGAAATGTCCGACGTTTTGCTCATGGTCGCCGACAGCGAGCACGACGCGAACATGCTGTATGCCACCGGCCTGTTCGCGCCGGATCCATTTATTTTCCTTCAGTTCGGTCGCCGCCGCCCGCTGCTGGTGTTGAGCGATCTGGAAATTGACCGTGCCCGCGCGGTCGCGTCGCATTGCCGGGTGCTTTCCCTCACGGAAATTCAAAACCAGCTCCGCCGGGAAGGCGTCCGACAGCCTCAAAACGCCGAGGTCATCGCCCACCTCCTGCGCCGTCAAAAAATCCGGCGCGCGGTCGTGCCGGAAAATTTTCCCCTGGCCCTGGCGCAGGAATTGAAAAGCCTCGGCATCCGCGTGAACCCGCGCGCGAATTTTTTCCCCGAACGGGAATTCAAAACCGCCGATGAAGTGCGGAAGATTTCCGCCGCGCTGACCATGGCAGAGGTGGGAATGGCCGAAGGCATTGAGGTGCTGCGGCGCTCCAAAATCGGGCGGGGTCGAAAGTTGATTTACCACAACCTGCCGCTGACCGCCGAACGGTTGCGCGCGGTGATTGATTGCGCCATTTTGCAGGCCAGCGGCCTGCCGGCCAACACCATTGTCGCCGGCGGACCGCAGAGCTGCGACCCGCATGAGCGCGGCAGCGGCCCGCTCCATGCCCATGAACCGATCATCATTGACATTTTCCCCCGCTCTCAAAAGACCGGTTACTTTGGCGACATCACCCGCACCGTGGTCCGCGGTCGCGCCAGTGAAGCCGTCCGCGGACTGTTTGACGCCGTATTGCAAGGACAGAAAATCGCCTTTGAAAAACTCCGCGCCGGCACGCCGACCGCGGCGGTGCACCAGGCAGTGCAGGAATTCTTCATCCAACGGGGCTACAAAACCGGTCGGCGCAACGAACACATGGAAGGGTTTTTCCACGGAACCGGCCACGGGCTGGGACTGGAAATCCATGAAGCACCGCGGCTGGGTGCTCATTCCACAGGCACTTTGAAGCCCGGCCATGTGGTCACCGTCGAACCGGGATTGTATTATCCGGGCCTCGGCGGTGTGCGTCTGGAAGATGTGGCCCTGGTGACGGGTAACGGGCCCAGAAACCTGACGCGTTTTGAAAAAGTACTGGAGATTTGAACTGCGCCAACGCGCCTGTCTCACCTGCGCCAGGCTGGCGCAAAAAATTCTTTTCTTCGGAGCCGATTTCCCTGAATTTTTCAGCAGTTAAAGTTGGCACACGGCCAGCTTGGTTGAATGGAAACAGCCATGAGCAGTCAAACGAACGATTAGGAAAGAGACGATATGTTTTTCTTCGATCCGTTGTGGTTGGTGTTTGCGATTCCCGGTTTGCTGCTGGGCATCTGGGCGCAGATAAAGCTCTCTCATGCCTATGGCAAATACAGCGAAGTGCCGGTGGATTCGGGCTTGACGGGCGCCGAAGCCGCGCGCGAAATCCTGGATCGGGCCGGGTTGACCGAAGTGCCGGTGGAAGAGATTCCCGGTCATCTGACCGACCATTACGATCCGACCAAACGCGCGCTGTTTTTGTCGTCGGACAATTTCCACGGCCGCTCGATTGCCGCGGTGGGAGTGGCGGCGCATGAGGCCGGTCATGCTTTGCAACACCAGGCGGCCTACGCCTTGTTCAATGCGCGGATGGCGCTGGTGCCGGCCACGCAATTTGCCAGCATGGCTTACATGGGGATTTTCCTGGCCGGCTTCATTTTCAACGCCTGGTTCCACACGCTCATTTGGATTGCCGTCGCGCTGTTTGCCGTGATGACCCTGTTTCAGTTGGTCACGCTGCCGGTGGAGTACGATGCCAGCCGCCGCGCAAAGGAACAATTGTTCCGACTCGGCCTGGTCCATGAGCATGAACGCGCCGGCGTGGCAAAGGTCCTCGACGCCGCGGCGCTGACTTACGTCGCCGCCCTGGTGAGCGCGGTGCTGCAATTGCTGTACCTGCTCACGCTCGCCCGCGACAACCGGCGGTAACCATTTCCGCCTTGCGGCCCGGCGGCCAGACCGTAAAGTTGGCCCGGTCATGGCGTCCAAAACCAAAAAAATTAAAGCCGCCAAAAACCCGCGGCGCAAAACGCCCGCGCCCAAAGAAACTTCTGCGGCCCTGCCACCGGCGCCCGCCCCGGCACCTGAAAGTGACACCACCGAGTTCATCCGTCGCGAATCCTCCCGTTACGACAGCGACACCGCCATCAAATTGTACCTCCGCGAAATCGGTCAGGTGAAATTGCTCACGCCGCAGGAGGAAATCGAACTGGCCGCGCGCATCAAGAAAGGCGACAAAAAAGCCCGCGAACAAATGATCAAGGCCAATCTCCGCCTGGTCGTCAAGATCGCCCGCGACTACGAAGGGCTTGGCCTGCCGCTCCTGGATTTGATTTCCGAAGGCAACATCGGATTGATGAAGGCCGTTGAGCGTTTCGACCCCAAAAAGGGCGGCAAACTCTCCACCTACGGCTCCTGGTGGATCAAGCAGGCCATCAAACGCGCCCTGGCCAATCAATCCAAGACCATCCGCCTGCCCGTGCATTTGGTGGATAAAATTTCCAAAATGCGCCGCGTGGCCCTGAAATTGCAGGAGGAACTGGGCCGCGAGCCGACCGACGAAGAACTGGCTGAGGAACTGAACTTGACTCCCGCGCGGGTGCGCCAGATGCGCCTGGCCGCCATCCGGCCCGCTTCGCTGGATGCGCCCATTGGCGATGACGACTCCAACAATTTCTCCGATGTGGTCGAAGACGAAAACGCCGCCACACCTTACGAGGATCTGGAGGACAAGACCGTCACCAGCATGTTGCGCGACATGGTGCAGCATCTGGAACCGCGCGAAGCCACCATCCTGCGCTATCGCTTCGGCCTGGACGGCGGCCCCGAAAAAACGCTCGAAGAAGTCGGCGCCAAATTCGGCGTCACCCGCGAGCGCGTCCGCCAGATTCAAAACCTCGCCTTGCGCAAACTCCGCAAGATGATCGAAAAACTCGAATCCGACAAACGAATGGAAAACTGAACGCCGCCTTCGGCCGAAGGCGCCGATCTCATCCGCTCCCTGCCATGCCCCACCCCACCGCCGCCGAAATTGAACGCGCCATCCGCAACATCCCGGACTTTCCCAAACCGGGCATTCAATTCAAAGACATCACTCCCGTGCTGGCCGATCCGCGCCTCTTTGCCGGCGCCGTGGATTTGCTCATCGCACCCTTTCAGCCCGGCGGCGTGGACACCGTGGTGGGCATTGATGCGCGCGGGTTTATTTTTGCCGCGGCCGCCGCTCACAAACTCCGCGCCGGCTTCGCGCCGGTCCGCAAAAAAGGCAAATTGCCCTACCAAACCATCGAACAGGATTACGAGCTGGAATACGGCCGGGCCACCGTCGCCATGCACGTGGATGCGCTCAAACCCGGCGCGCGAGTGTTGCTGATTGACGATTTGCTGGCCACCGGCGGCACGTCGTCTGCCGCCGCCGCGCTGGTGAAAAAACTCGGCGGCAACATTCTGGAGATCGCCTTTCTCATCGAATTGAAATTTCTCAACGGCCGCCAGAAGCTGAAAGGTTTCCCCGTGCGCTCGGTCATTGCATATTGAGCGTGGCCGTTTGCTGCACAATGTCGGTTATCCGACCGGTTTGGGAGTGCGCTCGTCGCGACACCGCTTTTCTCCCCCTCCAATTCACGTGCGGCTGAATCATTTGAATCCCGCCGGCGTTTGGCATTAAACTGCCGGCGATGCACTGGCTTCAATCGCTGGACACCGGCCTGTTTTATTTGGTCAAC
>DASRCU010000114.1:0-1240 GCA_035652955.1 Verrucomicrobiia bacterium | reverse complement strand
CTTTCTTACCATCGCTGACAAGCCTGCCGACCCAGGAAGCAAATTTTGGCGCTGACGGGCGGGCGAGTTTTGGCAGTCCAATAACGAAACTTAGTCATGTTATGAAAACCTTATCGATGGTTTACAGATTCTCCAGAACAGCCATACTCAGCGTGGTGTTGACTCTGATCTTTTCCATTATCTATGACTCGCATGCCGCCAATGACTATTGGGCGGGCGTTCCCCATGTCAGCGCAACGACCAACTGGTCCGACGCCGCCAATTGGACCGGCGCGGTGCAAACGTATTACAACCGGGTCGAGTTCACCGGTGTTGGCGCTACCACCGGCACGAACATTTCCGTCAATAACGTGCTGGATAGCACAACTGGCGTCGCACAGATGCCCATCTGGGAACTGGACTATATTCCCACGAACGCCAATTACACCACCCTGATCCAACCCGGCATTACCTTGAGCCTTGGCGCCGGGCGCGGTGATCTGGCCGTGGGCGCGGATGTTTTGAACACGGGAAATAATCCCGCCCCCGCCAATTCGGTGGAGACTATCACAATTGAGGGTACGGGTGCCACACTGTCGATGGTGGGCAACCTGTGGGTGAGCCAGAGTTCGCCCACGCCCGGTGACACCCACAACGTGACGCTTGACCTATCCGGCTTGGACAATTTTATAGACAACGGTGGACCCGGCAGCAGCAGCGAGATTCTAGTGGCAACCGGGGGTGAAGGGGGTGTCACCGGGGGCGCAAATGGCACGCTGTATCTTGCCAAAACCAACACAATTTCGTTGGGAGATGGTTTTCAAATTTGCAACCAGTCTTCCGGCAATTCCGTGCCCTGTGCCGTTTATCTCGGCCTGGCGAACAGCATTTTGACGGGGACGGGGAACTTGATTGTCGGCGGGCCGGGCACTACCACCATCGGTGCCTGGATGAAATTCAATCCGGCCTTCCTCGGCTCTGCGAACCCGCCAGTGGCTTATTTCGCCGGGAACGGCGGCAGCGGGCGGATCGCCAATTTTTGGATCTGTGATGCCAATGGCGGACCGCAAGTTGCGGGCTATGGCTTCTGCGATTTCTCGGGCGGCCAGGTGACGATGTATGTGAGCACGATGCAACTGGGCCAGGCTGGCAATGTCGGGGCCGATGCCCACGGTATGCTGACCTTCGATAATGGCCTCATTGACGTGAACAACGCCACCATTGGCAATCAGGAAGTCAGCGGTGGTGGCATAGGCGTCGG
>DASRCU010000113.1:0-7415 GCA_035652955.1 Verrucomicrobiia bacterium | reverse complement strand
AGACAAATCAGCGATCCGGTGGCGGGGGATGAGCGCTTTCCCTTGGGCATTGAGCAACGTCCATTCGCCGGTTTGAGGGTTGATCAATAATTGGCCCGCTTTTGTCCGGACACCCACCATCCCGCGTTTTTTGACGAACTGCCAGTGCGTCGCCCCGGCGCCAACGCTGTCGGCAAGAAAAGTTGAAGGGATGGGATAAGGCGGCTGGCCGTCAGCCACGCTCAACCGCAGGACATCCGGCGCGACCGCCGACAGTTTCACCTGGGTTGGGCCCAAATGAATGAGCAGGCCGTCAGAGAGTTTTTCGACGGCTCCTTGTGCCTGGACGGAATCCATATCCGTGAAGAAAATTGTTCCCAGCAACAGGGATGCAAAAAGAAAAACCGGTTTGGTCAACATGGGAATCGGCCATTCACACATGGTGCGAGCATGGGGAATTGCCTGGCCGGCGGCAAGCGCGATTCCGTGCCGGCCGGGCCAGCGTGTTTGAGGTCGAAACGTCCATCGCCCCGGCGTCCTTTGCATGGCTCGACTTCGAAATGGTTTCCACATTTTGAGAAGTTTTTCCGCTCTTCCTGCAGGGGATTTTGGAATGACGGGCGACGGGCCATCTTGCGCCAGCGGCGGGCCGGCATGATTAGCGCCAAAGATTGGGTGTTTGAAAGTCCGGGGCAAGAAGCGGTGCCAACAAAAAATTTTTGCGTAACGTTACGGTTCCGGGCAATCTGCGGCGAACGACGGTGGCGCTTACCGAAAAATTAAAATTGTGGCGGGGCCGGAACTGGCATTGTGAAATTTGCCGATTCAACATTGACCGCGTCATCAGCGGAAAACGAGACGTCCAATTTCGGGTTCCGACAGTTCGGGAATCCGCGTTGAGAAGCAAATGAAAAGAGCCCTGGTCATTTTTCTGGCTGCGTTGGGGGTTGCTGTGGCGGCGCCGGCGGCGTTGAGGCCGGTGGATTTGCGCTGCGAATACGCCGTCAATCCGCTGGGGGTGGATGTTCCGCAGCCGCGGCTGTTCTGGAAATTACAAAGCCGGGAGCGCGGGCAGGTCCAGAGTGCTTACGAAATTCTGGTCTCTTCCTCACCGGAGCTGCTGGCCCGCAACGAAGGTGATTTGTGGGACAGCGGCAAGGTGGATTCAGACGAGCCGATCCAGATTCTGTACGCCGGCAGGGCATTAAGCTCGTTCCAACAGGTATTTTGGAAGGTGCGGGTATGGGATGCCCACGGAAAGGTATCTGCCTGGAGCCGGCCGGCGAAGTGGACGATGGGCGTTCTGAAGGAAAGCGACTGGCACGCCGGCTGGATTTCCACGCCGGAGACGAATTGGTCTTCTACCCTTTTGCGTCGGGAATTCGTGGTGAAATCCGGGCTGACCCGCGCGGTGCTCAACGTCTGCGGCCTGGGCCAGTATGAACTGACGCTTAACGGACGGAAAGTCGGTGACGATTTTCTGTCGCCGGGCTGGACGGATTATCGCAAGACCTGCCTTTACGATACGTTCGACGTGACAAAACAATTACAACCCGGAACGAACGCCATTGGCCTGGAGTTGGGCAACGGCATGTATCGCGTGGTGCGCGAGCCGGGCCGTTTCAGTAAATTTGCCGGCTCGTTCGGTCCGCAACAGGCCATTGCCCAGCTCCGGCTGGAATATGCCGATGGTTCGGTGGAGTTTCTCGGCACGGACGATCGCTGGCGGACGGCACCCGGACCGATCACCTTTTCCTCGATTTACGGCGGGGAGGATTTTGACGGGCGGCTCGACCCGCACGGCTGGAATCGGCCGGGGTTTGACGACTCGAAATGGCAGCCGGTCCGCCTGATTTCCGGTCCCGGCGGCCGGTTGCGCGGTCTTTCCTGCGCCGCCCCGCCGCTGAAATTTTTTGAAACTCACAAGCCGGTGGCGCACTGGGCGTTGACCAACGGGGATGTGGTCTTCGATCTCGGCCAGAATGCCGCGCACGTTCTCCGCATCACCGTCCGCGGGCCGGCCGGCTCCACCGTGCGCCTGCTGCCGGCGGAATTAACCAACGCCGACGGCTCGGTGACGCAAGACTCCATGGGCGCCGGCCGGCGCGGCGCCATCTGGTGCGGTTTTACCAAGGCGACCGACGGAACGGAAACGTGGTCGCCGAAATTCTTTTACGTCGGCTGCCGTTACGTGCACGCGCACTGGGTGCCGGCTCAACCCGGCGGCCGGTTGCCTGAATTGAAAAAACTGGAAGGCGTGGTGGTTCATTCTGCATCCGATCCGGTTGGCCGGTTTGAATGCTCGGACGAGTTGATGAACCGCATCTTCCGGCTGGTCCGCTGGGCGCAGCAAAACAACATGATGAGCCTGATGACCGATTGTCCGCACCGCGAGCGGCTCGGCTGGCTGGAGGAAGACCACTTGAACGGCCCGGCGCTGCGTTATGATTTCGACCTGGCACGATTGTTCACCAAACAAATGAACGACCTGGCTGACGCGCAGCTCACCAACGGCCTGGTGCCGGACATCGCCCCTGAATATACCGTCTTTAAGGGTGGCTTCCGCGATTCGCCCGAATGGGGCAGCGCCTGCATCCTCGTGCCCTGGCAACAGTACGAATTCGACGGCGACGTGCCGCTGCTCGAACGGCATTACGACACCATGAAACGCTATCTGGCCTGTCTGGCTTCCACCGCCGACTCGAACAACATTGTCCGCCACGGTCTGGGCGACTGGTACGATCTCGGCCCCAAACCGCCGGGGATTGCCCAACTGACTCCCGTGGCGCTGACGGCGACGGCATTTTATTACGAGGACGCCTGGACGCTGGCGCGAATCGCCTCGGTGCTGGGCAAAAGCGGCGAGGCCGAACAATTTTCCGCTCTCGCCGAAAAAATCCGCCGTTCATTCAATCAGGAATTTTTTGACGTCACCAACCGCTGCTACGCCACCGGATCGCAATGTGCCAATGCCATTTCGCTGGCGATGGGCCTTTGCGAACCGGCTCAACGCCCGGCGGTTCTGGAAGCGCTGGTGCGCGACATCCGCGCCCGCGACAATGCGCTGACGGCCGGCGATGTCGGCTACCGCTGGGTGCTCCGCGCGCTGGCCGACGGCGGGCGCAGTGACGTGATTTGGCAGATGAACCGCCAGGCCGACAAGCCCGGTTACGCCTATCAGTTGGAAAGAGGCGCCACCAGCCTCACCGAATCCTGGAACGCGCGCCGCGGCAGCTCACAGGATCATTTCATGCTCGGCCAGATTCAGGAATGGTTTTATCACGACCTTGCCGGTCTCCAGAATGCCCCGGGCAGCGCCGCCTTCAAACACATCGTGATCGCGCCTCAACCAGTCGGCGATTTGAAATGGGTGCGCGCCCGCTACGATTCGCTGCGCGGCCGGATGATCAGCGCCTGGAAACGCACCGGCAAAACATTCCGTCTGCAGGTGGCAATTCCGCCGGGCACGTCTGCCACTGTCTATGTGCCGGCGTCCTCGCCGGACCGTGTGACGGAAAACGGCCGCCCCGCATCGCAAAGCAAGGGCGTTTTCTTTTTGCGGATGGAGGGCGGCTGCGCTGTGTTTGAAATCGAATCCGGAAGTTACAACTTTGAAAGCTGGGACGTTGCCGATAAACAATGAGCCGGACTCCCGCCGGCGCTTGGAGACGTCCGGGGTGTTGAAGCCGACATTCGGTTGAGGGAACGTTTGCTTTGGGCTTTAATGTTTCCATGTTTGGCCTGAGCCGGGCGGATTGGATTTTCATCGCCGTTTATTCGGGTCTGATGGTGGCGCTGGGGCTGGCGGCCATGCGACGGGTGAAAAACCAGGAGGACTTTTTCCTGGGCGGCCGGCGCTTCGGAAAATTCTTCCAGATTTTCACCGCCTTCAGTCAGTCCACCGGCACCGACACCGCCGTGGGGACCATTACCACCACTTACCGCGACGGCGCCGGCGGCATTTGCAGTCACTTGATTTTGTTGTGGGCCACGCCGCTGTACTGGCTTACGGCGCCGTGGTACCGGCGGATGCGCGTGCTGACGCTGGGCGATTTTTTTCGCGAACGTTATCAATCCCGCGCCCTGGCCATGTTTTATTCGCTGCTGGCGTGTTTCGGCATGGTCATCATCATCGGGCTGGGGCTGAAGGCCACCTGCGCGACTATCAGGGGCGTGACGCTCAAACCCGTATCGGCGCTCACGGCCAGCGAGCAGGCCGAATACGCCCGGGCGCTGCGCCTGGAAACGCTTTCCGAGGAGAACAATCAATCCAGCTTGAATGCCGGGGAAGCGGCGGAGTTACAGACGTTGCAACTGGAAAAGCCGCGCCGTGAATTTTCTTATTTGAACGAAACGTGGCTGGCCTGGGCCATCGTGGGCATTGTGTTTGTGTACGGGGTGGCCGGCGGTTTCGAGGCGGCGGTCTGGACCAACGCCGTTCACGGCGTACTCATCCTGGTGCTCTCGGTCATTCTGATTCCGTTCGGCATCGCCAGACTGGACGCGCTGAACGGCGGTCGGGGGTTGTTGGGGGCGGCGCGGGTGGTTCACGAGCAATTGCCGGGACGGTTTTTCTCCATTCCCGGATCGGCGCAGAACGCCGATTTCACGTGGTATTTCATCGTGGTGTTGTCGGTGATGGCAACGTTGAACGTGGCGGTGCAATCGAACCAGCTCACCGCCAACGCGTCGGCGCGCGATGAGTTCACCGCCCGCGTCGGGTTTATGACCGGCAATTTTATGAAACGTTTTTGCACGATTTTATGGGGCGTGGTCGGGTTGCTGGCTTACGCGCTTTACAGCCAGGAAATTCAGAATTCCGATCTGGTCTGGGGCCATGCCACACGCGATTTGCTTGGTGCGGCGGGGTTCGGGTTGGTCGGCCTGATGATCGCCTGTCTGCTGGCGGCGTTTCATTCCACGGCCGGCACGTTGATGATTTCGGCGTCCAGTCTGTTCGCGCGAAACGTGTATGCGCCGTTGGTGCCGGGCCGCAGCGAGGCGCACTACATTGGGGTGGGTCGCCTGGCCGGCGCCGGTGTGCTGGCGGCCGCCGCGCTCATTTGCATCGCCTACGACACCATCGTGGAAATGTTGAAATTTTTCTGGGAATACAACGCCATCGTCGCGGCCTCCTTCTGGTGCGGACTGAAATGGCGACGCGCCACGCGGGCCGGGGCGTGGGCTTCCATCCTCACTGCCTTCACGCTGTTTCTGGTTCTGCCGGCCGGATTGCCTCTGGTTTTCCCGAAGATGCGGACCAGCGCCGAATTTCTGGCCACCACAAAAGAACGGGTCATGACCCAGACCTTCACGGCTACAGCGCGAGACGTGGAAAATCGTCGGCGGGAAATTGAAAACTGGACCGGGCCGGGGCGTCCGCCAGCGCCGCTGCACGTGGGGGAAACGGCGGTGCGCACCTTCACCCTTCCGCCCAAGGCCATTTACTGGGCACAGGGCATCCGCGAAGTCGGCGGCGTCCGCCGCGGCGAAGGCATGTTCCATCCCGAACTGTTTCTGCTGGGCCGGTTTTTTGACCTCACCCAAAATCCGAACGCGTTGAATGAAACGATCCGCTACACCTATAAAATCGTCCTGCCGTTTCTGGTTTTGATTGTGGTGTCGCTGTTCACGCGGCCGGATGATTCGCGTGAAGTCCAAAACCTCTTTGTGCGGATGCGCGTCAAGGTGCGGCCCGACGCTGCGGAAGACCGGCGCGCCGTGCAGGCGGCTTATGCCGACCCGGATTCCACGCGCAGCGCGCTGTTGTTTCCCCACTCGTCGTTTGAATTTTTGAAGTGGGATGGGGAAGATGCCGCGGGTTTTTTGGCGGGCTGCGGTTTGGCCCTGGCCGTCATCGGCGGTCTCTATGCCGTGCTGCATTTCGGGGGATGAGAATTTATTGCAACAATTCCCGCTGCCAGCTCATCAACCGCGGCGCGGCGGAATCCCAGTCCCTCGCCAGTTCACTCAGCGTGGTGCGGCTGGCAATCAGCGACGGCTCCAGCCCCAATTCCTGGGCGCGCGCATCGCGACGTTTCTCCAATTCCCGAAAGCGGCGGAATTCTGCCTCGGTCGGTCGGCGAAATTTTTGTCGGACCACTTCCGGGTGCTGATCGGCGGGCAGTGCCAGCGCGGATTTTACGGCTGCCAGCAGACGCTCGCGCCGGGGCAGTGGCAGACGCGGCGGCAGAAGCGGTTCCAGCGGCTGATGCTGGGCCGCGGCGGCAGCCAACATTACCAGCCGTTCGGGGTTGAGAATGAAAAACGGCGGGCGATTGGCGGCGACGGCTTCCCGTTCACGCCAGTGCCAGAGTTCGCGCAGCACGGCCAGGGCCGGGCGGCTCAACCGGCTGCTGCCCTTCAGGCGCCAGAGGGAATCGGCGTCCGGCGGCGGCTGCGCGCATTGCGTCACCAGGCGTGCGCACCATTCCCGGTGCCAGGCGACGCGGCCTTTCTGAAACAATTCGTGCTTGAGCCGGTCGGCCAGCGGTTTCAAATAGCGGGTATCGCTCCGCGCGTAGGCTTCCATCCGTGGCGTCAAGGGCCGGCGCGCCCAGTTCGCTTTTTGAAGGCTTTTTTCCAGCTTCACGCCGAGAAATTTTTCCGCCAGCGCGCTCAAGCCAAACTGTCGTTCGCCCAGCAGCCGCGCTGCCAGCATGGTGTCGAAAATGGCCGAAGGCACGAACTGATGGTGCCTCTCCAAAAGCCGCAAATCATAATCGGCGCCATGCAGGATGAGTTCGCGCCCGTCCAGCGCCGCCAGCAAGGGGTCCAAATCCAGACCGGTCAACGGGTCCACCAGCCGGTCGTGACCAGCGATGCTGATCTGGATGAGGCACAGCTTTTCGGGATAGGCGTGCAGGCTGTCGGCTTCCGTGTCCAATGCCACCCACTCGGCGGCGCGCAGTTTGGGCAGAAACGCCGCCAGTTTTTCCTCGGTATCAATCACCCGTTCAATATATTCCCTCCAGTTGCCCTCGAAAGTTCAAAATCCGGCGCCGCCGAAAATCCCCGTTCCTGGCGCCCGGAATCGGCCGAGGAAATGACTGTTTTCATCAATTCAGCTTTCTGGAACGCGTTGCAGGAGACCTGCGTCGGAAAAATTCGCTTTAAGAAGTGGAGCCAATGGCCGGGATCGAACCGGCGACCGACGGTTTACGAAACCGTTGCTCTACCGCTGAGCTACATTGGCTTACTCATATCGAAAACAAAGCGGCAACTATTCTGGCCTGCGTCCCCTTCAATGGCAAGTTAATTCCTCGCTCGCTCGAAACGCGCGTCCTGACCGCGCCGGGACGAACCTGGATTCCTGCGCATACGGCTACAACGCGGCCAGCCAGCGCACCAACGTGGTGTGGGCGGCAGGGGATTATGTGCGTTATTCCTACGACGCCATCGGGGAATTGACAACGGCGAGGGGTTATGATCCTGGC
>DASRCU010000112.1:0-3077 GCA_035652955.1 Verrucomicrobiia bacterium | reverse complement strand
AAGGGAAAGCCGGTGAAGGACGCCGCCGACTTCTTCGAGGCCGGCGGTGACGCCGAACAAAACCGCGAACTGGTGAAGAAGACACCGCAATGGACGCCCGGCGCGGTTTCCGGGAATGATTTTCAGGACAACGAAACCTTTAACCGGCTCGCCAAACTTTCACCCGCCGAATACGACCGTTGCCGTGAGACAGAGGCGGAGCGGTTAAAAATCCGTGTCTCCACACTGGATGCCGAAGTCCAAAAACGCCGCGCCCCATCCGGTGAGGCTTTGCAGGAGAGCGCGCTGGACCTGCCTGATGTGGAGTTATGGCCGGAACCGGTGAATGGTGCGGAAGTGCTCAGCGAAATTGCTGATGACATTACTCGCTACATGGTTCTGCCCAAAGGAGCGGCGAACGCAATCGCTTTGTGGGTGGCGCACACGCATTGCTTTGAATCCTTCCTGGTCTCGCCTCGCCTGTTTATCACCTCGCCAGTGAAAGGCTGCGGAAAGACAACGCTTCGGGACATAGTCGCTTTGTTTGTGTCACGCCCGTTGGTCGCGGAAAATCTAACCCCTGCTGTTTTGTTTCGCGTTATTCAATTATATAAACCAACCGTTCTGGCTGATGAATGCGACGGCTGGATGAAAGACAATAACGAATTGAATTCACTTTTGAACAGCGGGCATCGGCGCGGCGGCAAGGCGTGGCGATGTGAAGGTGAAAATCACAAATTGCGCAGTTTCTTGGTTTTTTCGCCAGTGGTTCTCTGTGGTATTGGCTCATTGCCTGATACGTTGTATAGCCGCAGCATCGTCATTCGGCTGGAATGCGCCAAACCAGGCGAACTGCACCAGGAATTTGACGATTGGCATACGGAATATGAACACGAACTTTGCCGAAAACTGGCGCGGTTTGTTGCGGACAACCGGCATCGAATTGAATCATCCAAACCCAAATTACCAGACGGCGCTTACAACCGTCTGGCCCACATGTGGCGCCCCCTGTTTGCCATTGCCGAAACAGCCGGCGGCGACTGGCCGCAACGTGCAGCCAGCGCCTTTGCCAGCCTGACAGGCCGCGAAGATTTAGACTCGCAAAACAAAAAAGTGATACTTTTGGGCGACATCAAGGAGATATTCGACACAGAGGGGGTGGATAAGTTGACGTCCACCGACCTCACGAAGGCGCTCGCCAACCGTGAAGACCGCGACTGGGCGGAATGGGGAAATGGGCAAAAGCCGATTACACCGAACCAACTGGCGAGGCTCCTTCGCCCCTTCAACATCGCGCCACGCACTATCAGGCTGCCAGATGGCACTACGGCTAAAGGCTATTGCCTTGAAATGTTCAAAGACACATTTGAGCGTTTTTTGCCACACCCCCCCCTTTCAAACCGTCACACCGTCACAATGCCCGTAAATACTGGGGGTTTTGCAATTTCCGAAACGTCACAAGCCCCCAACGTGTTACGGATTGAAAATGCAAAAAACGCCAATAAAAACGCGGGTTGTGACGGTGTGACGGTTCAAAAAAGGGGGAAGGAGAAAGAGGAAGCGTTACTGCTATGACCGCGATTGAACTTTACCAGGAAGCCGCCCGGCGCGGCCTGCGGCTGGAACCGGCTGGCGACAAGCTGGCCGTAATTCCAGCCAGGTGTTGTCCACCGGAATTTGCCGACGAACTGCGCCGCCATAAACGCGAGCTTTTGGATTGGCTGGAAACCCACGCCGCCAGACTGGCGCCAGACTGCCTGCCGTGGCTTCACGTTGCCTGGCAGATTCTTGCCGGCGAATTTGATGGATGCGACGGTTCAACGCGCGAAAGCCTCACCATCGGGTTGCGCTCTATACAGCACCCGCTTTGTGAACAGGCGCTGACGCGGTTGCGCCAGTGACTAATAAGAAACTGGTTCTCATTTTCTCTTAAGGGATTCCCTTATACTTGGTTTCTCTATGTTCGCCTATTGGTGATTCTCTGTGGGGTGAACACACCCCCAGATAATTTAGAAAAGCCATTTTTCACCTTTCGGGGAAATTTCAGAATGTCTAAGCAAATTCCGTGAGGGCGGTTTTTGTCAAGCATAAAAAATCGGAACCGTGGTTCTCATTTAAGGAGCCATTCGCATCCGTCCGTCCATCCACCCCCTAGGGGTTTCCGCGGACGGACGGGCGGACGGACTGGCTGAAAAACGAGAACCGTGGTTCTCATTTCTCATTGCGCCAATAGGCGGGCGAAATTTACCACGGGCAACGTGAACCCAAAAAGGGATGGGGGCAGGTATATTTTCGCGCCACGCTCGCCCCTGACATCGTGAACCCCAAAGGCCCGACTGCGCCGCACACGTCGCGGCAGGCAGGCCACCGCTGCGCCGCAAATGACCTGTGGCGAGCGTTTGATTGGGCGGCGGGGTGACTTCAAGCCAATCCACAACCCGCACCAGAAACCATTTTACGAGCGCCTGACCTGGAAACTTTGAAGACGCAACGTTCAAGAAAATTCAGGGACATTCAAGGAAATGCATGTCTTACTCCATGTCTTACTTTGGGCTGTTTTGCTGTTGAGAATCTCGAAAAACCTCAATTTTATTGGGTTTTTTTGATGTGGTGGCTGGGGGCGGAATCGAACCGCCGACACAAGGATTTTCAGTCCTCTGCTCTACCGACTGAGCTACCCAGCCAAAACACTTTGAAGACAGCGGCGGCATCTTATCGGAAACGCGGTTACCTCGCAAGCGCGGGAGTGGAAAATATGAATCGGCCGGACCGTTTCGAGGGAGAGGCCTTTTGAAAACGGTCGCCACGGGCAATTCGCCGAAAAAACGTGCGAATGCGCTATCCGGCAAAAACACGGAAATTTTGTCGAATTAGTCCGTTTGTAAAACAATGGGCGGTAAAATGCGCAACGTTTTCAGGCGGCGGGCGGCGCGTGCAATGCAAAAAGCGGCGCGCATTCAGCAAAAGAGGTAAAGCCGCCGGCTTGCGTTTGCTGTGAAACTAATGGCATGGTTCGCGGCTATTCCAGCCTCCTGGCGCTGGCCGCGCTGGCGCTGACGGTGTTGCACGTAAACGCCGCCGAATTAAAGGACGGCGAT
>DASRCU010000111.1:0-13307 GCA_035652955.1 Verrucomicrobiia bacterium | reverse complement strand
GGGTTGCCGGACGCGGCGGGTTTTCCAGACACCACATTCATGACTGATCCAGTTTAACACAGGCCCGGTGCCGGCGCGATGCCAAAGCGTTTTCAGATACCGCCTTTCGGGGAGCCCCTGCGCCCGGCACCCCAAAAATTTTTTAATTTAGACTGTTCAAACTGCCGCTGCTCTGTCATTCTGAACGGACAGTTTTTGAAGCAGTACCGGCGCGAAGGGCGCACGAGCAAACCAAAGGCAAGAAGAGACGGCCAGTGGGTTTCCGAACTGGGTCGTGACCGTCGCCTCGGGAAAAGCGGCAGGGGAGGACGCGGCGCAGCCAAACCTCTCGGATGCCGCCTTTGGGCGCCGGTCGTTGCCACCGGAACATTATGAGGACTGAAATTTCAAAACAGCAGGTCTCACCGAACATTCCGCCGGTCGGAACCGCGCGGGGGCAAACACCTTCCCGTCCGGATTGGCGCCGTTATCATCTGCCGCCGGAAGCAGCGACGGTTCTTTCCGAATGCCCCGAACTGACCATTGCCAGCACCACGGCCGAACTGGTGGAGGCGGCCTGCGGCGAGGCGGGCAATAATTATTTCGAAGTGGCCTACGAGGTTGCCGGCCGGGGACGGGTGGTGGAGGCAACGGTCGCGCGCGTGCGCAACGGAATTTGCGCCAATTACACCGAACCTTACATGCGCCGGCGCGACCCGGATTGCATGGTCATTGCCGACGACCGTCCCACGGACAAGCCGACCTTCAGGGAACGTTTCAAAAAGGATTTCGAGCCGGTGCGGCAGGAAACGTTGAACTGGCTCAAGAGCCAGCCGTTGATGATGTTTGGTTTTGCCGCCGGACAATCGGACATTGGCTTGGATGCCGTGGTCATCGCGCCGTCCAACGCGAAATTTTTTGCGCTGGGTCTGGCGCTGTTGCAGGGCATTATTCCCTACGAGGAAATCGGGGAACATTTTCATCCGAAATGTGTGATTTATGTCGCGCCGCCGTTTCGCCACACGCATTTTAACGGCAAACAACTGGTGGTGCACAACCGTCGCGACGGATTGCACGAATTGTTCGCCTACAACCTTTATCCGGGACCCAGCGCCAAAAAAGGCATTTACGGCGTGTTGCTCGGACTGGGCGAACAGGAAAACTGGGTCACCGCCCACTGCTCCACCGTGCAGGTCGTTACCCCTTACGACAACATCGTGACCATCATGCACGAAGGCGCCAGCGGCGGCGGCAAAAGCGAAATGCTCGAACAGGCGCATCGCGAGCCGGACGGGCGCCTGGTGCTGGGAGAAAACCTCTTCACCGGAGAGAAACGTTATCTGGAAATTCCCCGCGCGTGCCAGTTGCTGCCGGTGACCGATGACATGGCGCTGTGCCATCCGTCTCAACAAACTCACGATGGGAAACTGGTGGTGCAGGATGCGGAAAATGCCTGGTTCGTGCGCGTCAATCACATTGACCGTTATGGCGTGGATATTCACCTGGAAGGATTGACCGCCGCGCCGCCGGTGCCGTTGCTGTTTTTGAACATTGACGCCGTGCCCGGCAGCCGCGCGCTGATCTGGGAACATATCCAGGATGCGCCGGGCAAGCCCTGTCCCAACCCGCGTGTCATTATCCCCCGCGAGATTTATCCGGGCGTGGTCAACGGCCCGGTGGCGGTGGACATTCGCAGCTTCGGCGTGCGCACCCCGCCCTGCACAAAGGAAAATCCCAGTTACGGCATTCTGGGCCTGTTCCATCTGTTGCCGCCGGCGCTGGCCTGGTTGTGGCGGCTGGTGGCACCGCGCGGACACGCCAATCCCAGCATCACCGACAGCGAAGGTTTGAGCAGCGAAGGCGTCGGCTCCTATTGGCCGTTTGCCACGGGCAAAAAAGTGCACCATGCCAACCTGCTGTTGCGCCAATTTCGCGATTACACCCGGATGCGCCACATCCTCTGCCCCAATCAGCATGTCGGCGCCTGGCGTGTGGGCTTCATGCCACAATGGCTGGCGCGCGATTATCTGGCGCGCCGCGGCCATGCGCGGTTCCGCACCGATCAAATCAAACCGGCGCGTTGTCCCCTGCTCGGTTATGCGCCGCACACCCTGCACATTGAAGGACGCATGATCCCCCGCTGGTTTCTTCAGGTGGACACACAGCCGGAGGTGGGCGAAGAAGGCTACGACGCGGGCGCGGCAATCCTCACAAAATTTTTCGACAAATGCCTGTCGGAATTCTACCAGGACGACCTGGACCCGCTTGGCAAAAAGATCATCGCCTGTTTCCGTGACGGCGGCACGGTGGAAGATTACGAGCGGTTGATTCCCAGTTCATAGCCCGCCCGCCGGCGCCACCGGTCTGCCGGTCATTCACCCGGTTCCAGCGCTATTCGCGCCGGCAACGCCGGCCGGTCGCCCTCGCGGAATAAATTTTACAACTCCAGCGTGGCGCAGGGTGCATCCTGCGTCGTCAGGCGGAGTTGGACGTGTCCGGCGCCGAGGCGATAGAGCTGCTCGGCCATAACGCGCTGCGCCAGTTCCGGCCGGTTGCATTCGCGGCTCAAGTGGGCCAGATAGAGATGTTGCAAGCCGGCGGACATGATGTGCGCGACGCCGGCGGCGGCGGCTTCATTGGAAAGATGGCCGTGGCGGCTCAGAATTCGCTGTTTCAAACTCCACGACCGGCGCGACTCCTGAAGCATTTTCACGTCGTGATTGGATTCAAGCACCAGCACATTGGCCGGGCGGACGCGCTCGATGACCAGTCGGGTCAGGTGGCCCAGATCGGTGACAAACCCGAAATTGGCCGCCGCCGTGCGCACCAAAAATCCCACCGGATCCTGCGCATCGTGCGGCAACGAAAACGTTTCCACCCACAAATCTTCCAGTTCAAAGGATTCGCCGGTGGAGAAAATCCGCCAGTCAATGTTCACCCTGGCCGCTTCGCCGGCATCCAGGCCGTTGAGCGCCGAATTCCTGGTCCGGCTCCATTTGTTGCGAAACATCCAGAGCGTCGCCTCCTGCGTGCCACGGTTGCAATAGACCGGGATGTGGAACCGGTCGGCCAGGCCCAACAAGCCGGCAATGTGATCGCCATGCTCGTGCGTCAGCAAAATGCCGGTCAAGTTTTCCGGCGTGCGGCCGACGGCCGCCAGCCGCAACCGGATTTGGCGCGGAGAAAATCCGGCGTCAATCAGCACGCGAGAGCGCCCGGTTTCCAAATAGGCGCAATTGCCGCCCGACCCGCTGCCCAGAATGGTGAATTTGACGGACATGAACGGAGATTAAAACAGGCGTTCAGTCGCCGAAAGAGAAAAGAGGTTTTGGTCCAACAACCGCCACGCTCTCCGGCGCGTATTGACCGCTTCAAACGCTCCAGCCGACAACGGCAGGCATTTGAAATTGGCTTAAAAAATGCTGAAATTGAACCGGCTTTTGACACGACACATGAACGGCAAACCGCTTCCTTCCGTTAAAAAGGCCCACGGATGCCTGCGGATCAGCGCGGCGCTTGTTCTGGCGCTGACGATGATTCTGCCGGAGAGACCCGCGCGCGCGGAAAACATCAGCCGAAAAATGTTGCCGGGACATGTGCCGGGAATCATCGGGCGTTTTCACCTGCCGCCGGTCAGCCGGCTGGCCGGCACAAATGTTTTGGATTTGGCCATCGGCCTGCCGTTGCGCCATCAGGCGGCGCTGGATGAATTGTTGCGGCAACTCTACGATCCCACCAGCACGAACTTTCATCGGTTCCTCACGCCGCAGGAATTCACCGCGCGTTTCGGCCCGACGGAACAGGATTATCAGGCGGTCATCCAATTTGCGCGAAGCAACGGTCTGACCATTGCCGGCACGCATCCCAACCGCGTGGTGCTGGAGGTGGAAGGCGGCGCCTCCAACATCGAGCGCGCCTTTCAAATCACGCTGCGGACTTACCGTCACCCGACCGAAGCGCGCGATTTCTTTGCGCCGGACTCCGAGCCGACGGTGCCGGCGAATCTGCCGGTGGTTGACATCCAAGGCTTGAGTGACTACGGGCGGCCGCGTCCCCTGTTGCATCCCGCCCAACCGGCACAGGTCAAGGCGCTTTCAGGTTCCGGTCCCAACGGTTACTACGTGGGCAATGATTTTCGCAACGCTTACGTGCCGGGTTGCGCGCTTGACGGCACAGGTCAGGCGGTGGGGTTGGTGGAATTTTCCTCCTACTACATGGTGGACATCACCAATTACGAAAAAGCCATCGGGATGACCCGTTACGTGCCGCTGAACAACGTGATCTTAAGCCACCCCGCCCCCAGCGCCGCTAACAACGCGGAGGTGGCATTGGACATTGAAATGGCCATCGCCATGGCTCGAAACCTGTTACAAGTCATCGTTTACGAAGAGGGGCGCAACAATCAAAACACTCTCTTGAGCCGCATGGCCAACGATAATCTGGCGAAACAATTAAGCTGTTCGTGGACGTGGAGCGGTGGCCCCAATGCCACCACGGATAATCTGTTCAAGCAAATGGCCGCACAGGGTCAGTCGTTTTTTCAGGCGGCGGGCGACGATGACGCCTACACCGGCGCCAATACGCTGGACAACGCCAGCCTGGCCGTCGCGCCGGTGGACAGCACCAACCTCACCACCGTGGGTGGAACGACGTTGACGATGAACGGTTCCGGTGTTTCGTGGGCATCCGAAAAGGTTTGGAATTTCGCGTCATTCGGCGGCAGCCTGGCCAACACCGGTTCCGGCGGCGGCTCCAGCCTTTATTACCTCATCCCCTGGTGGCAGACCAATGTTAACATGGCGTCCAATCAGGGGTCCACCATCTACCGCAACATTCCGGACGTGGCGATGGCGGCGGACAACATATTTGTGTATTACAACAATGGCAGTTCCGGCGCATTTGCCGGCACCAGCGCCGCCGCGCCGCTGTGGGCGGGCTTTTGCGCCCTTGTCAACCAGCAATCCATGGCGACCAGCGGAACGACCGTCGGGCTTCTCAATCCGGCGCTTTACGCCATTGGCACCGGAAGCAATTACACCGCCTGTTTCCACGACATCACCACCGGCAACAATATCGGCACCAACACGCCCGGATTGTATTACGCCGTGAGCGGCTACGATCTGTGCACCGGCTGGGGCACGCCCAACGGAATCAACCTCATCAATGCCCTGGCTCCACCCACTCTGCCCTATTTCATCACCCAGCCGGCCGATCAGACGGTCACCAACGGCCACACGGCCACCTTCGGCGCTGTGGTCGGCGGCCAGTCGCCGCTGTCCTTCCGTTGGCAATTCAACGGAACCAATCTGGCCGATGGCGGCCAGATTTCCGGCGCCGCCAGCAACATCCTCGCCATCACGTCGGTAACCCTCGCCAATGCCGGCAACTACCGCTTGGTGGTCACTAACAGTTATGGTGCGGCGACCAGTCAAGTGGCGGTGTTGACGGTGAATCGGATTTTGCCGACGCTGACCGTCAGTTCGTCGGAAAATCCGTCCGGCTTCAAAGACTTTCTGGCCTTCACCGCCAACCTGTCCCCGACCAATGCCACCGGTATCATTCAATTTTTCACCAATGGCGCGGCCTTCGACGAACAATCGCTGGCGGCCGGAACTGCCGTCAGTGCGAACCTGTCCTCGCTTCCGCGCGGAACGAACCTCATCACCGCGGTTTATGGGGGTGATGCCAACGACCTGCCGGCCACCAACACGCTGCTGCAAATCGTCACCAACCATCCGCCGCGGGCCGCCGATGCTTTTTATCGCCGCCTGGCGGGATACCCGCTGGACATCGCGGTGTCCGACCTGGCCACCAACTGGAGCGATCCCGATGGCGATGCCGTTTCCCTGGCCGGCGTGAGCGTGAGCACCAACGGCGTGACGCTGACCAACAGCGCCGGCACGTTGTTTTATTTTGACGCCAATGATGTGAATGACGAATTCGTCTGCACCCTCACCGACGGCTGGGGCGGCACGAATTTTCAGTTCGTCCATGTCGCCATCGTGACCAACGCCACGCCGAACATTGCCGTGGTCCCGCCCGCTGTCCCGGGCGGCATCACGTTAAGCCTGGGCGGCGCCGGGGGGTACACCTACGTTCTGGAAGCCACCACGAATCTCATTCCTCCGGCCGCCTGGCTGCCGTTGGCCACCAACATACTTGATACCAACGGTGCCTGGCAGTTTACCGACGCCGAGGCCACGAATTTTCCGCAACGCTTCTATCGTCTGAAGTTGTCGCCCTGACTTCCCTCGCCTCTTCAACGAACGCGTTGCAGAAATTGATTCAATAAATTGCCAACCCGCGAGGCTGAATTGGTGGCCTGATTCAACAGGCCGCTGCCGAGGGACTTGACCGCCAGCCCGGCCAGAGCGGTTTTTTTGATTTGCGCTTTGGGGTCGCCCACCGTCCCGCTCATCGTCAGAAACGGCGGCAGCGCCACATAGCCCGCCGGAGCATTGGCATTGGCTGAAGCCAGGTTCAGTTGCTGAGCGATGGATTGGCTGACGGCCACGGTCACAGGAATGGCCAGGACTGAATTGGTCAGCACCGGCGCCAGCACAATTTCGCCGGGAGCGTCTGCCTCAAACGCTTCGCTTTGCACGGTGGCTTGCTCCAATTGAATGCGCCCGGCACCAGCCTGACCGCGCACGGCAATGACTTGAATCGGCGCCTTTTCCAGTTCATCCATCAATCCCCCGCTCCGCCCCGTCACGCGGTTCAGAAGAGCCACCACGGCGTTTTCCGGATTGCGCGCCAGTTCGGGAAGCGTGGCCACCACGTTGACGAGCGTCTTCAAAACCGCGCTGCGGACGTTGATGACCGAGAGATTCAGATTGGTGGCGCCAACGCTGAATTGGCCGGTGAGGTTTTTTTGCAGACTCGCCCCGGTCACGCCGGCGCCGCGAATTTGCACGTGCGCCGTCAATGCCCCTCCCAGTTCTCCCGCCCGCTCAGGCAGGAACGAATCCACCAGCGGCGTGAACGGGACCTGCTCGGCATCCAGTGTCAAGGCATATTGGTAACCAGGCACGCTCCAATCCACGTCCGCCGTCGCCTTCACCGGTGCGCCGTTCAAAACGCATTGCAACGGCTTGAGGGTTGCCTGCCGAGCTGTCAGTGTGGCGGTGGTCTGCAGATTGCTGACCGCCAGTTCGCGCAAATAAAGACGGCCGATGTGCGCTGTCAGAACGAAATTTTTCACCGGCAGGGTCATGGGAGGCGGTTCCTGATTCAGGCCGGCTGCCGCGCCCGTTGACGACGTGGGGGACGGCGCGGGGGACGCGCCCCCGGTTTGGGAGCCGCCGGCAAACAAATCATAAAAGGGCGTCACGTCCAGCGAATCCGCCGCCAGTTGGAGGCGACCTTCGATGGCTTTCGGCTGCGCAAAATCCACCCGGCCCGTCAATTCAATCCGGTTCAGCGCGCGGGCGGTGGGCGTGAGCGCCAGTTGCAATTGCCGGAGGTCGGCCGCCTGGTTTTGCAGAGCGAGGTCGGTTTGCAATCCGGCTGCCAGCGGGGTCGCCGGGAACCGCCCCGCCGGGTCGCGCACCACCAGATTGGTCACCTGCAAATCGGCTTTGATAACCGACGGTTGCCGCGGGTCATAGTGCGCCGAAAGATTGGCGCCAACTGTGAGGGTCACCAGTTGTTTGCCCGCCAGCAGCGGCTGGAGAAACGGACGCAGGCTGTTTTGATTGAAATCCGTCAGGGCAGAGCTCAATTGCGTTGCGCCGGTGGCCGGATCGAACGAGCCGTCAAGACGGAATCGGCCGCCGGCATTTCCGTTCTGCGTCAATGCGCCCGCCAGACGCACAATTTGGATTTTCTCCGGCGAGCGACGGCCTTCCAGTTCCACCACGCTGCCGAAATCCTGGAAGATGTTTGGGCCGATTTGCCCGGTGAAATTCGTCAGCGTCAGCGTGCCGGCCAGTGTTTGGGTGTTTGTGTTCTGCTCCACTCGGCCCCGGAACTCCAGGTTTCCGGAGGACACCTTCACCTGCGGTTGCGGGAAAACGGCGCACAGGCCGGGCAACGACGCTTGCAGCGCCAGTTGCGATTCCCCGCCGGCGCCGCGCAGATGGTAACGGCCCGAACCCGACACCGTAAGCAGCGGATGATCCTCCCGAACGATTTGCAATTCGTAGCGGCTCAAATCGAATTGTTCCAAATCCGTCCCCCGCCCTTGCGCACTCAAATTCACCGTCGCCTGAACGGTCCGTCCGTCGAGATGCGCGGCCAGATGTTTGATTTGCGAATGTAAGCGAAATTCCAGTTCCCGTCCGCCCTGTTGCGACCGGACGCTCAACGTCAGACCGGCCTGGCCGCCGGTCACGGTTTGGCCGAGAAAAGGTTGCCACTCGGCGAGATTCAAATTGGTCACCGTCAGTTCCAGTGCCGAATTGCCGATGCCGGTGGACGATGCGCCCCCGCCGCGGCCCCAGGCCAAACTCATGGGTTCAGACAGACGGGCGGTCAGCAGCGGGCGACCGTCCTGCGCGCCGGCCAGGGTCAGCGTTTCCAGCCGGGCCGTCTGCGCAGCGGTATCCACCGTCACGGCGTAATCGGCGGCGAAATCCAGCGTCGGCGTCGTCTGGCCGGCCCGCGTCACCTGAACGTGGTCGGCATGGAACTGGCCGCGGGCGGCCACCACCGCGCCGCCTTTTGTCAAGGAAATTTCGTTCGTGGAGCTGACCTGGGTCGTGCCGAAGTCCAGGCCGCTGGAGGCGCCGGCCAGATTCAACAGCCGCCGATCAACGCCCTGCAAGGTCAGCCGCAACCGCCCTTCCCGGGTTTCCAGATTCAGCGGCCCGCTGAGGGCCAGTTCCCCCAGCGGCGCGCCGGCTTTTTGGAAACGCAGATTCAACTGCCGAATTTCCGTTGGCGTGGCGTCGCACTGCACGGCGGCGCTGAAATCCGAAAAATCATCAAACACGCCGGCCCCGTGCAAAACGGTCAAATGCGCCTCCCCCTGGACCGTGCCGGGTTTCAAATCCGGCGTGAGCGTGAATTGAAAGTTCCCCCTGATCTCCGCCGCCAAATTTCCGCCCGCGCCGGCAGGTGGATTTTGGACGACTGCCAGGGCGGCGGCCAATTGGAGATTTGCCGTCTGACCGTTCCTCAACCCGGTCAGCGTGACGTTCAGGTTTGTCAATTCCATCACGTCGCGACGACCGTCCGCATAATTTTGGATTTTGCGAATCGTTGCATCGCGCAACACGAGTTTGCCCAACTCAATCTGCCGCGGAGGAGATGGCCGGGCAGGTGCTGGCGGTGGAGCGGCCGATGGTTGTCCCCTCAACGCCTTCAGCAACGGATCCAGATTGCTGCTGCCGTCCGGATTTTCAACCAACTGGATGGTGGGCGACGTCAAGGTAATTTCCTCCACCCGAATTCGACCGCGCAGCAGGTCCCAAAGATGATAGCGAACGCGAATTCCGGACGCCGTGATCAGCGGCGGCCGGCCAGATGGCTGGATTTTCAAACCGGACAGCGCAATTTCATTGAACGGATGAATTACCGCACCGCTCACCGACACCTCCGCGCCGATGATCTTGCCCACGCGCGGAAGAACCTCAGCCTTGAGAAAGGCCGGACTGGTCGCAATAAACCAGGCTGCGACACCGAAAACCAGCAGGACAACCACTGCGCCCAATAAAAAACATCGCCACCCGCATCGCTTCTTCGCAGGCGGCGAAACTGTCGTTGCCTTTGCCATAACGCAAAATCAAATTACCCGCCATTGTGCCGGCGATGTCCGGTGCGGCACAAGCCTCCGTTTTACATCGCTCCGCCGGTTTATGGACAGGCCCTCACGCCAAACATTCAATCCCGCCCTCCTGTCTTCGCCGAAAAATCAGGCCAATCTACGGCAAAATTAAGCTCCCGGCCAAACGGGCGTCGCTCCGCCAAAACGGCGTCAAAGGCCACGCTTTCCACCGTCGGAGCACGCCTTGCCCGGACGGACAATCGGGAAGGAAGCCGCAAGCTCAAACCGGAAACCGGTCTACTGGCGGAAAAAAGTCGCCGCGGAAATCAGTCAAGCGGAAATCGTGTGACGATTCGGCGCCCATTTGACGTGTTCGGCAAAATCATTCCCGGCGACGGTGCCGAATTGCGGCTGAGAAGCCCGGCGGTTTGATCGGCTGAAAGGCTTGACGACTTTCAGGATGGGAACAAACGGATCGGCGAAGAGTTTCACCGGTTCATTTCATCAAGTGTGCGCCGGGCAGGTAGATAGTGAAGGTGGTTCCCAGGCCGGCCTCGGTATGCACGTGGAGTGCGCCACCGCCTTCCTTGACCAGGCGCTGAACAATATTCAGCCCCAAACCGGTTCCCTGTCGCGGACCTTTGGTGGTGAAGTACGGCTGGAAGATTTTCGGCAACAGTTCCTCCGGGATACCCGGCCCGTTGTCCTGCACGTAAAATTTCACCAGGGGCGGCGTGTTATCCAATCCTTCGATATTCAACAAGCGATCGTGCGGGCCGTCTTTGAAACGCGTCAAATCCAGGGGCGTGTGCAGGACTTCGCCGCTGATCTCGACGCGATGCGGCAGCGGCGCACATTGAAAGGCGTTCACCGCCAGGTTCAGGAGGATTTGAATCAGGTCGGTGCCATTGATTTTGACGGCGATATCCTCGGCCAGCGGCGTGATGCCGAACTCGTTCTCCAGCAAACTCGGATGCACGCGCAACAACTGGTCCAGATCGTGGAGCAACTGGTTGACGCTGACGGCGGGCGCGGCGGCGCCGGACTGGCGGCGCAGGAAACCCAGGTAGCGCCGGGAAATTTCAATGCAGTTGGTGACCTGCCGCGCGATGATGCGCAGACGTTCCCGGATGAATTCCAGGTCTTCGACTTCCAAACGGGTGGCGCGGTTCAACCGTTGGTTGAGCACCTGCACGAAGCCGGAAATCACCGTCAGCGGGCCGTTGATGTCATGGATGATGCTGGCGTAAATATCCCCGCGGGTTTTGGCGATTTGCTCTTCGATGCGCTGGTTCTGCAGTTCGGTCAGCAGTTCCTGGACTTTTTCGGCGCTGTTGTGGATTTCGTTTTCCAGGCGGCGACGTTGCATGGCCTGATGCACCGCGGCGCGCATGGTGGCAATGTCGAACGGCTTGTTGATGTAATCGCAGGCGCGCAGGCGCAGCGCCTGGCGAATGGTGTCGGTCGTCTCAAAGGCCGTCATCATGACCACTTCGATGTCCGGCTTGACAAAACGGAGACGTTCCAGGACTTCAATGCCCGACATCCCGGCCATGCGAATGTCCAGAATCGCCACATCAACATCGTGTTTCTGGGCCAGCTCAATGGCCGTCGGACCGTCCTCGGCCATCAACAAATCGTAGTCGTCCTTGAAAATGACGCGCAAGGACTGGCGCGGGCCGTCTTCGTCATCCACAATCAACAGCGTGCCGCGACGTTTGGACGCCGTCTCCACCGTGCCGCTCACCCCCACGTCTGTTTGTGCAAATGGTTCTACCTGCGCCGACATATTTGACTGGAACACTTCCGTTCAACTTCCGGGATGGCCGTAGGGCGGTTGAACGGTTTTAGTTTATCCGACCGGATTTTTTGCGCAAGCGGAATTTGCGCGCCGGCGGCCGGCAATCCAGCCGCTCCAAAAGCAATTTCAACGCCTGTTGCGCGGTGACTGCCTTGAACTGCTCGCGGCCGAAACGATTAACCTGGCGTTCAACTGTCGTTCCGAACGGTCCGGCTAGCGCCAGAAAGACCGTTCCCACCGGTTTGCGCCGTGTCCCGCCCGTCGGCCCGGCAATGCCGGTGACCGCCAGAGCAAAATCCGCTCCGAATTTTTTTCGCGCACCTTCGGCCATTTCCCGGGCCACCGCCGCGCTCACGGCGCCGCACCGCTTCAATGTCTGCGGGTCCACGCCGAGAAACTTTTCCTTGACGGCGTTGTGGTAGGCCACAACCCCGCCGAGAAACCCCCGCGAGGCGCCCGGCACCAGCGTAATCCGATGGGCAATAAACCCCCCCGTGCAGGATTCGGCCAGCGCCAGGGTCTGGCCGCGGCGCGTTAACCGGCGCACGATGTCCCTTTCCAGTTCAAGCGGTGCTGCCATTGGCTGACCAGTTGCGTGGCCGGCAAATTCTTTGAAACCGGTCTGGCAAAATCAATCCCAATCGTCCATGGCCGTCGCGATGCGCCAAAACGGCAGCTCGGACTTGGTTGTTTCAGCCGTGGATTTCCCTCGGCCCGGGATGGGAAAGTTGAGTGGGACACAATTTCATGAAAATTTGACGGGGGAGGTCCCGGCGAAGGCCATCGAAATCGCGCTTTGTCTTTGCCAAACAATTGCAATAAAACAAGGCCATGTCGCGTTCGCGTCTGCTGGCGCTGTTGCTGGTTCTGGGCACGCTGCTGCTCTACGAACCGGTCTGCCGTTATCCGTTTATTGATTTTGATGACAACGATTACGTCACCGACAATCCTGCGGTCAAAGCCGGCCTGACGTGGCACGGTGTGGAATGGGCTTTCACCACCTGGCACGCGGCCAACTGGCATCCCTTGACCTGGCTGTCTCACATGCTTGACTGCCAGCTTTTCGGCCTGAACGCCGGCTTGCACCATACCGTAAACGTCCTGTTTCACACGGTTAACGGCCTGTTGCTGTTCCGGCTGTTGTGGGTCCTGCTGCGCACGGGAAGCGAACAAGGGAACGCCAAAGAAGGCAAACGCGATCCCGCCTCCTCCACCGGTCCCGCCTCCGAAATGCTCTGGCCGGCGGTGTTCGTGGCGGCGCTCTTCGCCTGGCATCCGATGCACGTGGAATCGGTGGCGTGGATTGCCGAGCGCAAGGATGTCTTGAGCACGTTTTTCGCGTTGTTGATGTTGCTGGCCTACGCGCGCTACGTGCGGG
Source organism: Verrucomicrobiia bacterium (assembly GCA_035652955.1). Lineage (GTDB taxonomy): Bacteria > Verrucomicrobiota > Verrucomicrobiia > Limisphaerales > UBA11358 > UBA11358. Next base: position 440 of record DASRCU010000111.1, on the reverse strand, counting down.
AAATCCGCAGCCGGGGGCGCCAGGCAAGAGTTTTTTATGCGCTGGCGCTGTTGTTGTTTGCCTGCGGTCTGATGAGCAAACCGATGGTGGTCACGCTGCCGTGCGTGATGCTGTTGCTGGATTGGTGGCCGCTCAAACGCCTGACTCCGGGAGAAGCGAGCATTCGAAGCTGGACGCGGTTGCTGACCGAAAAAATTCCGTTTTTCCTCTTGACAGCCGTTTCCTGTCTGATCACTTTCCTGGCGCAAAAACACGGCGGCGCGGTGGCCACGCTGAGCACCGTGTCGCTGGCTTACCGCCTGGAAAACACGCCGCTGGCTTATGCCAGTTATCTGGAAAAGTTGTTTTGGCCGACGCGGCTGGCCGTTTTTTATCCCTTGCCGGAAACAATTTCTCCGTGGGCGGTGGCCAGGGCGACCGCCCTGCTGCTGGCGATTTCC
>DASRCU010000110.1:0-17129 GCA_035652955.1 Verrucomicrobiia bacterium | reverse complement strand
ATGACCGGAGCGGTGTTGAGAGACGGCAATTTCATTTTCAGCGGCAGCAAGGGTATGCCGAACGGGGCCTATTACGTTTTGGCTTCGACCAATCTCGGCCTGCCCTTGACGAACTGGCCGGTGATCGCCACGAATACGTTTGACGACAGCGGCAATTTCCGTTTCACCAACGCGCCCGACCCGACTTGGCCGCAGGCGTTTTATCTGTTGAAACTTCGATGAAATGGCCATCGTCTGACGAAACCGTACATTGGTTTGAAAATATAAAATCTATTCGATTTTTGCTTGTAATTGCGGGACTCAGCGTCTTTGCCGTCATTGCGCGCCGAGGGCGCTGCAACGCCCGCGCTGGTTCATTCCGCACGCGTTTCGATTGACGCGGCGGCGATTGGCCTGGCCCGCATCCTGAAGGCCACCAACGCCGCGCTCGGCCTCGCGCCAATTACCATCACCGATTATCGGGCGAAGCTGAGCGAAGGCGGGCCGAATGATTATTACTCCAACGGCGATTAGTGGTGGCCGAATCCGAACCCCACCAACGGTCTGCCTTACGTCCAGCGCGACGGCGAGATCAATCCGAACAATTTCCACAAGCATCGCGAGGGCATCTGGCGGTTGAAAGACGCCGTGGCCGCGCTCGGCGCCGCCCACAAAATCACCGCCGACGATCGTTATGTCATCAAGGCGGCGCAGTTGCTCAAGGTTTTCTTCCTTGACCTCAAGACGCGGATGAATCCGAACCTGCAATTCGCACAAGCGATTCCGGGCGTTTCCTTCGGACGCGGTATCGGCATCATTGACACGCTGCATCTAATCGAAATTCCGTGTGAATTCGGTGACGGTGCCGATGGCGGCCACCAACGGCTCGGTGTTTTACCGGCTGATTTACCGGCCATAAGCAGGCAGGACGGAGACAGTTTGAATCGTCTGGCCAGGAAAGTCTGCATGGCTGCCGGTGCCCAAACGTCGGTAACCCTTTGAATCCTGCGCGCCGGCGGGTTTAACAATCGCAGGCCGATTACAGATTTTTTCCGCGTGGTTTGCGCTTTTGTCGGCGGGGTTTTCCACGCAAAATGGCGCCAGGTTATGCGCAAAGGTGATTTCCATTTCACCGCGGGCATCCAGTCCCGCCGCCAGTTTGCCAGCGACAATTACGCGGGCGTTTGTCCTGAAGCCTGGGCGGCTTGGGAACAAGCCAACACCGGACACACGCCCGCTTACGGCAACGACGCGTGGACGCAACAAGCTGCTGACCTGCTCCGCGAAGTTTTTGGCACGTCCTGCGAGGTGTTTTTTGTGTTCAACGGCACCGCCGCTAATTCACTGGCGCTGGCGTCGCTCTGCCGCTCTTATCACAGCATCATCTGCCACGAGTTTTCACACGTCGAAACGGACGAATGCGGGGCGCCGGAATTCTTCTCGCACGGCACAAAAGTTCTGACCGTTTCCGGCGCCGAAGGCAAGGTCACGCCGGAAACTGTCGAGCGCCTGGTGCACCGGCGCAGCGACATTCATTACCCCAAACCGCGCGCCGTGAGCCTGACGCAGGCCACCGAAGTGGGCACGGTCTATACCGCCGAGGAGATCAAGGCCATTTGGGCCGTGGCCAAGTCGCTGGGATTGCGCATCCAGATGGACGGCGCACGTTTCGCCAACGCGGTGGTCACCCTGAACTGCAAACCGCAGGAAATCACCTGGCAGGCGGGCGTGGACGTGCTGTGCTTTGGCGGGACGAAGAACGGGCTTGGCATTGGCGACGCCGTGGTGTTTTTCGATCGGGAACTGGCGGCGGAATTTGACTACCGCTGCAAACAGGCCGGCCAGCTCGCGTCCAAAATGCGTTATCTCTCCGCGCCGTGGGTGGGCATGTTGCGGGACGGCGCATGGTTGCGGCACGCCGCCCATGCCAACGCGATGGCCGCCCGGCTCGAAGCCCGGTTGCGCCAGTTGCCCGAGGTGAAAATTCTTTTTCCGCGCCAGGCCAACGCCGTATTTGCCGCCTTGCCAGCGGGAGTGGCCGAGGCGTTGTGGCAACGCGGCTGGCAATTTTACACCTTCATCGCCGCCGGCGGCTGCCGCTTCATGTGCGCCTGGGATACCACCGAGGAAGATGTGGATACGCTCGTCAGCGATTTGAAAACCGCGTTGCAGGAACGGTAGTTTACTCCGGCTGCAGTTTCGTTTTCGACCCGGACGGAAGCCGTTCCATTGAATCGTTGCCGCCGGTTCCCGGAGCGAATCAGAGACGCTGAACTGTCAAGTGGGAAAAACTGGAGAGCGAGCGCTCGGCATCGGGGCAGTAATCCCGCACGCCCACCATGCCGCCGTCAAAGGTGCCGTCGTGCACATCCAAAACGGGCCGGTCGGCATCGTTGACAAAGACGCGGATGCGCGGGCCGACGGCCTGCACTTTGAGATGGTAGAAAGTATTCGCCGCAAAAGCCATCGGCACATTGGTAATCGAGCGCCAGGCATTGCTGGCGCAGCCGAATTCCAGGCGGGACTCCTGCGCATTGATACCGACATAGTAACCGCAGTAGGCATCGGCGCCGATGTCCGGCCGGCTGACGCGGAAAATCAAGCCGGCGTTGCCGACCGGCCCCACGGACACATCGCCTGCGTAAATGAAATTCGTAAAGGCCGTGGTCATGGCCACGGCTTTGGCGCCGTTGGCCGAGGCGGGCGCTGTGCTTAAAACGCCGTGTCGCGCCAGCCAGTTGCCGCCAAAAGTTGTCCAGCGCCGGCACCAGGTTGGATCAAAATCCTCCGTAAAACTGTTTCGTGTGGGGGACGGTGTGCCGAGGTAGGGAAACCAACTGATTCGCAAATGTTGCGCGCCGAACGGCACCAGCAGGACGCGCTCCAGCGAATGAGTTGAGGCCACCGGGCTGAGCGGCGGCTCAAAGGCGTGGGTGCCGCGCCAGCCGATCGTCCAATCCGGCACTCGTCGGGCGTGGGCGATCAAGGCCACGGACGGTTCGGCCGGGTCGAAGGGATTAGCGGGCGTTCCCAGGTTGGTGAAGGTCAGTCCGGCGGCGGGATTCGTGGGATTCAATTGCAGCGCGTAATTCCACGGTGTCGTCGGATGAATTTCAAACTCCGCAAACTGGCGCAGACCCGGCGGGCCAGGCGTGCGTACTGTCCACTGCTCGCCGATTTTCAACGAATACACCAACGGTCCGCGGTGGATGGCTACGGCACGGGTGGGTCCGGTTTGCGTTTGAATGGGCATCGGCAAACGCACCGTAACGGCATCGCCGTTGTGCCAGGTTCGTTCCAGGCGGTAAAACGAATTCGTTCGCACCGCGGTTTGCGGCCGGCCGTTGACGGTCACGGCGGGGTGACGGCACCAGCCGGGAATGCGCAGCACCAGCGGAAAGTTTGCCGGCCCGTCCACAGCCACGTGCAGCCGGATTTCTTCTTCAAAGGGGTAACGGGTGTCTTCGATCACGCGCACGGGTTTTCCGCCGGCGAGGGCGGTGACGACGGTGGGGGCGTAGGCGATCACTGCCAGTCCGCCGTCCGCGGTGGCGGCCCACGAGTTCTGCACGAATCTTGGCCAGCCCATCTGAAAATTGTAGCGGCAACAGGGATAGCCGGAGTCAGGACCGGGCAGTGTGCCATTGGGGTAATCCTGGTTGAAACCGTGGCTGCCGTAAATGGCGATGACGTTGTTGGGCACGGTATAATACTGGAGTCCCCTGAGGTTGTTGGCCGTGGCGGCGGGCATGGCGTTAAAGGCAATCGTTTCCAGCCGGTCGGCAAACGCCGGATCGCCGGTGATGCGCACGACCGTTTCCAGACTCAACATGGCCTCGACGATGGCACAGAATTCAACGCCCTGAATGCTCGAATCGCCGGATAGAAATTCCGTGCCGCTGTTGATGTCGAAGGGCAGCGCGTTTTCCCGCATGAGGTTGTCCAGGCCGAGCGCGACGGCGTCCCGGTCGCTCGCCCGGTGCGAAAGCAAATAATACACCGCCGGCATTTTGAGAGCTTCTTCGATGTTGACATTGTGTTTGGGATGAAAATCGGTGCCGTAGCAAACAAAGTTGTTGCTGGTGAAAATACCGGGCCAGTCGTACGCCTGCCGGCGCAGCAGACGGACCAGCGCCAGCAGGTTGGTATCGCCGTTGCGGTTGTAAAGCCAAAGCGCCGCGGCCATTTCATCACCGGCACGCGCTTTGGCCCAATCCTTCAAGGGCCGCTCGGGCAAATGGCGGAGCATGTAGTGAAAGTAATTGCTTAACACCGTCGGCACGCGTGGATCGGCGGTGGCTTCGTAATAATCCTTGAGCGTATCGGTGGCGATAATGCGCGGCCACCAGTCGCTGTTTGCGGCCGGGCCGAGGTAACCATCCGGCTGTTGATGGTCCAACAGCCAGTCCATCCATTTTTGCGCCTGATGCTTCAGGCCGGCGTCGTTCAACGTGTAGGCCAGCGCCACCAGCCCGCGAAAATAATACGGACCGCGCTCCCAATTTTCACCGGTGCCGCCCAGCCAGGCGCTGTTGGTGCCGAGATCGCTGGCGTAAAGTTGTTCCGCATGGCCGGTGATGCCGTCGCGTTGCAATTCACATTGTTCCCGCAGCCAGCCCTGCGGGTGCACGCTGCCCAGCGGAAGCGCCACGAAGGGTGTGGGCAGCAGCGGCGGACGATTGGTGACGATGGGTGTGGGCGGCAAGTCGGCCGAGGAGGGAAGCTCCTGCGCCGGCGCCGCCACGCACAACAGCCCGCCGAAAATCAGCGCCGCCATATTCTGACGGGGAACCTTCACGCGGCTATCGGGTTTGCACGTCCACCAGACCGCAATCCACGTATTGTCCGCCGACGGTCTGGTGGCAATGAATGGCGATTAGATTTTTTCCCGGTTTGAGGGCGGCTTCAGCAGCCGCTGTCAATGGGAAATTTTCGTAGCCGGTGGTGAAACCGCTCGCCTTCACCGCCAGCACGCCGTTGAGATAGACCTCGGCGTCTTCATCGTGATGCAGCCAGGCTTGAAGTTCATCGTAATTCTGCGGCGGCAGAACCACCTGGCGTCGCAGCCAGATGTCATCGGTCTGCCAGGCAGTGCCAATCACGGCTCCGGGCGTGCCGACGGTGCCAAAGCCGCCCGGGCCGCGCGCCCAGGAGGAATCGTCGAAATCGGGGCTCATCCAGTTGCCTGCCGGTTGGACGGTGGTGTAGCGCCAGAAGGCCGGTTGGGTGTCTGCGGCGGGGACGACGACCGACATTTTGGGCGGTTGGGGCAGCGGCGCCCAATCGTGCGGGTTCAGCTTGTCGCCAGACGTCCATTTGTGCCAAATCTTTGGATCGGTAAGCAGCTTGATGAAAAAGCCGCCCACCACCGGGCGCGCCGAGAAGATCGGTCCGCGACCGCGGCCAAACTGGTCGGTTTGATACGAATCCACCAGCGGCAGGCGCAGCGGCGTTTGGTTCAGATAATTGTAAATGGGGTTGATGAACGATTCAAAGTCGCTCCGGCTCTCGGCAAGGGTGGCGGTCCAAATGGACCAATCGGTCTTGGTCAGGTGCGTCCGCGAATCCAACGGCAAACCGTAGGGTTGCATGACGGTTTTGTAAAAGGCGATTTCCTTTTGCGCCACCGACGGCGGAAAGACGTTCAGACCCAGAATCCCGTCCCAGACCAGATTGTATTTCTGGCTCCAGGTATCCGGCTTGTCGAAAGCCAGGCGGTAGTGGTCGTCGTCGGCCGCCACCTGAATCCAGTGTTGGGCGTCGGCTTTGGCCAGGGCGAAGTATTTTTGTGCGCTGGCGGTCTCGCCCCGCATCCGGCATAAATCGCCATAGGCGGCCAGCGCCAGGATCGCTTTGACGGACAAGTTGGCATTGTGCGCCAAATGGCCCATGAAATCGTCGGTGCACAACTGATTTTCCGGGTCCAGGCCGTACCGCTCCAGGAATTCCGCCCATTGGGTCAATTGCGGCCACCAGGGGGCGACGAAATTGGCGTTGCCGTCGGCGTGGGCGATAGCGTCGCACAGCAGGATCATGTTGCCGCTTTCTTCCACCGGCATGGCTTCGCCGCCATTGTCGCGCCCGGTCACGATAGGATACGTCCCCAGGTCATGCGGCGCGTTGGGGAATTTCCAGCGGGGGGAAGCGGCGTAGGAAAGAATGGGCACCACGGTCGCCTTGGCCAGCGTGGGGCTGAGCAGAATCCACACCGGGTCCATCGGATAAATCACGTCCACGGTGGCAATGTCGCCGTTGCTGGTGTTTTCCTTGGTGAAGAACAGCGGCTGGCCGTTGGCGTCGGCCGCCAGGCCGCAGGCGGCGGCGCATTCGCGATACGCCAGGGCGCAAATTTGCGCGTAACGCTCGCCGCCGGCCGCCGACAGATCCGCCATCAAATCGCGATCGAACATTTCGCAGCGGCGAAGGATGGAGGGATATTCCTTGGCCGCCGTCGCCAGCAATTGTTCGGGCGTCTGGCCGTTGCGCCGCCAGTAGGGCCGCAGGTTTTGGCCGAAATATTTGATGGCGTAAATCTCATCGTAGGCGATGAGGACCTGTCGTTGCACGGGTTTCGCGCCGACGCGGCCGAGATCGAAAACAAAGGCCAGTGCCGGCATGTCGTCATTCACCGCGCGCGGCATCCGGGTGTCGTCACGCGCCGGCAGGCGACCGTTATCGGCGAAATTCTTCAGCAACATTTCCTGGCCGCCCATGGCGGATTGGGATTCCCGGGTCAGTGCCGCCGCGTAGGCATAGCCCCAGTCAATCCGATGATTGTCGCCGGAAGAACCGAGAACCGGCTGGGCGGCGGTGCCCACGCGCAGGGCGGTCAGCGGCCCGGCGCGCGTGCGCGACCAGACGACCGTTTCCTCGGGGGTGTTGACCGCCAATTCGGAGCTGGTGCTATCGAAAATCGAAACCTCATGCCGCGCGCCGTCGGTTGAACGCACCTGCCAGGTGAGATAGCTCAAGGGCCGCGAAAACACGTCCAGATCGTGCGGCAACGCCGCCGTCAGGAAGGTGAGCGTGACATGCACGCCGGCCCCCTCAAATTCGTAGATGCTGCGCGTGGGGAAAACCTGCAACGACACTTGCGGCAGGGGCGGCACCGCCGGCGGCTCGGCCCCCATCAGCCGAAACGTTTTTCCGTCAATGCGAATCAGGCTGGCCAGCGATTGTTCGTGGCCCGTCCAATGAACGGTGTTTTTGTCCGTCAGATGGTCGGCTTCAGACCAGATGCTCAAATAGGGATCAAACGTCACCAGCGGCACGGCCGGCGGACGCAACGTTTGGGCACTGGCCGTCGTCGAAAGCGCCAGAAGCAACACGACGGAAAAAAAACCACTCCAACGGGGAATAAACATGATTCAAGAAGTAAAACCGGTCTGACCGTCAAAAGGCAAGGGCCATTATTGTTCCAGGGGACCAGTGCCCGGCAACCACGGCACCGACCAGGTGATTTCGGGATGCGGATTGTTGTCAGTGTTCCAACGCGCACGCCAATAGCTGTTGTTGGGGTCAATGACTTCATTTCGCAACGGGCTTTCCACGTGCCCGTCGCAAAAGAGCAGGTCGGTGTGGTAATTGTGCCGGTTGCAGGGGCACTGCGTGTGCTGCTGCGGATTTTCCATGTTGCTGACTTGCGGGTCGAGATTGGCGTTGAATTTGATGTTGCCGGCCGGCGCGTCGGAACGGCAATCGCCGACGGCGATCATGTTCACCGGACTGCGCACCTGCGTGTCCCGCACCGGTTGGTAACCGGGCCGATCCACGTCGCCACCCAAACCCAGTTGAAGTGGCATGCTCAATCCCCAGTCGTTGTAGCCCAGCGAGAAGCGGCTGCCCTGATTGTCGTTGGCGCCGGTGGCGATGCCGTAGGGATCAATCTTGCCATCCTCACCCAGGACCGTTTTGAGCGTGGAGTTTTGGTTGGTATCCCAGGCGCTTTGAGGCAGGGCGGACGGACAGAAAAAGGCCTTGCGATTTTTGCCCATCAGACTCAACAGCCGCGGTTGCCAGATGTAAGTGTTGTTGGCCAGACGAATGTCTCCCGGATACTGGTGGAACGTGTCGGCATACATCACCAGGGCCAGCCCAATCTGCCGCAGGTTATTGATGCAGGCGGTTTGCCGGGCCTTTTCCTTGGCCCGACTGAGCGCCGGCAGGAGCAGAGCCGCCAGAATGGCAATGATGGCAATAACCACCAACAACTCAATCAAGGTGAACCCAACTTTGTCCCCCCGACGACGTGGAATCACCCCGTTAGTTCGCCTGCAGAATATAGAATGACTGCGGTTGGGTATTGTCCACCGGCACATAGAAATTGCTTAAATTGCCGCTGGCATCAAAGTTACCCGTGCCCAGAACGCTCCACTGCCTCAGGGGGAGCGCCAGGTTGGTGGACGTCAGCACACTGACCGCACCGCCAGGCGCGCCGTTGGTGGCGTTGATGTACAGGTAACCAGAAGCCAGCCCGCTGAAATCTATGTGACTGATGGCCGGCGGCGGCAGTACGCCCGTCAGCCGCACCGTGCCGTCAATTGCCAACCGGCTGGTATCCCACGTGTAATAATTGCCGCCGGGCACTGTTACGCTGCCGACCGTGCCGGACACCGCACCGGTGAAAATCGTGAACGTGTCGCCCACCTGCAAGGCCGGCCCGACGTTGGTGAATACCACCGACACACCTTGCAAAGTGATCGTCGGCGCCACCAACCGATCGCTGTTGGGCGTGGCGGCGCGGTCAAGTTTGATCCACAGCGTGCCGCCAAGATTGGCATTCGTCGTTACCGTCAATGTTCCCAGACCGGTCCCATCACCCGGCGCAACTGTGCCGCCGCCGGTGCTGTCGAGAATGCCATTGACCGTGCCGGCGCCGCTCAACGTCTGACCGAAATACAACGGCAGGGTGCCGGTGCTTTGGCCGGTGACATCCAGCGTTGCGCCCGCGGCGATGAAAATGTTGGTGCTGCTGCCGATGGAAGCGTCGCCGGAGGGACCGGTCGCCAGGGCCAGCACGCCGTTGCTGACAATCGTGGCGCCGTGGTAAGTGTTCTGGCCGGACAGAATCCATCTGCCGGTGCCGACTTTCACCACGGTGGTCACGCCATCATCCTGGATGGTGCCGGCAAAGGTGTTGGTGGTGTTCCGCCAGCCGACGCGCCAGGTGGGATTTTGCGCGGTGGAATTGCCTGGCCCGATGACCGCCCCGCTGGTGCCGCCCAGTTCGCCGATGTCTATCGTGGCGTTGGCGGTCGAAACACGGTCCAAAATGACGCCGTCGTTCAAATAAATGACGGCGCTGGAATAGCCGAAGCTGTTGTTGATGCGCATTTCATCGCCGGAACCGTTTTTGGAGGTGACATTGATGGTGCCGGTGAAAGCCGACCAGTCGCCGTCGAGGTTGTCGCGCACATAATTGACTACCAGATTGAGCGTGCCGGCGCCGGACAGGCTGCTGCGCAAACCGGAATTGGCGCCGCTGTTGCCCGGCCCGCGCGGAAACATTCGCAATGTGCCGCTCTGGCCGGCGGGCACGACCAGCGGATTGTAGCAGGTGGCGTAGTTGTTGGCTGTGGAGCCGGAATAACCGAAAAGTTGCAGCGTGCCGCCGGCAAAAATGACCGGGGCATTGGTCGGCCCCAGGCCGGAGCTGTTGGCGAGGTTGCTGCCCAGCGCCAATACCCCGTTGCTGAGCACCGTGCCGCCGCTGTAAGTGTTGGCCGCGTTCAACGCGAGCGTCCCAGGGCCTGAAACAGTCAAAGCGCCGGAGCCGGTCCAGGAGCCATTGAGCGTCAACGTCGAACCCGCAGTCACGTTGACGTTGGCGCCGGCATTCTCCAGGGTTGCGCCGCGATCGGTTGTCGAACCGGGGCCGAGGTAACTCAACGTGCCGCCGTTGAAGATGAGATTGGTTGGATTGCTGTCGGCAGCACCGAGGCTGCTGGCCAGCCCGCCGTTTTCCAAATCCATCACCGCCAGCGTACCGCCGGCGATGATCGTCGGGCCGGTGTAACTATTCGTCGTCAAAAGAGTCAGCGTGCCGGAGTTGGTCTTGAACAAACCGGTCGCGCCGTTGATTTCTCCCGCGCCGGTGAAGGTGTAATCGGCGGCAGCATTGACCGTCACCGCCGCCGGCAGCACCGGACCGGTCAGAGACACCGTGCTGTTGGCCGCGCCGGTATCGTCAAATGTCACGCGGTCGCCGTTCAAAAACGTGAACCGAGTCGCGCCCGCCAGCCAGTTGCTGCTGGTGTTGACGTCCCAGGCATTGGCCGCACCGTCGCCCAGCCACGTAAGATTGGTCGCTCCGCGCGGCGGCGGCGTAATGACGAGTGCGATTTCACCGGGCGGATTGGTCAACACGCCCAGCCCGCCGGAAATGGAAAGCGCCAGGTTGGTCAGGCTGCCGTTCAGCGCGCCGCTGTAGGTAATCAGCGGATAAACGCCGCTCGGCAAATTGCCCCCGCCAAAAGCGGAAGCGACAATGTTGTTCAGGCCGTTCAACGTCAGATCGCCGGTCACGACGATTTGATCGTTGGTGCCGCCGGGCGCAGATAATTGGAATTGATGGTTGACGCCGCCCAGCTCCGTCAGACCGTTCGCAAAAGTCAACGTGCCGGCCGCGCCCGCCTGTCCGGGATTGACCGCGCCGCCCGAAACGGTGAGCGTCCCCAGCACCGTGCCGAATCCGGACAGCGTGGAGGACAAGGTAAAGGTTGGATTTTGGGACACGTCCAAGCTGGCGCCGGCGGCGATGAAAATGGGACTGGAAAGGGCGGCGGCGGCATTCAACGCCAGCGTGCCGGCCTCGATGTCAAAAACGCCCGACGCGGTGTCATTGCCGCCGTAAGTCAGAGTGTTGACATTTTGCTTGACGGTGATGCCCGTGCCGCTGATGGCATTGTCCACTTCAAAATCGTCCGGCCGGTTGAAAATGAGGGTGGCGTTATTGACGACGGCACCGGTTCCGAGCGTTCCAGTGCCGGCCGTTGTGCCGTCGCCGATTTGCAACGTGCCGCCGCTGATGGTGGTGGTTCCCGTGTAATGGTTATTGCCGCTCAAGGTGAGCGTGCCGGTGCCGACTTTGGTCAGCGCCACAATCCCGGCGGAGGAGCTGCCGCCATCGCTGATTGTTCCGGCAAAGGTGGTGTTCAAATTCAAAGCGCCGATTGTGTAAGTGCTGGTGCCACTGCTGCTGGCGCCTTGTCGAATGACCGTATTCGGGCCGCCGCTTAATGCGCCGAAGGTGACGGCGCCGTTGCGGTTGCGCGTGAAGAAACTCACGCTGCTGTTGCCCAGGTCCAAGGTCATGGCGGCGTTGCCGGTGTTGTTGTTGCCGCCGCCGTTGTTGAAGCGCAGCGTGCCGGCGCTGTTGGGATCCGTCACGACAATGGCCCCGGTGAAGCCAGCCATGTTGCCGCCGGCATTGCCGTTGCCGCCCAGGGTGAAGGTCGCGCCGCTGACCAGATTGGTCACCCACAGTGTGCCGGCGCCCTTCCAGGCGCCATCCAGCACGGCGCTGATCCCGGCCAGGTCCAGAATGTTGGTGCCGGTCACGAGGTTGGAATTGGCCATGACTCCGCCGCTGGGGAAAACATCAAACCGCACGTAACCATTGGTGAAAGTGATCTGTCCAGTGCCCAAACTGGTTGCATTTCCCGGATGAACCCTGCCGGCAATCAGAGTGCCGCCGGAATAGGTATTGGCGCTATTCAAAATCACGTCCCCGCCTCCGGCAATTTTCAGCGCGGCCGGGCCGGAAACCACACTGGCCAGGGTCAACGTCTGATTGTTCGTCACGCTCCACGTTTGATCGGCGCTCAAGGCCACGGGACAGTTGATCGTCAACGCGGCGGCCGCCAGGCTCAAGTCCATGCCCGCAGCGCCGTTGGTCAGCGTGCTGCCGTCGGCATTGAGGGTGATGGGGCCGGCCGGATCGAGAATCCGGATGCCGCCCCAGCTTAAATTCGCGCCGGGCGAAGCACTCAAGTTGTTGACCACGGTGTGATCCCACACCGCCACGTCAGCCGCTCCGGGCGCCACGCCGCCCACCCAGGAGGTGCCGAGATTGAGATTATCCGGCACGTCGGCCTTGTAAATATCCGCCGCCCGCGTTAAGGTCAGGTTCAAACCCAGCGCCCCGGCGCCCAGCAAGGAGATCCAAAGAAGTTTCGTCGCTCGCATAGAATCAGGAATTTGCCGCTTTCATTGAACGGTCTTTTGCCCGGACTGTCCATCGGATGTTCATCCGACCGGTCCACGGCAAATTGCCAGTCGCCATAAAATCTCCGTGCCGTTTCGGGCCTGGAAAAATGCGCGGGCCGGATTGGCCAATGAACAACCGGCGGCTTCCGGCGGCCGGTTTGAGAGCTGGCCATTCCCCGTTCAATGGTTTCCCTGCACCAGTTTCATGGCCGCTTCCGTGCGGGAGTGAACGTGCAATTTTTCATAGACGGCGCTGATGTGGGTTCGCACCGTGCTCATGCTGATGCCCAGGCGATCGGCAATTTCCTTGTATAAATATCCTTGAGCCAGCAACCGCAGGATGTCCCGCTCGCGAGCCGTCAGATGGTGCACGGCGGGCGACGGCGACTCGGCGCGGTGAAAATAATCAATTACCTTGCGCGCGATCGAAAGCGACATGGGCGCGCCGCCGGCCTGCACCTGCCGCACCGCCTCCACCAGTTCTTCCTGGCGCATGTTCTTGAGCAGGTAACCGTTCGCGCCGGCGCGCAAGGAATTGAAAATCAGGTCGCCATCGTCGTAGGTGGTCAGCATCAGGATTTGCGTCTGCGGCAGACGCGCCTTGAGGCGGGCCACACATTCGATGCCGCTCAAGCCGCCCAGGTTGATGTCCATCAAAACCACATCGGGTTTTTGAACGGGGATTTCCCGCAATGCCTCCTCCGCGTTGGCATAAGCGCCCACACAACGCAGACCCGGCGCGTGGCCCAGCCATTCCACCAGGCTCTCGCGCATCTCGCGTTGATCTTCCACAATGGCAATCGCAATGCTCATCCAATCCAGCCTTCCACTGAAGGCCATCAGGCTAACGCGAAATCTTCCTTCCCGTCATCGGATAAAAATATGAGGCGGTAACGAGCCTCAAAACGTCAAGTCAACGGGCTGAAATCCGGCAAACCGCACGCCGTCCCCCAGCCCGGCCGTTCGCTCCGTGACCACTCGAACGACCGGGAGGCCTCGCCGCCGCCAAGCGCGCTGTTTCCAGCACTTGAGATTTTTTGTTGGCCGGTTATTTTATGCTCATGCCGATTTACGAATTCCATTGCGAAAAATGCGGCGCCGAGAGCGAAATCCTCGTGCGCTCCGCCGACTGGCACGGGGCAGAATGTCCGCATTGCGGTTCGAAGAATTTATCCAAGAAGTTCTCCACCTTTGCGGCGACCAGCGCCGCGAGCGCGGCGGGACCCTCCCCGGCTGGCAACGGCGGCGGGCATTGCTGCAGCGGCCACTGCGGCTGCCATTGATTTCATTGGAGGACTCAAGCACAACCGGTCCGGCTTGAGAAAAGAGGGAGCCGTCACGATTCGACGATTTCTTTGGCGCGGACCCGGGTCAAATCCTCCACCGCCCAACGGGGCCGGAATTTTTTTAATTCCTCCAGAGTCGCTCCGCCGGTGGCCACCGCCAGCGCCTGAGCGCCGATGAATTGGGCGCAGCGCACGTCGTGCGGCGTGTCGCCCACCACCAGAATTTCCTCCGGGCGCAAATTTCCAGCGAGCACGCGCCGAGCGCGTTCGAGGGCGGTGGCGGCGATTTGATTTCGATCCTCATGGTCGTCGGCGAAGGCGCCGATTTCAAACCATTCCCAAAGCCCATAACGGCGCAGCTTGATTTCTGCGCCCAGACGAATGTTGCCGGTGAGCAGACCCAGCATCGGCGGCCGTGGCAACGCCTGCAAATCGCGAATCCATTCCGTCACGCCGGGGCAAATCCCGCCGCGCCCCTCAGCCAGCAGGTGGTCCAACCAGAAAACGTATTGGTCGAAAAATCGCTGGAAGTTTTCCGGCGTTGCGGCAACCCCGCAAACGCCGAACAACTCACGCACCAGACTGACATCCGTGCGCCCCGCAAAACGGACTCTTTCCACGCCGTTCCGGGCGTTAAACACCGACGCGAGCGTCCGCGCAAAAGACATTTTCCCCACCCCGCCGGTGTGAATCAGCGTGCCGTCCACGTCAAATAAAACCAGCCGAACCATCCGCGCAGATTATCAATTCCATTGCCCGCGGCCAGATTTTTTCAACCCGGATGAATGGCGATTAAAATCCGAAATTTCCCGTTTGGCAGACGCGCCTCCGATGTGTTAATTCAGAGCCGATTCAGGACCCGGTCAGATGAAACCACATGGCTTTACACTGATCGAGCTTTTGGTGGTCATCGCCATCGTCGCCCTCCTGGCGGCGTTGCTGTTACCAGTGCTCAACCGAAGCCAGGCGGCTGCCCGGGCCGTTCCTTGCCTGACCCACCTCAAACAATGGGGACTGGCCACGCACCTCTATGCCGTGGACCACGATGACTTTTTGCCGCCGGAAGGGACGCCCAATCCCACCGACGCGGAAGTCCACAACCCCAAATACTCAGCCTGGTACATCCAGCTTCCTCAACAAATGAATCTGCCGCGTTATGCCGACATGCCGTGGCGCACCAATGCACTGGCCGCCACCGGCAACACCGTCTGGCTGTGCCCGGCCAATCCGCGCCGGAGCAACGGCAACAACCTGTTTCACTATTGCCTCAACGACCACGTCAATGGAACCGGCGAAAACAACGTGCCCATCCGCCTGGCCGCCATCCGTCGGGCCCAGGCCGTCGTCTGGCTGTTTGATTCTAAAAACCTGCCGGCCGTCGGCTCGGTCAATTTTGTCCACACCAATCTCCACAGTCGCGGCGCACAATTCGTCTTTCTGGACGGCCATGCAGCGCGCCTGCCCGTCACTGCCTACCGCGACCCCGCCGGCAACGTCATCACCAACAATCCGGAATTGGTCTGGTTCCCCTAAGCCACCCGAAAATGAAGCCTCGGATGGCGGGAGGATTCCGCTGGACAAGCACGCCACGTGGCCAAACTCTTTGCTCCAGTAGCAATTGAACGCCCCGCCGCCCGCCCCGTCCATCAGCCTCTGGCTGGAAGAACAGTGCCGGATGCTCCTTGCCCTGCCTTGCCGGACAAAGATCATTGCCCGCAGGAAAGGAATTGGATAACGTCTCATCCACCATGCGCTACCTCATTCGAATTCTCGTCGCGCTGCTTTGCTTCTGCGGCATCGCCGGTGCTGCCACCGTGGCTTCGGCTTCCCAAACCGATACGCACCTCCTCCGCGTCGCCTGTGTCGGCGACAGCATCACTTATGGCGCCGGTTTGACAAACCGCGCGCGCGACGCCTGGCCGGCGGTGCTGGGTCGGATGCTGGGTCCCCATTGGGACGTGCGCAACTTCGGCGTCAGCGGACGTACCCTGCTCAAAGCAGGTGACCATCCCTATTGGATCGAGCGCGCCTTCACCAACGCCCTGGAATTCAAACCGGATGTGCTGATTATCCTGTTGGGCACCAACGACAGCAAACGGCCGACAAAGGAATTTCCCCGCGCCCCGGACAACTGGCAACACCACGATGAATTCCAGTCCGATTACGAGGAAATGATCGCCGAATTCCGCCGGGCCAATCCCGATGTGAAAATCTACGTCTGTCTGCCTCCGCCGGCCTTTCCCGGACGATGGGGCATCTCGGAATTCACCATGACCAACGCCGTGGCGCCGCTGATTCGCCAAGTGGCCCGGACAACGGGCGCCACGCTCATTGACCTCCACACGCCGTTGGCAACACATCCCGAAATGTTCCCCGACACCGTCCACCCCGACGCCGCCGGCGCGCGATTGATAGCGGCGACAGTCTATGAGGCCTTGCAAGGCCGCCCCGCGCCGAACACCGGCCTTTCGTCCCATCCCTGAAGCCTCGCCAAACCAGCGGATTGTCACGCCAACCACTCAGGCACCAGCGGTGGCGCATTTGAAAACCAGCGGCTTTGAAGCGTGCCCGGCGTTGGAGGGGGTCCGGGCAGGGGTCCGACAATTAAACCCAACGCCGGCGTGCAATCTTCGTTTGCCTGCTTCTCTCGCTCGCCAGCCGCAGCCACGCTACCGTTTCCGGTTGTAATGGTCCCAGGCATATTTTTGCTGCGACAGTTTTTCCGCGCGCGACCGGATGGGCTCGTCAAGCACAAATTGGCGCCAGGCGATTTGAAAGTTTTCCTGCGCAGTTTCCTGCATGGCCTTTTCCCAGTCGCTCCGGGAACAGGGGAGCGGCGGCGGCTGGACCGAGCCTTGAATCAGCAAACCGAGCCGGTTGCGTCGCTGAGCAGCGCCGGCGATTTTTCGGCCGCGCCAGAGCACATCGAATTTTTCGTGTCCGGCGAAGCAGGCACCGGGGATTCCGGTCTTTTTGAACGGGGCCAGTTGGGTTTCAATGTTCAATCCGGCAAAGGCGGCCCGGATCCACTCGTGCATCCGCCGGTAGCTTTCCTGGGCTTTGAGCGAATACCATTCGTGCTGCGGCGGGGCGATGAAGCTGTAGGTCCAGTCGGCGTCGTGGGGCACCAGGCCGCCACCGGTAGGTCGGCGCACGAGGGGGCGCAGCGGCGTGGCGCGCTCGATTTCGGAAAATTTTTGGAAATAGCCGAAGGTCGCCGCCGGTTCCGTCCAGCCATAAAATCGCAGCAGGGGCTGGCCGATAGCTGAAATATTTTCGAGCAACGCCTCGTCCAAAGCCATGTTGAAGGCGGCGCCGCACCGGCCGGAATGGAGCAACCAGAAAATCACGAGCGACAAAATAACCCAATCAGGCCGTTTGGGAATGCCGGTTTTGCGCCCGCTGGAGGGTTGGCGGTTTGGCGACGCCAAGGCGCGGACACAGTTCCTGAATCTCGCAATGGGCGCAGTCCGGACGGCGGGCGAAACAGCGGCGCCGGCCGTGCCAGATGAGCCAATGGCTGAACAGCGTCCATTTTTCCCGAGGCACCAGCGTCATCAGCTCCCGCTCGATCTTTTCAGGGGTCGTTTTCGAGGTCAGACCGAGCCGGCGCGCCAGCCGGGCAACGTGCGTGTCCACGACGATGCCGGCGTTGAC
>DASRCU010000109.1:0-1227 GCA_035652955.1 Verrucomicrobiia bacterium | reverse complement strand
CAAGGTCAACCCCGCCGATTTCCCCATCGTCTTCCTGGCCATGTCGTCGGACACCCTCCCGCTTTCGGAAGTGGACAATTACGCCGAAAATCTGCTGGCGGAGGAAATCTCGATGGTTAACGGCGTGGCGCAGGTGAACGTCTTTGGCTCGCAGCAATACGCGGTGCGTATTCAGGTGGACCCGAACAAACTGGCGGCTTACGGCCTGGGCATTGACCAGGTGGAACAGGCTGTGGAACAAGGCAACGTCAACCAGCCGCTGGGCGTTTTGTACGGCCATCACCAGGCCTTTACCGTGCAGGCCAACGGCCAGTTGAATGACGCGGCGCAATTCCGCCGGCTGATTGTCGCCTATCGCAATGGCAATCCCGTGCGACTGGGCCAGTTGGGCAACGTGCTGGACAGCGTGCAAAACGACAAGGTGGCCGCGTGGTTCAACGGCTCCCGCGCTGTGGTGCTGGCCGTGCTCCGCCAGCCCGGCGCCAACACGGTGGAAGTGGTGGACCAGATCCGAAAACTGTTGCCGCAGTTCCGCGCCGAAATCCCCGCGGCCGTGAAACTGGACGTGGCGATTGACCGCTCCTACAACATCCGCCAGTCCGTGCGCGACGTGGAGGAAACGCTTTTTCTGGCCATCGTGCTGGTAGTGCTGGTGATCTTTTTGTTCCTGCGCAACCTGTCGGCCACGCTCATTCCCAGCCTGGCCCTGCCGATGTCCCTCATTGGCACGTTCGGAGCGATGGCGTTGCTGGGGTACAGCCTGGACAACCTTTCCCTGATGGCACTGACATTGTGCGTGGGTTTTGTGGTGGACGACGCCATCGTCATGCTCGAAAACATCGTGCGCCATTTGGAAAACGGCGAGCCGCCGATGCAGGCCGCCATGGTCGGCGCGGGCGAAATCGGCTTTACCATCGTGTCCATGACCTTGTCGCTGGTGGCGGTGTTCATCCCGGTGCTGTTCATGGGTGGGCTGCTGGGACGGTTGCTTCATGAATTTGCGGTGACGATTGTGGTGGCGGTGCTGGCGTCCGGTTTCGTTTCGCTCACGCTCACGCCAATGATGTGCAGCCGATTCGTCCATTCGGAAAAATTGAAACCGCACGGCCGGATTTACAATTTCTTCGAACGGTTTTTCGACCGGATGCGCCACGGTTACCTGAACACACTGCAAATCGTCCTGCGGCATCGCCTGGCGACGGTGATGCTTTCGCTCGCCATCCTGGT
>DASRCU010000108.1:0-2147 GCA_035652955.1 Verrucomicrobiia bacterium | reverse complement strand
AGACAGTGGTTGAATAATCGCAAGCGAGCGCGGCAATTGCCTCGCCCGACGGGAGAGGCCGGCGCAGTCTTTTTGCGCCGGGCGAGGGACCTTGGCGTTCTGGCGGCGTCTTTTTGGCGCCAGACCTGAAATTTCTGAGCTGCCATTGAGCGCAAAACCGAAAAAACTCAGGGATGCCGGCGCAACGGACAGGCGCTTCACGGCTAAGCTTCTGAATCTGTAGCGCCGGCGTCCCTGCCGGCTCTGCTTCGTTGCGCCGTGACTTTTGTGGGCCGAATCCCCGGGCACAAAAATAGCGCGGCGCAGTCGCCTCACTGGATCGTGGTTTCCGGCACGTTCAGGCACCAGGCTGACTGCGGATTGATCACGGTCTGGCCGTTAATCGTGGCCTGCGGCAACCAGGCGACCACCTGCACGCTGTACTGATTGGTCTGGGCGGTCTGGAAAGACAGCGGAATCGGCGCCGAGCAGGTACCCGAGCTGCACACAAACGAGGACGCCGGCACCTGCAACGGCGGGTTGCCGTTGCTGACCGCGTTGGCCCCGGGATTGAAGTTGAATTGATTGCCCGGGCAAGCCTCTTGCGCAGGCAGCGTCTGGATCGTGCTGAGCGGCTCCACCACGTAGGTCAGCAAAATCGTCTGTCCCGCCGAATTGAGCGCGTTCAGTTCCTCCTGCGGCATCGAGAGGGTCCCGGTGATGGGCTGGTTGAGCGCTATCTTGTCGGGCCAGGGCGGAAAACTCAGCGTCCACGGCGCCACGACCTGGGTTTGCGAGGAAACCTGCCATCCCGGCGGCTGCAATCCCGGAGCGGCGAAGTTCAAATTGTAGACCTGGTAGAGTCTCGTCTGACCGTAACCGGTGAAGACGGAATTGGGGAAAGTTTTGAACGGAATACGCACGCCCGCGGTCAACTCCAGCAGTTCTCCGGAATCGATTACCGCGTTGCTCACCAGTTGGACGAGTTGAGGTGGAATCAATTGTCCGGTGCTGGTGGCCCACTCGGTTTCCGACTTGTTGGTCATGTCGCTTATCTGCAGGCGGTTGAATTGCGGAAACTGGCCGTTGGGTGGAAAGTAATTGAACGGCGCAACGAACTGCGACTCGATCTGTTCGTTGTTGGGCGGGAGTTGCAGCAGATTTGCATACAGCGCCGCCGCGGTCACGTCGCTGCCGCCGAACGCTTCGAATTGGTAGGACACGAAATTGTCGGCGACATCCAGACTGGATTGGCTTTGCCAGTCCTGAAACGAAACCGTCCTGGCCTGCCCCCAGGTCCACGAATCGCTCCATGAGGAACTGAGCGTTCCCAGCAGATTGCCGTTTTGAGCGCCGCTGGTCACCGACAGCCCCACTGTTTCCGTGTGCTGCTGCGAAGTGGTCAGTTGGGTCACGTTGTTGGTGGCCTGCGGCAGATTTTCCGTCACGCCCATCGTGCTGCTGTCGAGCAGCAACTGCAAAGACAAGGTGAAATCGCTGCTGAAGCCCAGCGTCGAATACACCGGCCAGGACCCGTTCCAGTTCGATCCGGTGATCGCGAATTGCGTGGTGACCTGCTGCGTCGCCAGCGGAGCCGGAGGGCTGACCAGCAGATACTGGCGGGCGATGATCTTGTGCTGGTAGGTGGCGGGAGAGTTCCCCTCCAGCAGCGCGTAAAGCAGGGTTTCAAACGTGCCGCCGAAGGCGCCGCCGCCATTGGTGGTGAAATTCGGCGGCTGGGTGCCGTTGACGCCCCACGCGGTTCCAAAGGGCGGCGGTTGCCCATTCAGCACCGAACTCTGAGTAATCGTAAATTGTTTGACATGGTCGAAATACAAAACCGCCTGACCGGCGCCGATCGTCGCCGGATCGATGTTGGCGGAGCCCGCTGCTTTGGCGTTGAGCTGCGCAAGCCAGCGCCGGCTGTCCTTCAGCAGTTGGTCGGGAGGCGGCGTCATCGGCAGCAACTGTTGCTCGCCCGGCGGCGCGGCCTGCATGCGCTGCGGGAAATCCACCTGCACCAGTTCCTGACCAACACCGTTGGTGTCGCGGCGGAGCAAAAAAAGCCACCGCCGGTAGGGATGGCGAAGCGCTCTGCGCATGGGCCCACGCGACGTTTGCGAGCCCGGTCCGCAGATGGTCCTCGGTGGCGTTAAGGATCACCACCG
>DASRCU010000107.1:0-13089 GCA_035652955.1 Verrucomicrobiia bacterium | reverse complement strand
TTCCAGCGCCGCGCCGTATTTGCTGCGAATGCGCTCGGCAAGGGCGTTTTGCAAATCGGGCGGCAGGGGCACGGCGCTTTCCACACGCACGGCGCGCTGCTCCCGGTCCAGCTTCACCAGCCGGCACAGTCGCATCAGGATTTCCAGATACCCGCGCGGCTTTTTTTCGAGCAGCAGTTTGACGGCCTGCCGCACGCGTTCTTCCTCCAACACGCCATTGACGCGGCAACTGCGGAACAGTTGCCGGGCTTCGCGTTGCGCTGGTTTGGAAATTTTCATTCCTGTTTCCGGTTGGGCGGCGCTGCGGCGCCGCCGCGGAACAACCGGTCCCACCGACCGTTCCGCTCACGCAGACAATTGCTTCTCCGTCTCTTCGGCCAGTCGGCGCTGGTCTTCGGGCGTGAGCACCTTGCCGGTAACAGTGGCGGTGGTCTGCACGACCAGCCGCCCGACGTGGCGCTTCAACTCGGCGAGCATTTGGACGCGCTCCTGGGCGGCCGCTTCACGGGCTTTGGCCAGAATTTGTTCGGCGGCGGCGATGGCTTTTTGCGTTTCCTCGGCGCGCACGCGCGCGGCGGCGGCGCGGGCTTCTTCGATCAATTTGTTGGCCTGGTCTCCGGCTTCGGCCAGAATCCGCCGCCGCTCGGCCTCGGTGCGGGCCAGTTCGGCCTTGATTTTTTCGGCGTTGGCCAGGCCCTCGGCGATTTTCTGGCGACGCGCTTCCAGCATCGCGAAAATCGGCTTATAGGCGAATCGCCACAGCGCGAAAAAAACAATCGAGAAACTGATCAACTGCGTGACCAGGATTCTCCATTCAATTCCCAACTGGTTCATAGGCCGGTTTTGCTGACGACGAGCCACCCGATCACCGCCCAGGCTTCAATCAGACCTATGCCCACGAAGAACCACGTGAGGAGCCTGCCCGACATGCCGGGATTTCGCGCCAGGGCAATGAGCACGCCAACGGTCGCAATGCCGTCCCCGATGGAGGCGCCGGCAAAGGCCAGGCCGATGTGAACGTTACCTGTCATTTCTGCGAGCATCATAGACTTTGTGTTCGGTTGTTTTTGGTTATCGCTCCGGCATCCGCTGCCGGGCAAATTCAAAATTAAAATTTAATGGCCGGGCTGTTCCTCCGCGTGGGAACACAGCGTGCCCACAAACGCCACCACCAGGATGGCAAAGACAAACGCCTGCACCAGACATTCAAAGGCGTCGTAACCATAAGCCACAATCGAAAGCAGAAGGGACCACAACCACGATTTCATGTGGAACGTCATGTCCAGAATGGTCGAACCGGCAAAGATGTTGCCGTAAAGACGCATGGCCAGCGCCACCGGCCGGGCAAAGAGGATGGAAACCAGATCCATCACCCCGATGAACAAAAACATCACTCCCAGCAACGGAAGCAACCACTTGTTCATTTTAATCTTCACGCCAAAGATGTGCTTGATCAGACCCCGGAATCCATTGTAACGCACCGCCCAGTAAAGACTCATCACCAAAAAAACCCCGGCCATTGCCACCGTCAGATTGGCATCGGTGGTCGGCGGGCGGAAAAACGGCTGACGCACATTCTCGACGGCAAAAGGCAGCCAACTGTCCTTAACCGGCGTCCCGATCCCGATGCTCCCCACGCCGGGAATGACATCCACAAAATTGGAGATGAGGATGAAAATAAAAAACGTGGTCGCATACGGAAACACCCAGCGCGTCACGCGCCGGTCCAAAATGTCGCCCATCAAATTTTCCCAGCCTTCGACCAGGGCTTCCAGGACGTTCTGCATGCCGCTGGGGATTTCCTGAATGCGCCGGGGCGTGGTGGCGCGAACGAGGATCAAAATAATTGCTGCCACGATCCACGTGCACACCATGGAGTTGGTCACCGGCAATCCCAGCACCGTGAACAGCACCGGCGCCGCGGCCGGCACCATTTCTCCAGACTGAGGCGCGGGCGCCGGGGCCGACGCCGCCGCGGACACCCCCGACGGCGGGGAGGCCACGCCGGCAGACGGCTGCGCGGCCAGGTTCACCGCCAGCATGACGGCGAATATCGCGCCGATCACTGTGACAACACCAATCCGTTTCATCCAAAGTTTCCTTCAGACAAGGACACGTGTGCTTGACGCTCAACTGCTCTCCGGGTCTGAAGGCCGGACAGACTGTGGCATCGTGAAAAAATTCACAAGCAAATTTTGGAAAAATTTTCAGCAGACCACATCACGATTCCTGAATTCCGCCGTACAACAAATAAGGAATCCGCCGACAACCGCCACCCTCCCGGCGCGTGCTGCGGGTGGTGGAGGCGTTTCTGAGCGCCGTTCGAGGATTTTGGCGGGCGAAAAGGGCCGGTTTCTCTTGCTCCGCATCTCCTTAAAACTGGTCTTCCTTTTCCTGGAACAGGAGATTGAACGTGGTCATCGAACCGTAACAGCGGGTGATGTATTGCTGCAAATCCACCTTCTCGCCGTCGCTCAATTTTTCGTGGGCGTTGATCTTTTGCTCCAGCACGCGCAGGTTATTTCGCATCATCACGATTTTGTGGAAAAACACCTCCAGCGGCACTTCCTTGGTTTGCAACGCGGCGTCTGCCGGATGCAGCACCAGCCGGCCACCGCGCCAGCGGGCGCCGAGTTTGTCCACCACCGAATCCGGCCGGGACAAACCGAGCTGTTCCACGAGGGCGGCGACGGTTTGCTCGATGAATTGTTTGAGCGGCATTTCCAAACCGCTGGCGGTCAGATGCGGCCCGGCGGGTTCGAGGCCGCTGGGTTCCGGCGCGAGGGCGCGGCGTTCGCCGTTGTCGAACTGAATGTCCGCCGTGGCTTCGCCAATCGCCCTGACCGTGCCGGTGCCGTATTGCGGATGGCGCACCCGCTGGCCGAGGTGAAGCGATTCCAGTTTCATGGCGGCATTTTAACCGCGGAGGGAACGGGGAGGAAACACGGATTTTTGGGAATGGTGAACGCCTCGGACAAGCGCCGTGGCATTGTGATGAACACCGGATTTCAGCGCCATGAGCAAATCCCGGAAAAATCGGGGTGACAACACGACAAAACGCCGTAAGCTTCAATCCCGGCCATGTCCGCCAAATTTTCCGATCGTTTCGAGTTTGAGCGCGCCCTCTGGCAGGGCAACCTGACGCGCGTGGCGGGCATTGATGAGGCAGGCCGGGGGCCGCTGGCCGGGCCGGTCGTGGCCGCGGCGGTTATCCTGCCGGCGCACTGGGCGCAAAGCGGTCTGCCACGCCAGTTGGAAGGACTGAATGATTCCAAACAACTCACCGAAAACCAGCGCGAAAAATTTTTCAACTTCCTCACCGCCTGCGGCGAAATTGAATTTGCCCTCGCCCAAACCGACGCCGCGGAGATTGATCAAATCAACATCTTGCAGGCGACACACCGCGCCATGGCCGCGGCGTTGGCCCGGCTCAACCCGCCCCCGCAACACGCGCTGGTGGACGGCCGCCCCGTCAAAGCCCTGCGCCTGCCCCAGACGGCCATCGTCAAAGGCGACGCGCGCAGTTACTCCATCGCCGCCGCCAGCGTGCTGGCCAAGGTCACGCGCGACCGGCTGATGCGCCAATTCGACCGGCAGTTTCCCGGTTACGGCTTTGCCGAGCACAAGGGTTACGGCACGGCGCGGCATCTGGCGGCGATTGAAAAATTCGGTCCCTGCCCCATTCACCGAAAATCCTTCGCCCCGCTGAGGCCGCCGGAGCAAGGAACGTTCCCATTCCGGATGAACACAGATTCATGAACGAGCACGAATGGCCGCAAGGTTCTGGAGTGCGGCGGCAAACGAAGTGCGACGCCGCCTTCAACAGGCGGCGGATTGCTGAACCGAATCCGTCCCGGGCCACAACCGCGCTGCCGCCGGTACCGCCCAGTACGCCGGGAAACTTCCCCGCCGGGCGGTTTTAGCCGGGTCAATCCACAGCCACCTGTGATTAAAAAACTGATCGAGCAAATCAAAGCGCGGCTGACCGGTCGGAAAAAGCCGGAGCATCTGCGTCGCGGGCGATTGGGCGAGCGGGCGGCGAAAAGGCATTTGCAAAAGGCCGGCCTGAAATTTCTGACGGCTAATTTCCGCACCGGCCGCGGGGAAATTGATCTGATTTTCCGCGACGGCGACTGCCTGGCGTTCGTCGAAGTCAAAACCCGCTCCTCCGAGGATTGGACGCGGCCGGCGGCGGCGGTGGACGCGGAACGGCGCCGGCGGCTTTCCCATTGCGCATTGGATTATTTGCGCCGGCTGAACAATCCGGCGGTAAAAATCCGGTTCGACATCGTGGAAGTGTTGCTGGCCGACGGTCAAGTGCGCGAAATCCGGCATCTGCCCAATGCGTTTGCCCTGGTGCCGCCTTATCGTTACGGATGATTTCGGCCAGCGGATTTCGCTTGCATGCATCGTCGAACGGGGCGAATTTGCCCCAGAACCGTGAACCATGCTGTTTCCATTCTGCTGAACACGATTTTATCTGTCCTTGGCCTGGCATTTGTCATCTGGCTGGGGGTGCGCTCGTTTCGGCGGACGGAAGATCCCGCCAAGCTGCTCTTCAAATGGGTGTTCACGATTCCCTTTGTTTTCGGCTGTTTTTGGCTGGCCCACAAACTGGGGCCGTTCGGCCCGTTCGTCCTTGTGTTCATGGGAGTGATTTTGTCGTGGCTGTGGACGCCGCACATCAGCGAAGCGCTCGCCAGACCGCTGACGAGTCTGTTTGATGGCGGCAATGAACCGCCCGACCCCAGGCCGCAATACTCGGCCGCCCTTTCCAAACGGAAATGGGGCCGGCCGCTGGAGGCCATCGTTGAAATCCGCAAACAATTGGACCGCTTCCCCCACGACTACGAGGGGGTCATGCTGCTGGCCACGATTCAAGCCGAGGATACCCAGGACCTGCCGTCCGCGGAAATCACGCTGAATCATTTCTGTGACCGCCCTGACGCGCCGCCCAAACAGGTTGCCGCCGCACTCACGCAACTGGCCGACTGGCATCTGCGTCTGGCGCAGGACCCGGATTCAGCCCGCGCAGCCTTCGAAAAAATTATCGCCAGATTTCCCGGCACTGACCTGGCCGCCGCCGCCGCGCAGCGCATAGCACACTTGGGCGGCACCAAAAAAATTCTCATCGAAGCCCACGACCGCCAGCCCGTCGCCGCGCCCAAAGGAATTCCCAGCGCCGGGCTGCGCGACACCCTGGCCGACCTGATCCCGCCGGAAACCGACCCGGAAAAACTGGCTGCGGAATTCGTCCGCCATCTGGAAGAGCATCCCCTGGACACCGAAGCGCGCGAAAAACTGGCCGTGCTCTACGCCACCTATTATCGCCGTCTCGACCTGGCGGCGAATGAATTGTATCAACTGGCCGACCTGCCCGGCCAGCCGGCCAGGCGCGTCGCGCACTGGCTGAATTTGCTGGCCGACCTGCAAATCCAGGGGGGCGCCGATGCCGATACCGTGCGCCAGACCCTGGAACGACTCATCCAACAATTCCCCGATTTATCCGTGGCCGAACAGGCGCGCATGCGGCTGGAACATTTGAATCTGGAATTGAAGGTCAGACAGGCGCTGTCCACCAAGCGCCTCGGCGTTTATGAGCAAAACCTTGGATTAAAAACCGGCCCGGTCTATGGCAAAACGGATTGAGGCGCGAACGTCGGCAGGGGCACACAGTTGAGCATTCCGTCGGCGGCCAAACGCGCCGGCGGAACGTCCCTCCGCCGCGGCGCCCATTAGAATGATTCAGCCTGGAGCTTGAGCGCAATCTCCTTTTCCAATTCGTGAACCAGATTGATGTCGCGACCGCCCCATTTGGTACGCGCTTCCACATCCACTTGCGTGATGCGGGGATCCACAGCCGTGCAACGGATCCAGACATTTTCCTGGTTGACCTTGCCGTAAACCGCGCGAACGGTGTTGGTGCCCTCGTGCGGAATGTATTCCTGGAGCAGCACCCCGTTGTTTTGGAGAACCTGCACCGACGCCTGATACACTTGATCCAAGGAACGCTGATAACGGCCCGAAATGGTGTCCTGGCCCCAGGAATAGGCTGGAGAATGCGTGCCGGCCACGGTCTTCACACAACCCGTGACCGCCAGCAGTGTTCCCAACATCCCTGCCGCCAACAATCCCGCTAAAATTTTCTTTCTCATAACGCCTCCAGTGCAATCCAAATCATCCTCCAGGTCAAGCGGGAATCCGGCGGGAGTGAACCAGATAAAATCGCCTTCCGGCCCGGATCGTCTTCCGCGGGCCCGGAAGGCGCCGCTCCAACATCATGGCAAGTTTTTTCGCCACCGTGCTACTGCTGCACCAACGCCCGGTTTGCCGCCGCTGGCGGTGTCACGGTAAAGCGTGGCGCAGGACGGATGCGCCGCCTTCAATTCGCGCCATTCGCGCCACAGCCGGTCATAGGCGGCAATGGCCCGGGAAATTTTTTGCCGGCCCCAATGGCCCCCGCCCCCGGCCATCTGACCGTAAAGCAAAATGGTCCATGCCTGCTGGAAAATTGCGAATTTAATTCGCCCGTAAGTCGCCGAAGTTTCGACAAAATCCTGCGTCGCCGAGTCGGCAAAATGAATCCGCCGCGACAGTTTCTCGATCCTTTGCCAGTCGGCGACGGCCTGGGCCTTTTCGGCGAGCGCCTGGGCAACCAGATGATTGGTGATGAAATAACGCAAATCCGGCACGGCCATCGTGTCGTCGCGCGCCCAGACCTTGTCCACCGGACCCAGCAGGCTGCAATGCCCGCGCAGCACGCCGGCAGCGGAGAGCAAATTCAATTCGCGAAAACGCGCCACGTCCCGGCCCTGCAAGTGCAATTGTTCGCGGGCAAAGTCGTCAAAAATTTCTTCCTCGGAACGCTGCGGATTTTCCGCAAACTTGGCGAAAACGTAAGCGTTCAGCGCGCACCAGAGTTCATTGGTAATGTAAGGCCCCTGCCAGCCGCCGCCGCGTGACCAGGTCCAGACGCCGGCGAAATTCGGATTGTTGGCCAGATCGCGCAGGTCGTGCGGGCGGCCCGGTTTGACCAGGTCCGGAAAACGCCGCCGCACTGCCGGATCGGAGTATTCTTCCCAGCCGTTGATCACACCGTTGCCCAGGTAATACGGATGCGCGCCCTTGCCGTAATACTCCGGCTGGCACTCGACCTCCACGATTTGCCGGTGCCGGCCGATGCCCAGCGTGGGATTGAACGGGGTCATCCGCCAGAAATCGCCGGCGGTGTATTTGATGGAAAACACCAGGTTCGAGTGTGGCGCAATGGCGTCGGTCACTTTCAGGTAGTATTGCGGGTTGATATGGAAATTGTTTCCGAAATCCCACGTGCGGTAGAAAATCATCTTATCGCGCTTCACGCAGGCTTCGTCGCGGAGCAACTGCAGGAGCGCGATGTGGCTTTGCGGCCCGTGCAGAATGGCCGTCGGCCCTTGCGCAAGCGCTTCGTGCGCCTGACCGGTGGCGGTGTGAAACGGACTGTCCTGCAAATAAATCTCACCCGTGCGCACGACCAGACCGTCCAAGTCGGGACAGCGGTCGAATACCTCGTCAATTTGCGCGCGCAGAATCTTTTGCGTCATCGGCCGCTCCAGATCAATCCGGCCCTGCGCGTCGCAAATTTCATTTCGGAATTTGGCCACCAGCGCCTTGGGCAGAACGATGAATTGAAACCAGGCATAGGCCTTGATGCCGGCGGCGTGGGCGAGCCTGGCCTGTCGCTCCAGATTTTGCGCGTGCTGCTCAATCCAGACCCGCGCCGGACTGCCGGGCGGCAGAACCGTTGGATCAATCGCGTCAAACGTCTCGCAGGAATCCGCTTCCGCCTGAATCACCTGGCCATTGTAACCCCAGGCGGCGAGATTTTTGGGGTTGCGAAAGGCCGTTGGCTGAAGCGGCTCGCCGGGATTGTTATGCACCATGTCCAGGATGAAACGCGAGGCGGAGAAATTCGCCGGGTCCGCCGCGGCGAGGGTCGCGAGGCAGTACAAAACAACCGGAGCTCCAAAAATTGAAATTTTCAACCGCCAAAGCCGTCTGCACCTGGAAATAACCGACCGATGTGCAAACGAATCACGCCGGTTCTCATCCAGACAAGGGACCACTCTCCTCCTTTCCCGATGTATTTTCGTGTGTCGGATAGTTTGGACCCAAATGGGGCGGGGGCGCTTGCACAGCGCCCCCGCCAACTTACCCCTGACCACCATTCATCCACCCCACCCTGTTTCGGTTTTATTGCAGGTTGAGCCGGTAGAAGGCATTGCTGCTGCCGACCGGCACAGTGATTTGGAACAACTCGTTGGTGAGAACGGGCGCGTTGGTCACATTCACCCAGTTGCCGGCGGCCAAGTCAGTGCTGCGTTGCAGGCCGTAGCCGGGAATGACGCCGGGCCAGGAGACCGACACGTTGGTGCCGTTGAGCTGAATGGCGGCCGTCGGGATGCTCACGAACGTGAAGTTCGTGATGATTTGATGAGATTGCACCCCACCATACGCGCCGGTGAAGCCGACATAAGCCGTCTGGCTGCCGAGGTTTCGTGTCAAATCGCCAACGAACCGCATGGTGTTGAATGAAACGCCAGCCACGCGATCCGTGATCGTCAGTGACAGCCAGCCCTGAGCGTAAGCCACGGTGAAATCATACGGATCGCCGTTGTTGAAGTTGATACCGTAGTTTGTCAACGACAGGTAATTGCCGTTGGCGCCACTGGCACCGGTCAGACCGTTGGTCTTGATGTCGTAACCCGGAATTTGGCTGTTGCCATTGTAGAGGTTGACCTCGACTTCAAGACTTGGCGTGATGCCGCTCACGCCCAAGCTTCCGCCGCCGCCACCCAGAGCACCCGGCCCGCGCACGTCGTTCTGGACGCAGAACGTGAAGCCGTCGGCACCGCCCTGGTCCACATCCTGATAGGTGAATGAAGCTTTGAACGCACCGATGTATTGCGGATAGTTGAAGAAGAAACTCCCGTTGCCACCCCGGCCGGACGGATCCGTCAAGGTCAACACATTGGATGAAGTAATCCAAGAACTTCCATTTGTCTGCCAACCGATGCCATTGACATTGAAGTTGAGAGGCAGCTTTCCGACGACGAGATTGGCCGTGGCACTGGTGACCTGCCCCGAGCCATTGACGGCAACCAAACGATAATCACCGGCATCACTCAACTGCGCGTTGGCGATCGTCAGAACATTGCTCTGAGAACCGGTGATTCGGACATTGTCCGTCAGATTCGTCCAATTCACGCCGTTGGTGTCGCTCATCTGCCATTGATAGGCGATGGGCAGCGTGCCATACACGGTGACGGGAAGCTGAACCCTTGCGCCCTGTTGCACGAAGTATTGCGATTGCAGGTCCGCATAAATTTGCGGCGGACCGGAAACCACCGTGAGATTGGCGGTGGTGCTTTGCACCGGCGTTCCATTGTTAAACGCATTGCTGACCACCAGGTAATACGAGTCGTTGTTTTGTACGTTGGGCACATACAACGTGAGATTGGCTGAACCGGTGAGGATGGTGCCGTTGGATATCACCAGGCCAGTTCCCACATCATACCACCAATAGGCCGTCGGCGCCGTGCCCGCCACAAAGGCCGAGAACGTAGCCGTCCCGTTCTGGCTGGCTATGGTATCCGCCGGCTGCCGGATGATACCCGCCGGAATATCCGCCACGTTCAAGTGATTAGCCACCTGCGTGGCGCTCAAGGCGTAGTGATACACCGCCACGTCTTCAATGTAGCCGACGAATTGGAAGTTGTTGTTGGTGCCCGCTGCCGATGGACGCGACCCAATCAGCATGGACAAGGAACTGGCCAGGATACCGCTGCCGGGCGTAATCGAATTGGTGCCCACCGGCAGACCGTCTATGTAGAAGATGACCTGCCCGTGGCTTTCATCGCAGACACCGACCAGATAATGCCAGGCACCGTCATTCGGATTGACCGAGCTGTTCACACCATGAACCGTGCCGCTGGCATCCCGCACAAAGAAGCGGAACGAGTGCGGGTTATTGGTATCGGCGTTGCTCCCGGTGTCGAGGTCAAACTGCTCGCCGCCGCCGCCGTAGCCCTTGCTGACGATGCCCGCATCGACCGATTCCCCTTGCAAGGGGCCAGGGCTGCGCACCCAGGCTTCCACGGAGAAGTCTGAATTACTGCCCACCGGGGCGCTGAAGTCCACGCTCGTCGGGATGCCATAGACGTCATTATCTCCGGCAACACCGAGAGGACCGATGCTGCCGAGGAAACCGAACTCGGCGGAGGCGGCGTTGGTGTCGTTCGGATTGTAGGGTGGATTGCCGAGAATCGTGTTGGTGTAAAGACCATTGTTGCCACCGGCGTAATCATGGGCGGGGAGACCGTTGTTGCCGCCGCCTTGATCCGGCTCGTTCAGCCGCCAGAAGCCGACCGGGTTGTCCGCCATGATGTTCGTCGTGTAAGGCGCCGTGGGATTGGACAACACCGTGACCGTCACCACGGAACTGGTTGCGCTATTGAACGCGTTGGTGGCCACGCAGAAATAGGTGTTGGTCGAATTCGGCGGCTGCACATTAGTCAGGAAGTAGCTGGAATTGGTCGCGCCGGGAATAGGCACGCCGTTCGCATACCACACGTAACCGAAGGGCCGTGTCCCGCTGGCCAGGACAGAGAACGGTCCGGCATGGCCTCCGGCGAACAATGTGTAATTGGTTACCGCCACATCCTGCACAATGCTGATGTTGGTGTTAACGGTCAACGTCACCACCGCGCTGGTTACAACCAGATACGGGTTGCTCACCACCACGTAGTAATTGCCGTTGTCACTGGGTTTGGCCGCAGAAATAAACAGGCTGGCGTTGGTTTGTCCGGCCCGCGGAGTGTTGTTTTGATACCACTGGTAACTCAACGGCGCGCTGCCCACTGCCAACACGGTGTTGGTGAAGGGCGCGTTGCCATCCACGCTAGCCGTCACCGGCTGACGGATGAAGGACGGCCCAACGCCGGCGGCGTTGTAAAGCGCCGTGATCTGCGACGGCGTCAGTGCCTTGCCGTACCAGAAGGCCGCTTCGCACATCTCGCCGCCCAAAACGCGGCTGATTTCATTGGCCACCGCTGTGGCCACGTTGGTGTACCAGTTCATGTTGTTATTCTGCGGATAGCCGCCCAGGAACACGTCAATGTTCTGACTGCTGTTGTTCAGGTTGGCGTTAAAGTTCGACGCGCTCAACAGGCCATCCACCCACACCAGGGTGTTGCTGCCGTCGCAGGTGCCCACCACGTAGTGCCAGTTGCCATCGTTAATGTTCAGACTGTAACCGCTGGTGGTGCTGTTGCCCACGTCGCCGCTGTTTTGGGAATTGAAGTTGGCCCGGCCGTTGCCGCCGTTCATGTTCAACCGCCAACTGCTGTCGCCGTTGGCCACAATGGCCTGCCAGTTGCGGGTGTTAATGTCCGTCGGATTGCCCCGCATCCAAGCCGCCACCGTGAACGGTGTCTTGCCCGACGGATGGAACTGCGGAATGTTCCCCGCATCGGCAAACATACTGAAGCCATCCTGGAGCAAAGCGTTGTTGGCCATCGTGCCGGCAATCGGCACGCCGTTTACGGCGGGACCCGGAACGCTGCCGGGCGCGGAATTGGGCGTATATACACCGTTGACGGCAACGGCACCATAGTTGTTTAGCACCGGCCAGGTGCTCACATCCGGCGGCGTCCATGCCGGCGAATCCATCCGGTAATAAAGCACGGGATTATCCGCCAGCACATCCGCCTGGTAGTTGTGATACGCGGCGTTGGTGCCGTCGGCGTAGTGCTTCTGAATTTCGGTGAGCGACAGGATATTGGTATAGACCGCAATTTCGTCCATCGTGCCTTTCCACAGATTTGCGCCCAAACCCTGCGCACAGCCGATAGTGATGGGATCCCACGTATTCGGCGCCATGACAGCGTAAGTGCCGTTGGTGCCGTTGACACCCGTCATGGAATCGGGCACGCCGTTGACATAAATTTGCACATTGGTGCCGTCGTAAGTGGCCACGACATGATACCACTGGCCCGGCGGATAAATGGCCGCGGTCTTCGGCTCGCTGATCTGCCCGCCGTTGCCGCTCCAAATCGGCATGCTGAAAGTGTCGGGCGTGCCGGAGTAAATCAGCTCAAAGCCAGCCCGATTGCCGGCGGCGTTTGCCGTGCCGCCGTCCTGGGCAATGATGGCACCCCAGCCGGAATGGCTGAAGGGCCGCACCCACGCCTCAATGGTCATCGGCGGCTTGAGCGTCTGTGCATTCGAATCGGGACGGCGAGGCACAACGATGAAGCTGTTGTTGGCGCCCATGAAATTCATGGCGGGGTTCGGATCGCCGGCAATCGCACCGGCCACACCGTGCATAATCGAGACTTCATACGGCGCATTTTCGTTTCCGCCGATGGGATAGCCGTAATTCGCGAGGATAATGTTTTTCCAATTTTCATCGTAACCGTTGCCCAGCGCACCAAGAGTACCGTAGTTGGTCTCGGTCGGACCGGAAGCTGCCGCTTCGGTTTCGTGCATTGGCCAGTAGGCGGTGGGTCGCAGCGCCAGCACGTTGCTGCCAAACATGCTGTTGGTGACTGCCGCCGGTATGGGCAGGATGGAGGTGGCGGCAACCGTCAGGCTGGTGGCCGAACCGTAGGGCGTGCTCACAATGCAGTAAAAGCTGGTTCCCGGCGAAGTCACCGGCGGCGAGACATAAACCGCGTTGGTGCCGGCCGGATCAGCCACGCCGTTGACATACCATTGATAAGTCAGATTCGTCGTGCTGTTGGCCGTCACCGACAGCGAGGCGCCCTGGCCCTGGAAAATACTGAAGTTCGTGGCCGGGTTTTGAGCCGTGATGGCCGGCGCAAAGTTAACCTGCAAACTGGCCAGGATGCTGGTCACCGAACCATAGTTGTTGGTAATCACGCAGAAGTAATAGCCACTGTCACTGGCCACCAGATTGCTGATGGTCACCTGAGAATTGGTGGAACCCACGTATTTCACGCCGTCATCCACCAGCATCGTGGCGCCCACGTAATTGGAAACGGAATTATGATACCATTGATAACTCAGCGGCGCCGTCCCGTTGGCCAC
>DASRCU010000106.1:0-4224 GCA_035652955.1 Verrucomicrobiia bacterium | reverse complement strand
CCAGTAATCGCCCAGGCGCTCGGCGCCGTTAACGGAAGCGTTGGCGGAGTGTTTGGCCACCGTCACTTCGAGCCGATTCCACGCGCCGAAATTCAGCAGCCTGGTGACTTCGTACTGGAACTGATAAAATCCGCCCTGGTGAAGGGGACCGATGGAGCGACCGTTAATTTGCGCGCGGGTGTCGGTCATGACGCCCTCGAAAACCAAAAAGACGCGGCGGTTCCGCCACGAGGCCGGAACTTTGAAATCGTGTTCGTAAAGCCCGGTTTCGGGATCAGTTGGGTCGCGGTGGTAAGTCAACGTGCCGAAGCCATGCAATTCCCAATTGGACGGCACAGGCAGATTGGTCCAGAAACCGGATTGCGCGCCGGCTGTGCAGAAAAATTTCCACGGCACGGCGTCATCCTTGTCGTGACCGGAAAGAAACCGGATTTCGGTTTGCCAGGCCGGGGCGGCGGACAAAAGAAAAGACACGGCCAGGGCGACGGAGCACACGAAAGCCATTTTTCTTTCGCGCCGGGCATGAGGGTGACAAGGTTTTTTCATTTCAAATGTTGTCGGAATTCCGTGGGCGTCATGCCCGTGTAATGCCGGAAGAAGTGGCTGAAGTAGAACTCGCTGGAGAAATTCATCTGCATGGCGACGGTTTTGATGGACAGGCGCTTGTCGGCCAGCAACAGTCGCGCATGATCCAGCCGGGCGCGCTGGATGTGCTCGTGAATGGTTCCCTGGCCGGCCTGTTGAAACAGCAGGCGCAGGCCGGAGTAACTGACCTTGCCGATGGCGGCCAGTTCCCGCGCCTTCCAGTCCCGGAGTGGGTTGGCTGAAATGGCGTTGAGCACCCGCACCACCGGTTCGGGCAATTGCGCCTGCGGCGAGGCCAGCAGATTGCGCGACATGAGCAGCTTGCCCAGGAATTCGGTGATGCGCAAATGCACCTGCCACTCCCAGCCCACCGGCCGCCGACGCACCAGACGCAGCAACTCGTTTTGTGTCTGCGTCACAAACCGGAAGTCCTCCACGACGAATTCGGCATTCTCATCGTCGCGAAATTCCTCGTGCCAGAATTCCAATCCCGGCCCGCCAAACCGAAAGCCGGTGATGGTCAAATGCCGGCCGGGCGCCGGGATGTAAACGCGCGGCTTGCCCATGTCCACCAGCCAGACTTTCCTGCCGCGCTTGAGTTGAAAGCGGGTGGTTTTGTATTCGAGTTCGCCTTCGCCGGATTGTGTCCAGAACAAATGCGCCCCCGGTTTCTCGAAGCGTTCATGACGGTCGGGAGTCTCCATCCGCCGCGAGCCGATTGAGAACAAATGCCACAACAAGCGGCGCGCCACGGGCGACGGATCCACAAAAATCAAATTGTCGGCGGAGCCGGATAATTTGGACATCAACCCCGTTCTATCAAATGACGCAACGGTCTGTCCACTGTGCAGGCCAGGCATAACTTCCAGGTTTGATGGTTAACCACACCGCTTCGGCGCCGTCCACCGCCAGCGTCGCCACGCCGGGGGCATGTTCCTGCAACACCATCAGGCGCGCCCAGCCCATGCGACGCACCAGAGCCGCGGCCGTGGCGCCGCCTTCCGCAAACACCCGCCCCACCGGCGTCTGCCGGAGCACCCGCTCGGCAAGCTGCACGACGTAATCTGACAACTGCCGCGCCACGCCGGCTTCGCGCACGGCCGGCAGGCCCACATTCAAAAGCACCCGCGGGTGATCCACCAGCGCGGCGATGATCCGTCGTGCGAGCGTTTCCTGCGCCGGCACAGAAAAGGCCGCGCCCCACATCAACTCCCGCGGCAGCGAAAACACCGGTGTTTTGCGGCGCCGCGCCGCCGCTGCAAATCGCCGTGCCGCCTCGGTGGAGGTGCCGCAGACAAACAACTCCCGCCGGCCGGAAACAGCGCCTTCCGCGCGGTTTGCTTCCGCGGGCATTTCCATGACCGGCGGAGGATGGTTAACCGGCGCAGCGCCCGCGCCGGCCGCCAGCAGCGCGTCGAAAAATTCCGCGCCGCCGGCCGCCAGCACGTTGGCTTGGCAGCAGGTCGCCCAGGCGCGTACGTCTTCCGCGGTGGCGGCGGCAGCGATGGTGATGGCGCCATCGGAAGCGGCGAAGTCGCCATTCGAGAGACGGAGAGAGAATTTCTCCGGCAATTTCAACAACCGCGTCACCTCCGCCACGCGGCGGGGATACTCCGGATCGCGCGCAAATTCGGTTTTGTGGAGGGGTTTGCCGCGAACGAAGTAACGGCCGTCGCGGATAATGCGTCCCAAGGACGGATTGGCCGGCAGCAGGATCGCGCGGTTTAGTTGCAGTTGCGACATGACCGCTTCCACCTCCGCTGTGACATGGCCGCGCAGCACGGAGTCCACCTTTTTGTAAATCCATTCGGCGCCGGCCGCGCGCAAGAGTTGAGCCGCCGCGGCCGCGCGTCGGGCGGCTTCGGAAGCCTGGCACGAGCGCGAATCGGTATCCACGCAGACCAATTGCGCCCCGTTTCCGGGCCGTCCGCTGCGAACGATCTCCGCGCGCAAACCGTGGCGCAGGCCGATGGCGCCGATTTCCGCCGCACCGGTCAAATCATCTGCGATCACTCCGATCATAAAACCGGCGCGGCTGAGGCGCGGCCCGGCGCCGCCAATTCCGCCGCCACGCGCAGGGCCGAGAACAAACTGGCTGGGTTGGCCTTGCCCTGCCAGGCAATGTCAAACGCCGTGCCGTGATCCACCGAGGTCCGAACGAT
The DNA here is from genome assembly GCA_035652955.1 of Verrucomicrobiia bacterium. Taxonomy (GTDB): domain Bacteria; phylum Verrucomicrobiota; class Verrucomicrobiia; order Limisphaerales; family UBA11358; genus UBA11358. The sequence goes on along the minus strand of DASRCU010000106.1, from coordinate 1,477 downwards.
CGGCAAACCCAATGTGACGTTCACACCGGTGTCAAAGGCGAGCATTTTGAACGGGATGTGGCCTTGATCGTGGTACAGCGTGACGAGGGCGTCAAATTGTTTACGTACCTTCGGCGTGAACGCCGCGTCCGGCGCCAGCGGCCCCGTCACGATCAGACCCCGTCGCCTGGCCCGTCGAATGGCGGGGACGAGGAATCGTTCCTCCTCGCGATTTCCGAACAGTCCGTGCTCGCCGGCGTGCGGGTTCAACCCGCAGACACCCAGTCGCGGTCGGCGCCGCAAAAGCCGTTGCATCGCGGCAGCCGTGAGTTCAATGACGTCTCCTACCCGCCGGACGGACAATTTCCGGGGCACAGCGGCCAGACCGATGTGCGTGGTGACCAGACTCACCGTGAGTTTCTCGGAATACAACATCATGCAACTGCGCCGGGCGCCGGTCAGGGCGGTGAAAATTTCCGTGTGGCCGGGAAATTTCACGCCGGCGCGGTGCAGCGCTTCCTTGTGAATGGGCGCGGTGACGACGCCGTCCGTCTTCCCCGCCTGCGTGGCGCGGATCGCGCGCTCGATGTAGGTGTATCCGGCGCGGCCGCAGGCGGCGGAAACTTTTCCAGGCCGGACTTTTTGCGCTTCAATGGCCGCGCAATTCACGATGAGCGGCCCGTCAATTCGATTTAATTTTTCAAATTCGGCTTCACACAGGTGGCGCAGGGGGGGATTTTTTGAGCCACGGCGCGGCTGACGAGCGTGAGGCGGGATTCGTTTCTCAACGAGATTCAACACCTCCGTGTCGCCAAACAACACCGGGGTACACCATTCGAGCACGAGCGGGTCGCGCAGGGCGCGCAGACAGATTTCCGGCCCGATGCCGGCGGGATCGCCCATCGTCAGGGCCAGGACGGGCTTCTCGCGCCGCGAGGAAACGGAGGCGGTCCGGATGCTCATAGCTGACCGTTCAGCAGATGCAGCCGCGCCATCTCCTGCCGGAGTTTTTCCAGTTGTGCCTCGGTGAGCGGTTTAAGGGGCGGCAGGACATGCGGTCCGCAGAGCCCGCGCAGGTGCAACGCGCCTTTGAGCACCGACAACGATTCGTTCAGCGTGCGCCCTTTTTGATAGAGCGCGGCGATGGCGTTCATGCGCGAAAAATGGGTTTGCGTCTCCAGCCAGCGTTTCTGAAGCGCCGTGACATACAATTGTTTGCAGATGGCCGGGATCAAATTGCCGACGCTGGGCACAATGCCGTCGGCGCCCAGGCGCAGGCCTTTTTCCATGAGGGCGCCGACGCCGATGAAAATGGAGAAATCTTTCCGGCCACCCAATTGTTGCAGCAGGGTTTCCAGGCGTTGAGGATTGTTTTCCGAATCCTTGATGCCGGCCAGACGGGGATGACCGGCGAGTTTCCCGACCACTTCCAGCGGGATGGAGACCTTGGTGGTCACGGGCATGTTGTAAAGCAGCAGCGGCCCGCGCAACCCGTCCA
>DASRCU010000105.1:0-9720 GCA_035652955.1 Verrucomicrobiia bacterium | reverse complement strand
GGCAAATATTACGTGGACAATCAGTGCATTGACTGCGATTTGTGCCGCGAAACGGCGCCGGACAATTTCAAACGCAACGACGAAGGGGGTTACTCCTACGTTTATAAACAACCTGAAACCCCCGAAGAAGAAGCTCGCTGCAAGGAAGCCAAGGAGGGGTGTCCCGTGGAAGCCATCGGCGACAATGGGGCATAGGTCGGCGTCGGCGCTCAAAAATTTCCTGGGCTCGCGCGAAGCGCCCGCCATCTTCAAGGCGTGGCGGCCGATTCAATCGGCAGCACAATGCGCACCGTGCCGGGCTGACTGGACGGGGAATGGACGATCTCCAGTTTGCCGCGGTGTGTGGCGATGATTTTCCGACAGACCATCAACCCCAGTCCCAACCCGACGTTGCGCGTGGTGAAAAACGGCGCCGGGACCTTTTCAGCGGCTTCAGGGGTAAAGCCCGGGCCGTTGTCCTGCACTTCAATTTGCAATTCCGGTTTGCCCTGACTGTTGATGACGGTTTGCAGCCGCACCGCCACCTGGGGCTGTTGCGGATTGGCCTGCAGGGCGTTGAGCAGGATTTCCGAAAAGGCGTGTTTGAGCGCGGCGCGGTCGCCGGTGATGACAATGGGTTTGCCGGAGTATTCGTATTTTAATTGGGCGGTTTCGGCCGGCTGATGCTGCCGGGCCTCCTGATAGGCTTCTTCGATCAGTTTCTCCAGGGCAAAGGCTTCGTGTTCGACCAGGCCGTCGCGCGCCAGGAATCGCATCTGGTTCAGCAGCCGGGAAACGCGCCGCACGCTGTCGGCCATGGCGCGGTCGAGGGATTCGCGGAATTCGCGTTCCTTGAATTTTTCGGCCAGGAGTTGTTGATGGGTCGAGAGCGGCACCATGGCGTTGCCGATTTCATGGGCCAGGCGGTCGGCCATGGCCTTGATGAGGCGCAGGTTGGCGGCCTCAACTTCCAGGCGCTGCAACTGTTCGGTCTGCGTCAGGTCGTCGGCGGTCAACAGCGCCGAAACCGGCACGACGGAATCGGCGCGCTGGAAGGGGACGACGCTGATGTTGTACACCGTGCCCGGCGAATTTTCCGGTTCATAACGGAAAGGCCCCATAGCGGCGCCGGTCTTGAGCACCTGGTAGATTTTGGCGCCCAGCGCCTGGGGCAGATCGCTGAACTCCAGTTCGCCGGTGCGCGGATTTTTGCGTCCGAAATGGCGGCGGGCCGCCTTGTTGGCGTGAAGCACCTTGAGATCGCGGCCCACGACGATGCAGGCGCTGCTCAATTCGCGCAGCACACTGGTCATCATCTCGTGGTTGCCGGCCAACTGGTCGTGCAGCCAGATGTTGCGCAGCGCCAGCGCCACTTGTTCCAGCAGATGAAAAATCAGCTCCAGCTCCACGTTCATCAGCGGTTCGCCGGTCACGCGTCCGTCAAACACCGCCACGCCGACCATCGTCTCCCGATCGGGAATGGGCACGGCCACCTGGGCGCTCAGCAACTCAAATTCCTTTCGGGTTTCGGCATCGGCCAGAGCCTCTTCGCTGTCCCGCCGCAAAATCCGGCCCAGTCGGGACAGTTGACCGCCAATGCCCGAATCCAGCGACAATTCAAAATTTTCCAACAGGCCGGAAGACAGACCAATGGCCGCGGCGGCACGAAGCCGGCGGCTGTCTTCTGACGGGCCTGCCGTGTGCCCCGGCGTGCCCGGAAACGGGCGGGTCAGAAAAATCGCCGCCCGGTTGACGCTCAAAATTTCCCGCAGAAACACCAGAAACTGTTTCAACATCGCCTCCGCATCGAGCGAGTGGGTGAGGATGGACGAGAAATCGCGGAGCACATCCAAAGTCTGGGCGGCGCCGGCGAAACGGCCAGTATCCGCCGCCGGCTCAGCCATGCGGAAAAATCGAGTGGTGTGCCCGGAAACGGACGGTGTGGAAGCCGGCGCCCCGGGCCGAACCGGTGCGTTTTCCAGCCGTTCCAACAGCGAGTTCAACAGCCGCGCGCGCACCGGTTTGGTCAACACATGAGTGACACCGTGCAAAAACGCTTCCTCCTCCCACTCCGATTGTGTGTAGGCGGTGTAGGCGATGATCGGCGATTTGGCGTCGCGCCGGCGCAAGCGTTCAACCACCCATACGCCCTCGACGCCCATCAGGTCAATATCCAGAATGCACGCCCCCGCCAGACCATGAGTCAGCAGCGGCTCGGCTTCTTCCACGCTCAACCGGTGAACCACGCGGTATTGCTCGGGATTCAGGCTGGAGCGGATTGCTTCGGCGAAAGCCGGATGATTCGACAAAACCAAAATGGTTTTCATGATTGCGTTCGGGTTACGACGGCATTTTGTCGCCAGCCACTGTCCCGATAATCCATCGCCTGCTCTTTTCGGTCAATGGTAAGTTCATGCGCGCGGATAATGCGCCAGCGGCTCGCGGAACCGCAAAGGAGCGCAGGCTTCATCGCGAGCGGGGCGGTGACAGGGAAATCACTTGGAATGGCCGGCACGGATGTGGGCACTGTCGCATCGCCCGATTCGCCCGCTAACAAAAAATGCGGCGTGAATTTTCGATGGGGCGACAGCACGGGTGCGAGATTACCGGAAGGAATTGCATTCAAAATCGGGTTCTTTCCCCGATTTTGATTTAGGAAATTCCCCGAACCGGAGCCGGCGGTCTTGAAGAGTAAATCCGGACCGCTTTTCCTGCAGCCGTGCCGCGGCGAAGGGTTCCTGAAATGGGCGCCGAACGGCGCGGGATTGCGCCTCGGCCGCGCAAATTATTCGACGCCGATCAAATAAAATTCGCTGTTGACGCGAACTTTCACCCCTCTCCGCTGATCAGCTTTTGCCACAATTCCTCGTTCAACATCGCCCGCCGTAAAAAATCGGCGTCGGTGGGCGCGGCGGCGGCCCGTTCCGGTCGCAGCGGCAGGCGGAGGGTAAAAGTGCTGCCCTTTCCGGGCTGACTGGCCGCGTCAATGGTGCCGCCGTGGTGATGAACGATAAAAAAGCAGGCCAGCAATCGAACACCGTATTCCGAGGGCACGCTGCCTTGCACGGTGAAGGGATCAAAGATGACACGCAAGGCATCCGGCGGCAGACCCGGTCCATTGTCACTGATTTGCAGAACAATGGTTGGCGAGGGGCCGTCGCGCAGTTCGGCGGTCAGGGTGATGCGGCTGCCGGCCGGCAAAACCGCCAGCTCGTCCTGGAACAGCAGCTCAAACAGGCGACTGAATTTGGGCTGGTCCACCTGCAACGGCGGCAGCGATTCGGGAATGCGATTGACGATTTCTATGTGCCGCGCGGCAATGGTCCCCTGGAATTGCGCCAGAGCGGCGGCCACGGCGTCGGATAATTTCACGGTATCGGCGAACGGCGTCGCTCGATTTTCCGAGGCGGTCCACAGATCGGAGAGCAGGCGGTTGATTTTTTCGATCTGGGACTGGACGTTCTGGTGGTAATCCTTCCAGAAATCGGGATTGCGCAGACCATTCAGATGCGCCCGTTCTTCGTCCATTTTGAGCGGAGCCAGGTCGAGGAAGGTTTTGACAGCCACCAGGGAATTGCGGATTTGGTGGCTCAAACCGGCGGCCAGCAAACCCAGGCTCACGATGCGATCGGCAATCATCATGTTGCGCAGGACGGACATTTTTTCGCGGAGCAACTGGTCGCGTTCGGTCTGCACCATGAAAAATTCCAGCCCCTGGCGGAGGGTCAATTCCAGTTGCGGCGGGTCCCACGGTTTGGTGACGTATTTGTAGATGGCGCCGCTGTTGACGGCGGCGATGGCGGCGTCCATGTCGGCGTAGGCGGTGACCAGCACGCGCACAATCCGCGGTCGGAAACGGCGCGCTTTTTCGAGCAGCCACACGCCGGTTTCGGCCGGCATGCGCTGGTCGGTCATCAGCAGGCCGATGTCGTCGGCGTGTGCTTCGAGCAGTTTGAATCCTTCCTGGGCCGAGGAAGCGGTCAACACGCGAAATTCCTCGCCAAAGGCGCGGGCGAAATTCACCAGCGATTTCTCCTCGTCATCCACGTAGAGGATGGCGAATTTTTTGTAGTCGTAGGCTTCCATGCAACGGCTGAGGGTTTATTTCAGGGCCAGTGTTTCCTGCCGTGGCACCTCCGCGACCGGTTTGTTCACCGGCAGTTCCACAGCGAACTCGCAGAATTTCCCCCGCTCGCTGCGAACCAGAATTTTCCCGGCGTATCGCTGGACAATCCGGTAGCAGATGCTCAAGCCCAGACCCATGCCTTTGCCCACCTCTTTGGTGGTGAAAAAGGGATCGAAAATTTTATCCAGATTTTTTGGGTCAATGCCCGGCCCGTTGTCGCGCACGATCACCAAACTCCGGTCGCCCTCGACGCGGCCCTGGATCCAGATGGTGGGTTGCTGACCGTCGGGAAATTTTTTCTCCGCCAGGGCGTCAATGGAGTTTTGTAAAAGATTAACCAGCACGTGAATGAGCTGATTGCGGTTGGCCCAGACCGTCTGATCCGGCGGCAGGTGGCGTTCGATGCGGATCTTGTCTTTCCATTCGCCGGCCAGGAAACGCAGCGCGGCCTCGACGGCTTCGCCCAGCACCACCGTTTCCGCCGCGGCGCCGCCCGGATGGGTGAAGGTCCGCAGGTCGGTCACGATGTTGCGCACCCGCTTGATGCCTTCCTCGATGTCGTTGAGAATTTCCTCATATTCGCCGCGTTGTTCGGGCGCCAGCAGCTTGCTCTTGTGGCGCAGCGCAAACAGGCCGGTAAGGGCGTAATTCAAGGGATTGTTGATTTCGTGGATGATGCCGGCGCTCAAGCGGCCCAGGGAGGCGAGTTTTTCGGACTGCACCAGTTGCATTTCGGTTTCCTTGATTTGCTCGATGGCCGAGGTGAGCGCCGCGTTCTGCCGCGAAAGCTTGCGCTGGTAGTGGTGGGATTCGATGAGGTTCCGAATGCGCGCTTGAAGTTCGGTGGCGGAAAAGGGCTTGGCCAAAAAATCGTTCGCGCCGATTTTCAACGCGTCATACTTCGTCTCTTCATCCGCGCGGGCGGTGAGCAAAATGACGGGGATGTTGGCGGTGGCTTCCCGCCGGCGCAGTTCGCGGCAGACTTCCAGGCCATCCATCTCCGGCATCATCATGTCCAGCAAAATCAGGTCCGGCACGGCATCCTGGGCCTTTTCCAGCGCCTGCAGGCCGTCCCAGGCCTGGATCAGGTCGTAATCCCGTTGCAATTCCGTTTTCAGATAGCGTTGCATGTCCGGTTCATCCTCGGCAATGAGCACCAACGGACGGCCGCCGCCGGCATCTGGCGCCCGCACGCCGCCGCGGGCCACCGCCACCGCCGGGAACAATTCCGCGCGGCGATACAAATTGGCCAGCCATTCCTCCGAGGCCGCTGCGCCCTCCTTGCCGGCAGTAGCCGCCTGTCGGTCAACCGGAACCGGCGGCGAAGCGTCGCTGCGTTCGGCTTTTTGGTAGGGCAACCACACGGTGAAGGTGGCGCCCCGGCCTTCCTCGCTTTCCACGGCCACGCGTCCGTTCAGAATTTCGGTCAATTCCTTCACCAACGCCAGGCCGATGCCCACACCGCTGAACTTGCGTTTGGCCGAATTGTCTCCCTGCCAGAACCGGTCGAAGACAAATGGCAGATGCTCCCGGGCAATGCCCACGCCCGTGTCTGAAACGGCAATGACCAGTTCCTCGCGCCCGGGTTCGGCCTGGGAAATTTGTTTTCGGGCGCGCAGGACCACCTTTCCGCCGGCGGGCGTGAACTTGACGGCATTGAACAGGAGATTGAGCACGATTTTTTCCAGTTTGTCGCGATCGGCCACTGCCGTTCCCAGCGCTGCATCCAGGTCGGTTTCCAGCCGGATCTGCTTGGTTTCGGCCACCTGTCGGACGGCGCTGGCCAGGCCCTTGAAAAAATCGGCCAGAACCAGCGTGTCGCGCCGGATATCCATGCGCCCGGACTCGACCCGGATGAGTTCGAGCAGGTCATTGATGAGCTTGAGCAGCCGCATGCCGTTGGCGTGCATGGTGGTGAGCATTTCGCGGGCGGCCGGATCAAGACTCTGGGCGTAGCGCTGTCTCAGCGATTCGAGCGGGGCCAGCAGCAGGGTCAGGGGCGTGCGCATTTCGTGGCTGATGTTGGCGAAGAATTTGCCCTTGAGCCGGTCCAGTTCCACCAGCTTGCGGTTGGTCTCTTCCAACTCGCGCTTGCTTTTGTCGAGTTGGTGGCGAAAGGCGAATTCACGAAATCGAATTTTGTTGTGAAAATAACTTCCCGTGGCTGTAATAATACCTGTCAAAAATAGGAAATAAAGGTTGTTGACGATAATAGGAATCGTCTCATGAGAGATTTTACCATGAGCAAAGGAGGCGATGGAATATAAAGCGATGATCAATAGAGTTACGATCAGCGTTTCCCAAAATGTCCAATGCAAAATCAGAGCCAGGACCAGCAACACCAAATTCAAGCCAGCGTAATAAGGAGATATGGCACCCTCTGTTGCGTAAATCATCCATGCGATGGCAGTCGCCGGCAGCATAAATAGAACAATTCCAAAGTAGCGATAGTGTTTACGGCCAAAAGGGCTTAACAACGCAAACAAAAATCCGCCAATGGCAAGTGAACAAAGAAGCCGCAATTCCAAAAACTTCCAGACTTTATCAGGATAGATAAATGAGTCCAGAATGGCTCCGGCAGGCATCAGGACTATTCCGATAACGCAGGCCACTTTGAAATTGGCAATCGTCGCCTGCCGGTCGTATTCCCGAAACGCCTTGAGGATGTCTTTGCTGACGGTTTCCTTGTCATTCATGGCTCGGTTTTCTCGCTTCGATGAATACGTTGACCCCCGTTGGGTCTTTCATGACTCGTCGGGCGTCCTCGGGGATATTTTTGGGAATTAATAACTTGGCGCCCTCCACATCGCGATAAATCAGGTGCCAGTCCAGAACAAATTCCAACATGTGACGAAACGGCTTGTCGCAGTCAACGTTGGTAGCCGCCAGCAGTCCGCCTGGGACCAGCCATTCGTAAAAAATTTCCATTAACTGCCGGCAGATGTTGTCCGGCAGGTAATCGAACAGCCCCGCGCAATAGATGAAATCATATTTCGGCAGGTTGCCGTTACATATCGCTGTGGCATGCTCCTTAATGATATGATTCGCACTTTTTTGAAGGAATTGGATCGCTACTTCCAAGTCCAGACGCTTTTGAATAACCTCAGTGGCTTTGCGAACATAATTTAGCGTCTCTGTGTTGAAGTCCACCAGCGTTAACTCGGCCATTTCGCAGCCGCGAAAATCGGCCAGGAACCGTTGCACCTCAATTGCCGGCCCGCAGGCAAAATTGTAAATTTGCGCCTTGCGCTTTCGTTGTATTGCCCGCCACGTTTCATTTTCCAACCGTTCCTTAAGATAATCCAGCCGATTGCGGTGCGCCTTGGATGGCCATTGACTTAAGAACCATAAATTTACAACCTTGGCGAATAACGTGTCTCCCTGATAAGGATTCAGGGCGATCATGTTGACCATCTCGTAGTCGCCTGCGTAACCCAGTGGTTTGGCGTAAGCGCGATGTGCAAACGGCGAACACAGTGTCAGAGGGTGCAGTTGTCGCTGTGAGAAAGCCCGGTGTGCCGGACGCCATTCTTCGCTGACGCCTTCGGCAATGTTCTCATACCGTTCATGGAGGGCGTTGAAAGCTGGAACAAAGCGCTCCCCAACCTCTTTCAGAACATGTTGTTCCAGACTGCGGCGCTCCTTGATTGGCAGGGCGCGCAATTCCAACTCGATCCGCTCGAGCCACAATTGTAAATCCTGCAGCAGAGTCTGCATATCCGCCACCACCACCTTGAATTCGGGCAGCACTTTGTAGAACTTTTGCCATTCGCGGATGAGTTGCTTGAAATCCTCCCCAATCCGCTCGCCGTGGCCGGCCAGCAGTTCGGAACTGACGTCCGCCCAGCCGGTGTGGTCCAAAATCACCTCGCACGCCACCTTGGTGCCGGCGTCCAGCACCTTGCTCACCACCGCGCGCCCGGAATAGACGGCCCGCGATTGCATCACGATGGTGAATTCGCTCAGTGCCTCGGAAAATCGCGGCGTCACCGCCGGATTGTAAAGCTCAAACACGGCAATGTGTCGCGTCACCCGCGACAGCGCGCCTTGCAACCGGATGCCGTCGGCCGTTTTGAGGGTGACAAAACTTTCCTTCTGGCCGGAGGAGGTGGGCACCACCGGTGGCGGCGCCGCCTTTTTGGCCGGTGTCGAATGTCCGTTTCCGTTGAACGCGTTCCTCATGCTGCCATTAACATGGAACATTTTTTACGCCAAAACAAAGGGATTTATCGGCGGATTCCCGATGGCGCACGGCTGTGAAGCGGCGCTTAAATCGCTTGGGTCCAGCCGCCAACGGGCTTTGAAAAATGTCCGGTTTTGGGCCGGCGACTGCAACGATTTTAGACACGAGCAATGACAATTCACCTCGCCGCCTGCCTGGCGGCGCGGCCGGAAAAAGCGCGGCGCTTCCTCCCGCCGCAGGCAGGCTCACCGGCGGCGCGGCGTTCCATCACCGCACTCCAGGACGCTGCCGGGAGTCAAATTATTCAACCGGTTCCCTCCGGTGCTAAAAATGCCATCCTGCCGACACCGCGAGGGCGTGGCTGAAAAAGGTGTAATCGCCGTCCTGCGGGCCGCCGCTGCCGCTGACCGTGCGTGTGGGACCGTAACCGAATTGGTAGGCGATGTCGAAATCGAAGTGCCGGCCGTTGTGTCCCACGCCTACGCTGAAAAAGTGCCGGTCTAAATCCGCCACCAACGGCTGATAATTCGCATCCGGCACGGAATTTTCGTTGAAAATGTAGCCGGCACTCACGTGCCAGCCGTTGTCAAAGTAACGCGTTGCGCCCCATTCGAAATACCAACTGGATTGCCAGTTCAACGGGATGGGATAAGAGGGTGGCAGAAAAAACGGCGGTGACGATTGGTTAAGGCTCATCGTCCCCAGCGCGCTCCAGTCAGTGTAATCGGCGTCGAACTCCAGATTCCATTTCGGGGTGGGTCTCCAGGAAACGCCGAAGATCGCCTTGAGCGGAAACGGCCACTCGGAGTTGGCCGGGCTGGTATATGGACTGGCTGCCGGATACAGCGGCGGGAGAATAGTTTCCGTCTGGCCTTTGTAATTGATCGTGAAACCGCTGTGAAAAGTGGCGCCGAATGAAAGTTTTTCCATCGGCTGCCACAACACGCCCAGGTTGTAACCCACGTCCCAACCGTCACCCTCAAATTGGAACAGGTCATTGTTGGGCGTGGGGGTAAGTCCCTCCTGAAGTTTGATTTTCGCGTAATTGATCATCACGCCGCCACCGATGGATAACGTGGGCGATAGTTTGATGGCCATGACCGGATTGATCGTTTCGGTGAAAATTTTACCTTCGACGCCCGCCATGCGAAAGCCCGTATCTTGTGGCCAAATCACGCCCAGGCCAAAAGGCGAGTAAGAACCGAGGCCGAAACTGACGGGCCAATTCGTCCGGCCGTAGGTGTAATAAAATTGCGGGATGGCATGCCACCGAAGCTGATTGTCAAAGGTTTGGCCAGTGGCGGGATTTTTATAGCTGGGGTCGAGATAGATTCCGTAAATGCCCGCGCGCAGATTGTTGCCCGTCAATTGCGTGATGCCCGCCGGATTGTAGTAAATCGCCGCCGGATTGTCCGCCGTGGCGGCGAAGGCC
>DASRCU010000104.1:0-13259 GCA_035652955.1 Verrucomicrobiia bacterium | reverse complement strand
GACGATTTAATCACGTTCAATGGATTATCCGGTGGTTCGGTAACGCTTAGCACCAATGTTGCGCCGGCTTCGATGTTTGTGAACGGCCACAATGCCGGGAATTTTTCCTACAACGCCGAAGCGATTACCCACGTGGACGGCGCGCTGTTCTTCCCCCAGGATCAGTATGGGGATGAAATGGATTTCACCGGCCCCTTCTCGATTGAATTGTTTTTCAAGACTGATGGCAATCAAAGTGGAGCCGGTGTCATGCAATTGACATCGCAGGGCACGGATACGGGTCAAACCTTCCGCTATGGCATTGATGTCAATGAGTCCGCTCCGGGCGGAATCAGGTTCAAGATTGCCAACAGCAGTTTAAATCAGACCAACTTCGTTGATTTGACGGGAGCCAACTATGCGGATGGACAATGGCATTATCTTCTGGCGGTCTGCGACACCCTGAGTGGTGCCAACGGCCAGATGCGCCTGACCATCGCCAATCAGGACGGTTCGCAGGCCGGCGCGACAAATTACTTGCCGGCAGGGTTCCTGCCGTTGCCAACGGAGGACAACGGCAACCTGTTTATTGGGCGATCCACCTATCCGGTGAGTGTGAACCCAGAGACATTCCTGGGTTTCATAGATGAAGTGCAAATCACGTCTGGGGTGGTGCCGGACAACTGGAGGATTGGCAGGGTTCCAGCGATTGACAATTCTCCTCTAATCAGTGGCGTTTCAGCAGGAACCAACGGGGTGAGTTTCAAATGGAAGGGAGCGGCGGCGAATAATTTCCTGGTGCAATGGGTTTCAAAACTTGGCGAGGTGTGGCAGACCATTGCTACAGTCCCCAGCGCGAATGGAGTGAACAGTTTCATTGATACAAATGCCAGCCGGTTGAAGGGTTCGGCAGGTTTTTACCGGATTCTTTCCCAGTAGTTGGGCCTTGTTCCGCGCGTCTTCAGGTAAAGGTCTTCCGCAGAAATTTCACACCGTTATAAGCCATCTCATCGCGCGTCTTTTCCATGTGCTGCCAGATGCCAGCCGAATGGGCAATTCGTGGCACATCGAGTGTGACGGATTCCAGGGCGATGTCGCCATCGTATTTTATGTCTTCAACGCGACGGCGATGGATTTCCAGTCAAAATGATTAATGTCCGGCGTGGCAATTACCTCCACCGGCTGAATGTGATCAGGATGTTTGCCGGCTCAACGGATGGCTCGTCCTGGAGTTTCATCAAAAACCCACAAAAAGGCGGAGCCATTTGCCGTTTGAAAAACCGCGTCTGGCAGAGCTCTTGGTTTTTTTACTGGCGCAGCCCCGTGAGAAATCTATGGCGTGAAAGTGCGCTGGACGGACGGCGACGACGGTTTAAGATGGTGCTGAATTTGAATCTGACGCGAAAAATTTTTTCGGCCGCGAGCGTGGCGTTGTGCGGATTGCTCCGGGCAGCGATGCCGGTCAGCGGCGCCGATTCCGGCTTGACAGAGCACGCCGAAGCCCTCCGCGTGTGGCGCAGTGCGGACGGCTTGCCGTCGGATTCCGTGACGGCCATTCTCCAGACGCGCGACGGCTTTTTGTGGGTGGGCACCAGCGCGGGTCTGGTGCGGTTCGACGGCATGGTCTTCACGGAAATGAAACTTGTTTCGCCGACCAATCCGCCGGTGTTCATCACCGCCTTGTGCGAAGACGCCCGCGGCCATTTGTGGATCGGCACCCGCCGGAACGGTTTGTTCGAACTGGCCGGCGGGGTGATCAGCCATTTCACCGCCCGGCAGGGACTGTTGGGCGACAACGTGACGAGCCTGGCGGCGGATCGTCAGGGCGGGGTATGGATCGGCACCGAAGCCGGATTGAATCGGTGGGAGGGCAATCGGTTCCAATCGTTCACAACCCGTGACGGGTTGCCGGATGAATTTGTTTCCAACGTGAACGTGGCGCGTTCGGGCACGGTTTGGATCACCACGCGGGTGGGCATGTGCCGGTTCATCGGTGGGCGCATCCGGCCCTATGCCTTCCGCACCGAAAGCCAGGGCCGCAGCCCTCAATACCTCGGCGCCTACGAGGATCAACAGGGTAATCTCTGGGCTTTCGGCGACACGTATCTCATCAATCTGGCCGAGGGCAAGCGGTTCAACTATTTCCGCAGCTCCGAATCGGCGTCCGTGCGCATCTGGAGTTTGTGCGAGGGACACGATGGGCGGCTCTGGATTGGCACCAGCGGGCGCGGCCTGTTCTGTTTTGAAAACAACCGATTTGAGCCGGTGATTCTAGGCGAAGACCGGTGGCCGTATGATGTCCGCGCCCTCTGCGAAGACCACGAAGGCAATCTCTGGCTGGGCACTTCCGGCGGCGGGTTGATGCAACTGCGTCCGCAGGCCATTCACATCCTCCGCGCCGGACAAGGTTTGCCCGATGGGCCGGTCACGGCGCTGGCGCTGGATAACCGCGGTAAAATTTACGTCGGGCTGCCGCGCGGCGGCCTGTTCGTGGGCGAGGCGGGGCGATTCGACCGCGCCGAGAGCAGCGAAGAACCGGCTATGCAGGACTTCATCACCTCCCTCTGCACGGCGCCCGACGGCACCGTTTGGGTGGGCACACTTGGGGACGGTTTGGTGGGATTCCGCAAGGGACGCGAGATCCATCTGACCACAGCCGATGGTCTGGCCGATGATTCAGTACTGGCTGTGGCCGCAGATCAAGCCGGCAATTTGTGGGTCGGCACCACGGCCGGTCTGGTCCGGGGGACCAATGAAAGTCGCGCCTTCCATTTCACGGTTGCGCCCGGTTTGCCGCCCCTGCCGGTCACGGCGCTGCTGCCGGCTTCCGGCGGCGGATTGTGGCTGGGCACTCAAAACGGCGCGGTCTGGCGCGAACAAGGGGGAACATTCCTTCCCGCTCCCGCGGCGGCCAATCCAGAACACCGCGCCGTACTGGCGTTGTTTGAAGACGAACCGGGTCGCCTCTGGATTGGCACCGACGGCGGCGGTCTGCGATGTCTCGTCGGCTCGAAGCCTCTGACGTGGACCATCACCAACGGCCTGCCCGGCAATGTCGTGGCCGGGGTGGTGAAGGATCGGGCCGGGGATTTGTGGCTGGCTACAGACGCGGGAATTTGCCGCATTGCCCGCAGTGATGTGCACAAGGCGCTGGCCGCAACCGGCGCGCCGTTGGCCTGCCGGTTGATGTCCGAAGTCCGAACCGCTCCGGATGCCGGCGTCGTTTTTGGCGGCAACCGCGCCGCCTGTTCGCCGGACGGAGAATTGTGGTTCGCCACCGCCGGCGGCGTGTTGAATGTGGACGCGCGCCAGTCGGAGATCGAACCGCGATCATTTCCGATTTACATCGAAAGCGCCGCTTTCAATGGCCGTCCGCCCATCTCGCTGCTGCGCGGCGCCTTGTGGTCGCCACCCGCCGCCCGCAATCTTCCCGAACCAGACGGAGCCGACGCGAATGCGCGGCCGCGCGTCCAGAGCGGCTCCGCCGGCCGCGAAGGGATGCAAACGGAGCAAACGGTCTTCCGCGCGCCGGACGATTTGCGGTCGCTGGAAATTCATTTCACCGCCCTCGATCTGGCCGCGCCGGAACAAATTCAATTCCGCCACAAGCTGGAAGGTTTTGAATCCGACTGGGTGGATGACGCCGGGACGCGCACGGCCCGTTACGGTCGGCTGCCTTACGGACGCTACCGCTTTCGCGTACAGGCCCGTCTCGCCGGCGGGAAATGGCAGGACGGAGCTCAATCCTTTGTCTTTGTTGTCCCCACCCCTGTGTATTTGCAAACCTGGGCGGTGGCAACCTACATTGCCGCGGCGGTGGGATTGGTTGCCGGGCTGGTCCGCATGGTTTCGCACCGGCGCCTGCGGCGGGCTGTGGCGCGCCTGGAACAACAACAATCGCTCGAACGCGAACGGATGCGCATCGCCCGCGACATGCACGACGAAATGGGCGCCAAGCTCACGAAAATTTCCTTTCTGAGCGAGCGCGTTCGAGCGGACGCGCCATCCGCCGGAGCGCTCGCCGAAAAAATCGGCGCCATCGCCGAGACCTCGCGCGAACTGCTCAAAACAATGGACGAAATCGTCTGGGTCGTGAACCCGCGCAACGACTCGCTGGAGAACCTCACCGCCTATCTGGGGCACTACGCCGCGGAATATTTTCAAAACACCAGCCTGGAATGCACGTTGCGGCTGCCGCCGGAAATTCCGCATTATCCGTTGTCCTCCGAGACCCGGCACAATCTTTTCCTGGCCTTCGAGGAGGCCCTGAACAACGTGCTCAAACATTCCGCCGCCACCAGAGTGGACGTGGAAATGTCCGCCGGGGAGCGAAGTTTTGAATTGAAAATCACCGACAACGGCAGAGGGTTTAAACCGCCGGCAGCGAACGGCCCGCCCTCGGGCGGCCGCGGCGGCAATGGGTTGAAAAACATGCGCCAGAGACTGGCGGCCATCGGCGGCGAATGTGTAATCTCCAGCCACCCCGGCGCCGGAACTGCCGTCGTGCTCCGCCTCCGGCTGTCCACAAAAAATTCCCGGCCATGAAAAAAATCATCACTGTTTCCATTGTGGACGACGAAGCGGATTTGCGCGAGCACATCGCCGGTTATCTGAACGCCGCCGGCCACATTCGCTGCCTCAGCGCCTACGCCAGCGCGGAAGAGGCGTTGCGGCATTTGCCGCAGGAGCAGCCGGACGTGATTTTGATGGACATCAACCTCGGCGAGATGGACGGCATCGAATGCGTTCGCCGGTTAACGGCGCTCATGCCCCGGGCGCAGGTGCTTATGCTCACCGTGTTTGAGGATACCGACCGGATTTTCCACGCGCTGGCCGCCGGTGCCAGCGGCTATTTGCTCAAACGCATGCCGCCGAAAAAATTGATCGAAGCCATCGAAGAAGTCTGCGCCGGCGGCTCGCCCATGTCGGCGCCCATCGCCCGCAAAGTGGTGCAATCCTTCAAAACGGCGCCGGCGCCAGCCGATGCCTCCGCCGAACTTTCGCCGCGCGAACGTTCCGTGCTCGACGGCCTGGCGGCAGGTCTGGCCTACAAACAAATCGCCGACCAGCTTGGGGTGAGCATCCACACCGTGCGCAATTACATCCGCCGCATTTACGAAAAACTGCACGTGCGCACCCGCACCGAGGCCGTCGCCAAATTTTTGCGAAAATGAATGCCATGATCCGGTCTCCTGGAAACTCCGGACAGTCGAAAGCCCGCCCCCGCGACACAAAAATTTGGGTCGCCTCGGTCTGCATCGCGGCGCTTTTTCTGCCGGTGCACGCCGATGAACCGGTCGCCTGGCATCCGGCCCGGGCGCCGCTGATGACGCGGTGGGCGGCGGATGTCAGCCCGACCAACGCGCTGCCGGATTATCCGCGCCCGCAACTGGTGCGCCCGGACTGGCTGAATTTGAACGGCCTCTGGGATTACGCCATCACGCCGGATTCCGCGGAACAACCTTCGCCCTGGGCAGGGCGGATCCTCGTTCCATTTCCGGTGGAATCGGCGTTGTCCGGCGTGATGACTCATTTGGACGAGCACAGCAA
Source organism: Verrucomicrobiia bacterium (assembly GCA_035652955.1). Taxonomy (GTDB): domain Bacteria; phylum Verrucomicrobiota; class Verrucomicrobiia; order Limisphaerales; family UBA11358; genus UBA11358. The sequence goes on along the minus strand of DASRCU010000104.1, from coordinate 7,730 downwards.
ATTGTGGTATCACCGGACTTTTGTGGTGCCGCCGTCCTGGCGCGGACGGCGGGTGCGATTGCATTTTGGCGCGGTGGACTGGCAGTGCGACGTTTGGGTGAACGGTCGTCAAATCGGCCAGCACCAGGGCGGTTACGACCGCTTCACCTTCGACATCACCGGCAACTTGCGATGGGACGGCACCAACGAAATTCTCGTTTGCGTGAGCGATCCCACCGACGGAGGCGACCAGCCGCGCGGCAAACAATCCCTCAAGCCGGAGGGGATTTTTTACACCGCCACTTCCGGCATCTGGCAAGCGGTCTGGCTGGAGCCGGTGCCGGCCGTTTGCATTGACCGGTTAAGGATGGTGCCCGATGTGGACAGCAAATCGCTGCACCTTTGGGCGGTGGTCAACAGCTTTTCGGAACATCTGCAGGTGGAAGCGATTGCTTCCGCCGGCACTCAGGAAATGGCGCGCGTTACCGGCCCGGCCAACGCCGAACTGGTCCTGATCCTGCCGCAAGCGCGGCTCTGGTCGCCAGACGATCCGTTTCTTTACGATTTGAAAGTGACGCTGCGGGACGGCGGTCAGGTGCTCGATTCGGTCAGCAGTTATTTTGGCCTGAGAAAGATTTCCCTGCGCAAGGATGACCAGGGGATCACTCGCATCGCTCTCAACGACCACTTCCTTTTTGAAATCGGCACCCTCGACCAGGGTTTCTGGCCGGAAGGTATTTACACAGCGCCCACGGACGAGGCGCTGCGCGCGGACATCGAGTTCCTGAAAAAATCCGGCTTCAATCTCATCCGCAAACACGTCAAGGTTGAACCGGATCGCTGGTATTACTGGTGCGACAGGTTGGGCATGCTGGTTTGGCAGGACATGCCCAGCGGCAATAACGCCACCCCGGCGGGCCGGCGCGATTTTGAAAATGAACTGCAGCACATGGTTGGCGACCTGCAAAATCATCCCTGCATCGTCACCTGGGTTCTGTTCAACGAGGGCTGGGGCCAGTACGACACCGTCTCCCTGGCCGAACGACTCAAAACCATGGATCCCTCCCGCCTGGTGGATGACGCCAGCGGGTGGACGGACATGCGCGTGGGCGATTTGATTGACATGCACAGTTATCCCGGCCCGGATTCGCCGGTGCCCGAACCGCATCGCGCCGCGGTGTTGGGCGAATTCGGCGGTCTGGGGCTGGTGGTTCCCGGCCATACCTGGTCCACAAACAGTTGGGCCTACATCATGTTCACCAACCAGGACCAACTGCAGACACGTTACAGCCGGGAATTGAAGCAGGCTTGGGAATTGTACCGGCTGCGCGGCCTCAGCGCAGCGGTCTATACGCAAACGGCGGACGTGGAAACCGAGTGCAACGGCCTGCAAACCTACGACCGCGCCGTGGCCAAAATTCCGCCGGCCGTGTTGCTGGCCGCCAATCGCGGCGGTTTCTGGGGGACGCCCACCAAAATCATCCTCGCCGATGCGCTGTTTGGCCGGACCGATTGGAAATACACCACCAACCAGCCCCCCGCCGGCTGGTTCACAGCGGATTTTAACGCCGCGGGGTGGCAGGAAGGCCTCGGCGGTTTCGGCACGGCCGGCACGCCCGGTATTGTCATCCACACACTCTGGAACACGCCCGACATCTGGCTGCGACGAACATTTCATCTTGACCCGGACGATTTGCCCAATGTGCGCCTGCAAATTTTTCACGACGAGAACGCGGAAGTCTATTTGAACGGCGCGCCAGCAATGGAACTTCCCGGCTTCATCACCGACTACGACGAGTTTGATCTTTCCAAGGCGGCCCGGGCGGCCCTTCATCCCGGCGAAAACACCATTGCCATCCACTGCCATCAAACCACCGGCGGCCAGGGCATTGACGCGGGGCTGTTTGTGCCGCTGGCCGGGCGGCAACCCCAACCCGCCCCGTGAACGGCTCCGCCCCATTCCTGATTTATGCGTGAACAGACCTCTCCCAGCCTCCGTTTCCATGCCCGAACGGGTTTGCAAATCATTTATCCGGTCTTCGCCGCACTTTTGGCGGTCGCCGCCGGCTCAATTTTTGCCAATGACCGGACCGCTCCCCGCTTTTTCAAAAATCCTGTCGTGGCGCACGGACAGGACCCGTGGGTGATTCGCTGGCAGACGAATTATTTCTTCTGCCAATCGCGTCAGGGGCCGACGTCGGAGAGCATCTGGGTCAATCGTGCGGCGCGGCTGGAAGACATCGGCGTGGATCACTGGAAATGCGTCTGGCGCGCACCCGCCAACACTCCCTATTCAAAACAGGTTTGGGCGCCGGAGCTGCATTTCTTGCAAGGCCGATGGTTCATTTATTTTGCAGCAGACGACGGCGACAACGCGCATCATCGCATGTATGTGTTGGAGGGGACCGCCGCCGATCCCCAGGCGCCGTTTGTTTTCAAGGGCAAAATCGCCGCGCCCTCGGATCGTTGGGCCATTGACGGGACGGTTTTGGAAATGCCTGATGGCCGCCTTTACTTCCTCTGGTCCGGCTGGCCCGGCACCAACGACGGGGTGCAAAATCTTTACCTGGCGCCCATGAGCAATCCCTGGACGATCTGTGGCGAGCGGGTTTGCATTTCCCGGCCGGATCACGATTGGGAACAGCGCGACTTCCCACACATCAACGAGGGGCCGGAAACACTCTGGCACAAGGGCAAATTATTCATCATCTATTCGGCCAGCGCGTTTTGGGACGACAATTATTGCCTCGGTCAGCTCACCTGGACGGGCGGCGACGTGCTGAATCCTCAATCGTGGATCAAAAAGCCGGAGCCGGTTTTTGAACGGACGAAGGACGTGTGGGGCCCGGGCCATTGTTCCTTCGTCAAATCGCCCGACGGCCGGGAAGATTGGATTGTTTATCACGCGCACGTCGCCCCGGGCAGTCGCCAGCGCGACGTCCGCATTCAACGGTTCACCTGGAACCCAGACGGATCGCCGCATTTTGGTGCGCCTGTTTCGCCCGATGTTCCCTTGTCGCCGCCTTCAGGAGAATAGCGCCGGACGGAGAAAGACAACGCGACCGGCGGTAAAAACGGCCTGCGCCACCGGTAACGGCCTGAAATGTCAGGCGATTGTTCTTTCCCGGCTCCCCGGCATCGGTATGGGGATTCTCCGGCAGCCAGGCGTGCAACATCGCCGGCGAGCGGAATTCCCTTTCCGCACGACTATTCCTCAAATCTCTCCAAATTAAACCTTCCGGCCTCTGAAAAATCGTGCTGTGGCCACTTTATGCCACATGACATTCCTTTTCTCCGATTTATAGTCGGCTCATGTCCCGCACGTTGAACAGGCAGGCCATTTGGGGCAATCGCGCCCGCCAACGATCTGGCTCGGATGCGGGCGAACCCGGTAACCAACGGAGTATGCCAATGAAAACTGACTTCATTTATGTGACGGATCGGAAGAGCAGAGCGATGTTCATTTCCATGTTGCTGGCCATGTGGGGCGCGGCGGCATTCGTGGCGAACGCCGCCAACATCCTGTGGCAGGGCGGCACCGACAGCTACACCAACGTCGCCGACTGGGTAGGCGGGGTGGTCCCCACCGGCACGAATAACGCCGTCAACGACAACGGCACCAACAACGCCGTGCTGATCAACGTCGGCAATCCGGATTGGACCCTGCTGGACATCCGAGCCGGCAACGCCAGCGGCGCGGCGGGCGCCTTTGTGCAGAACGGCCAAACGGTTTCCATCAATGGCTGGTTGCGGCTGGGGCTGGGCACAAACTCCTTTGGCGCCTACACGTTGAACGGCGGCACCCTCAATGTCCAGGGCGGCCGCATCAACGTGGGAGAACTGGGCACCGGTTTGTTCGTTATCAACGGCGGCGTTATCAACAAAAGCGGCGATCACTTCACGGTGTCCGACGGCGGTTTCAGCGGCAGCCCCCAGCCCAGCTACGGCACGGTCATTCAAAACGGCGGCACGATTACTTCCAGCAGCGAAATCTGGATCGGCCAATACGGCAACGGCGTGAATATCGGCACGGGGGTCTATGATCTGCATTCCAATGCCACGATCAACGCCAACAACTGGTTTGCCATTGGTCGTTCAGGCGGTTTCGGTACGCTGAACATGGACGGCGGCGTCCTCAACAAAAATAACAACGGCAATTTTCTGGTCGGTACCGGCTTCAGCACTCCGTCCGGCGGCAGCGGTGTGGCAGTGGTCAATCAAAGCGGCGGCACCATCAATTGCCAAGCTCAATTGTTGATTCCCGAATCTTCCCCCAGCACCGGCACTTTCAATCTCAGCGGCACCGGCGCCGTAGTGGGCAACAACTGGATTGCCGTGGGGCGCAACGGCGGCACCGGCTATTTGAACATGACCGGTGGGTCATTGACCAAGGGCGGTGACAACACGACCCATCTGGACATTGGCGCCAGCGGCAACGGCACGCTTAATCAAACTAACGGCGTCATTACCAACCTGGTCAGCGACACCTGGCTGGGCGAGAGCGGCACGGGGGTGTGGAACCTGGAAGGCGGTTCGGCTGTTCTCGGTTTGCTGGAATTTTGCGTCAACGGCAGTGGCGTGGGCACATTGAATCTGGACGGCGGTCTGCTGCAGGTGACCGGCATCAACAGTGGCAGTCCGGGCGTGGGTTTCAGCACCTTGAACTTCAACGGCGGCACGCTGGAGGCAGGCGCCGACAACAACAATTTCATTTCAGGTCTGGCGCTGGCCATGGTCGGTCCGGGCGGGGCCATCATTGATTCCCATGGCCACAATATCACCATCCCGCAGAATTTGCAGGATAACGGTGGCGGGCTGACCAAACTGGGCGCCGGCACGCTCACGCTGACCGGTGCCAACAGCTATTCCGGCAACACGCTGGTTAACGCCGGCACCTTGATGATCGGCACTGCTTCCGTTGCGCCAGGCAATTGCACCGTGGCCGACGGCGCGGGTTTTGGGGTGACGGTGCAATCCGCCAACGGGCAATTTTCCGCCGCCAATGTCACGCTCGGCAACAGCACCGGCGCGACGCTGAACTTTGACCTGGGGAACTTTGGAAATCCCACCGCCGCGCCGCTCAACGTCACCGGCACATTCACGGTGCATGGAACCGTCACGGTGAATATTGCCGATGCCCTGCCGCAAGTTGGCGAATTCCCACTCGTTCAATTTCCCAGCGGCGGGCTGGCTGGCGGCGGAAGTTTTGTGCTCGGCTCGCTGCCCGTCGGCGTCGCGGCCACCCTGGTTACCAACGTGGCTAACAACTCCATTGACCTGAACATCACCGGCGTCAACCAGCCGCGCTGGGACGGCCAGGCAGGCGGCAATTGGGACATCGGCGTCACCACCAACTGGGTCAATATCGGCACCGGTTTGCCGACTTATTTCAGCGATGGAAATCCCGTAATTTTCGATGACAACGCGCTCGGCACCACGATCGTCAATCTGGTCGCCACCGTCCATCCCAGCAACGTGACCGTCAACAACAACAATTTGAATTACACCTTCGTCGGTTCCGGTCAAATCAGCGGCACTACCGGCCTGACCAAGACCGGCACCGGCACTTTGAGCCTTTTCAACAACAATACTTACACCGGACCGACGGTGATCAATGGCGGGACGGTCATTGTGACCAACCTGGCCAATGGCGGTTTGCCCAGCCCCATCGGCGCCTCTTCGGCCAGCCCGACGAATCTGATTCTCAACAACGCTACCTTGACTTATTCGGGCGCGCCGGTGGCTGCCGACCGCGGCTTCACAGTCGGCGGCACCAACACGATGATTGATGCCGAGGGGAATTTGACCCTGGGCGGCCGCGTCGCCGTAGCCACCAATGGCGTGACATTTACGGCATTTACCAAAGTCGGTCCCGGAACGCTCGCTTTCACAGCGCCCGCGGACAATGAATTTGCCAATAGTTACGCGCCGGTCTCGAATAATGGCCGGGCGGGCTTGCAGGTGGTTGACGGAACACTGGTGTTGGATGGTTCGCGGGGCGCGCAGACCAATCATACGACCTACGATTTGTATGTGGGCGATACGCCCAACAGCGGCGCCTCTTTGGTGCTCACCAATACCACGCTGAATGTGGATGGCTGGCTGGCCGTGGGCCGCGTCAACGGCGGGATCAACAATACCTCCACCGTTACCCTTTACAACTCGGCCTTGAATGTCGGCAATCTGTCGTTAGGTTGGGACGGCGGCCAGCCGGGCAATCTGTCCTCGCAATTCCTGACGTTGAACGGCAATTCGACTCTCACCGATAACGGCGCCGTCAATTTGTCAGAAGGTGTCAACTCCAGCATGACGCTGCAGATCAACGACAACTCGGTGTTACAGGTGCGCAATCCCTTTTACATCGCGCTGGCCAACAGTTCGACCGGTGCCGTGGTTGTGGCCGGATCGGGACAATTGGTCCAGACCAGCGGTTGGTTTGACATTGCTCAAGGCGGTAATAGCGTGGGCTCGCTGATCGCTCAAGATAACGCCCGCATTTCGTTGTCTGGCGACTTCAACGTGAGCGATACGGGCACCAATGCGATGGCTGCGGCTCTGATTCGCGACAACGCCATCCTCACGGCCAATAACATCTGGGTGGGCAAACAGAACGGTGTTACCGCCATTCTGACCATCACCAACAACGCCACGGTCTATTCGACCAACGGTGTGACCATGGCCACTTACTACGACGGAACAGCTCGGGTGCCCGCACAGGCCGTGGTCAATCTGTCCGGCGGCTCACTGGCAGTGAACCTCGTCCAGGGCAGCGTGACTGCCGGCACCAACAACGGCGTGTTCAATTTCAACGGCGGCAAACTCATCGCCCACGGGCCGTATTTCGGAAACTTCATGTTTAATCTGCAGGCGGCCAATGTGCTGGCCGGCGGCGCGATTATTGACGTGGGTACCAACAACATTCAAATCACCCAGCCGTTGCTGGCCGGCGATGCCGGTGGTGGCGGTCTGACCAAGCTCGGCAGCGGCACCTTGCGGCTCAACGGCGTCAACACCTACACCGGCGCCACGCTGGTCAACGCCGGCACTCTCGACGGCACCGGCACCATTGCCGGGCCGGTAACGGTCGCCTCCGGCGCCGCGCTGGCCGCCGGTTCGGGAGCCATCGGCACATTGACCATCAACAACACGTTAACGCTCTCGGCAGGCAGCACCGTCTTCATGAAGCTGACTCCCGCCAGCAACGATGAGATTGTGGGGTTAACCAGCGTCAGTTACAACGGCGCTTTGGTGGTGACCAACATCAGCGGCACACCGTTGAGCGTTGGAAGCGTGTTCAAACTATTCAATGCCGCCAATGCCGGCACGGGTAACTTCGCGTCGGTAACGATTCTGCCGGCGGGTTCGGGAACATTCAATCCGGCCACCGGCGAGCTGACCATTACCTCCGCCGGCGCGCCCACGCTGCATCCGCCGATCATTTCCGGCGGCAATCTAATCCTCACCGGCAGCGGCGGCACGGCCGGCGGCAGTTATACCCTGCTGACCACCACCAATGTGGCCTTGCCGGTTTCGGCCTGGACGACGAATACGATCGGCACGTTCGACAGTTCCGGCGCCTTTTCAAACAGCATCTCCGCCGGCGCCTCCAATGCGGCCACTTTCTTCCGCCTGCGGGTGCCATAAAATGGGATATTGCACGATGGCCAGATTATCCAACACACGACGACGCACCCATTCGATAAATCACCCGCGAATTCAAAGGGCGTTTACGCTGATTGAGCTGTTGGTGG
>DASRCU010000103.1:0-2256 GCA_035652955.1 Verrucomicrobiia bacterium | reverse complement strand
ATGGCACGCAACGGATGCTCGGCGGGCACGCATTGGTTGAGGTTGATGACCGTCAGAAAGTCCGGCTGGGCTTGAGGTTTTCCGCGCATGGGTTACAGACAAACTTCAACTCCGCCGGTTCAAACGTTTTTCAACAAACTGGTAAGTGACGCCGCCGGTGCTGAACGTTTGGCCCGCATAGCTGGCCACGGTTCCCGCCGTGAATTGAGCGTGAGCCGCCCACGCCAGCGCGAGCGCCGCCAACATAGTGATGATTGAAGGGCGCATGGGTGTCATCGGTTCATGGTGAACTCAAACGGAAGAATCGAACGCCGTTATCGAGCGGCAATGACACTTGAAGGGCGCCATTTTGATTGGTGACAACATTGGCCACCGGCCGCCAAACTGCGGGCGCAAGGTTAGTTGTGCTGTAAAAATTAAAGCCGTAGGCAGGTGCAGGCCAGGCAACCGTTACATTGGAATCGTTTGTGTCCAGACTGATCGCCAGAAAAGGCACGCTGTCCAGAATGACCGGCGCGACGCCGACATTTACATTGCTGACCCCGATTAAACTGGTGACATTGTTCGAGAGGTCGCGCTGTTCATAAACGTTCCACTCGGCGGGAATCGAAAAATTTGTTGTCAGGTTGGGATTCCAGAGCACGTGCGCGTTGGTGAAGCCGAGGCGCTGCAGAGCCACAACCCATGTTCCGTTCGAGTCAATGGTCTTGTCAGCCATTTGAGCGCCGACGAGCCAGTTGGCGGTGTTGCTGTAAGCGATGCCGGCGGGCGAGGGTGCGGAACTGGGCGGATTAAGGCTCAACTGCACGTTGGCGAGCGTGCTGTCCCACGTGGCCCAGCAATAGTCTTGCACGTTTTGCGTCCACCAGAAAAGATACGCGCGCGAGGCAATGCCCATATTTTCCTGGTTGCTCGCACCTGCCGCCGGCGCGCCTTCAGTGCACCAAACCGGCAACGCGCTCCAGACGGGATAGCGTGAAAGCACGTCGCGCAGGCCGGCGATTTCGCCGAGGCTGGCTTCAGGCTGCGATGCCATGTAATTGTGAAACGACACGATGTCAGGTGGCGGCCCGCCGGCCTGGATGAACTGCTCCAACCAGGCCAGACCGCCGAGCGTCACGGCGGGGCCGACGATCTTTATGGTGGGGTCAATGTTGGTCAGCACGGCGCGGGCAATCTGCGCCATCGTCACCATGTTGGAAATTGCGCCGCTGTAAAAATTCGGCGCGTCGGCTTCATTCCAGATCTCGTAGTATTGAATGACGCCTTTGTAGCGCGTAGCCACGGTGAAAACGTAATTGCTCCACGTGCTCATGTCCGCCGGCTCGGAACTGGCGCCGGCGCCATAGGCGGCCTGCGGCGTGTTGGTGTTGAGCGCCGCCCAGGTCGGCGTCTGCCCGAGTGTGTAAAGGATTTTGCAGTTCGGCTCGTTGCTCAAAACGATATTGGTGCAGGCGTCGAAGTGCGTGAAGTTCCAGACATTCGACTGCGGCTCAAGCTGGTTCCAGCGGACGTTGGTGTCCCAGAACCGGATGACCCCCTGCGGCAGCGGCGACCAATCGTTCGTCGCGCTGGCCAGTTTGATGATGTGCATGCCAAATAACGTTTGCGGGATGGCGGACGTCGTGTTGACCAACGGGGCATATAAGTAATTCGAGGTGACATCGGTCAGGCTGGCGTCGTCAATCCAGTTGGTGCCGTTGCTCAAAAAATTCACGGCAAACTGAGCGCTGCCGCCGAACTGCCAGCCACCGGTAATGACAAACTGCTGCCAGTCCGTGCCAACCGACGCAACCCAACTGGCAGCGGCTTGGAAGCCTTTGCCGTTCCTCGCGCGCAATTCAAATTGCACCTTGGAATTGCCCGTCGCCCGCAGCCAGATGCCGGCGCCATAAACATGGCCGGTCTGAATCGGGAACGACTGGTAAAACATCGCTCCATTGGTTTCGTTGATGCCGTTGACCGTCACCCGCTGGCAACTGGCGCCGGAATGGGGATTGTTGGTTTCCGGGGCGAAGGAAAGGGCCGCCCCGCCGAAAGTCTGATCCGTCCAGTTGGACGCAATGCCACCGGATTGAAACGTCTCAAAGTCCGCATTTGTCAGAAATTGTGCGCCCGCTCGCTCGCAGACGGCGAACAATTCTAGAAGCGCAACAATCAAAATGAGATGCTTTATCATGCGAACGCCTGAAATAACGAGCGTTGTTCGGCGTTGGGACGTTACTTCCATCGGCTGTTGAAATTCGTGGGCGGCCA
>DASRCU010000102.1:0-15124 GCA_035652955.1 Verrucomicrobiia bacterium | reverse complement strand
CTGCGCGTCGGCGATTGGAGAATTCTCTACAGGCTTTATCATTTGGAAAAAATTGTTCGTATTCAGCGGATTCAGCATCGCTCATAAATTTATCGTGATTTTTAATTATGGCGGATCCTTTTACCCGCGCCGACGGCCGCGCCGCCGACCAGCTTCGCCCGTTGCGCTTCCACAATCACATTGCGCCCCACGCCACCGGCTCCACGCTCATCGAATGGGGCAACACCCGCGTGATTTGCGGCGTGACCGTTGAGGAAACCGTGCCGCGCTGGATGAAGGAGCAGAAAGTCGCCGGCGGCTGGCTCACCGCGGAGTACTCCATGCTCCCCTACTCCACGCCGGAACGCAAACCGCGCGACAGCGCCAAGGGAAAAATTGACGGCCGCTCCCAGGAGATTCAGCGGCTCATCGGCCGCGCCCTGCGCGCAGCGGTGGATTTGCAAAAGCTCGGCGAGCGGACGCTTTGGATTGATTGCGACGTTCTGCAGGCCGATGGCGGCACCCGCACGGCGGCCATCACCGGCGCGTTCGTCGCTTTGTCGCTCGCCGTCAAAAAACTGCTGACGGAAAACAAATTACCCGAAAATCCGCTGCGGCATCCGGTCGCCGCCGTCAGTTGCGGCATCGTCAACGGCCGGCCTCTGCTGGATTTGTGCTACGCCGAGGATGTCGCTGCCGCGGTGGACATGAATCTGGTAATGAACGCCGCGGGTGAATTCATCGAGGTGCAGGGTTCCGGCGAAGAAAATACGTTCAGCGAACAGCAACTCGCCGAGCTGCTGACCTTCGGCAAGGCGGGCATCCGCGAAATACTTGCCGTCCAGCACAAAGCCCTTGCCGGATCGCCAGGCGCCTGAGAATTTTGGTTTCCCGCATGTCGCGTTCAAAATCTGCCTCGCTCCCGCTCACTCGCCTGTTGCTCATTCGCCACGCCGAAGTGGAACGACGATACCATCGGATGTTCGGCGGCCGCATTGACATGGGCCTTTCACCGCGCGGCCGCCGACAGGCGCGGTTGCTGGCACAATTCCTCCGCGCCCGGCGGATTGATGCCATCTACGCCAGCCCGATGAAACGCGTGCAGCAGACGCTGGCGCCGTTGCTGGACACCAAGCCGGATGCGGCGCGGCGGCAGCCCGCCGCGACGCCACAGCGGCGACGCCGCCGGCTCCCCAACCTCCCTGCTCCGGTGATTCTGCCGGAGTTGCGGGAGGTGGATTTCGGAGACTGGACGGGATTGAGCTGGGAACAGGTTTGCGAAAAGTTCAACCTGCTCACGCACCAGTGGCTGGAACACATCGAGCGCGGCACCGCGCCCAACGGCGAGAGCGGCGCGGCCCTGCGGGCGCGGGTCGAGCCGTGCCTGCGCCGGATTATCGCCGGCCATCCGGGACAAACCATCGCGATTTTCTGCCACGGCGGGGTGGCGCGAATGATCCTGTCCATTCTCCTGAAAATTCCCCTGGCCCGAACTCACATCTTTGAAATTGACTACGCCAGCGTCACGCAGATCGTGCTGCGCCCCAGTCACGCGGAAATTGAATTGCTTAACTTCACGCCGTGGCGGGATGGGGTCGGATGAAACGCAAATCACTCTGGAAAATCGCCGTGGCCACAACGCCGGAAGCCGAAGAGGCGGTGGCCGAACTGCTGGGCAGCCGCTTCGGTTGCGCCCCCGTCACGTATTTCAACCCGGCAAAAGGCGAAAGCCGTGTGGCCGTTTTTCTCCCCCAAAAAGCCTCCCGCCACGCGCTCCAGGAAATTCGCGAAGGGCTCAAGCAAATCGGGAGATGCGGATTGGAAACCGGCGCGGCGGGAATTTGTCTTTCGCGGCTCCATCTGAAAAATTGGGCCGAGTCGTGGAAACGGCATTTCCAGCCACTCGAAATCGGCCGGCGGCTGCTGGTCAAACCCGGCTGGAGCAAACGGCGTCCCCGAAACAACCAGGCGGTCGTGGTGCTGGACCCCGGCTTGAGTTTTGGCACGGGGCACCACCCGACGACAGCCTTTTGCCTGCAACAAATCGTCGCCGCATGCGGCAAATCGCGTCCCGTTTCAAAGGCCATCCGCCGCCGGAGCGCGCGGGCGAAGTCTTTTCTGGACCTTGGCACCGGCTCCGGAATTCTGGCCATTGCCGCTGCCAAACTGGGATTCGCTCCAGTGCAGGCTCTGGATATTGATCCCGTTGCCGTGAAGGTCGCCCGCCAAAATGCCCGGCGCAACGGTGTGGCCGATAAAATCCGGTTCCGACGCGGCGATGTGGCCGACCTGCCGCTGTGCCCGCCCCGGCGATACGATCTGGTTTGCGCAAATTTACTTTTCCCGCTGCTGGTGGCCCAACGGAAGCGTATCGCGGCGCAATTAAACCCCGGCGGCACACTCGTGCTGGCCGGAATTTTGAAGACGGAATTTGCGGTGGTGGAACAATGTTTCGCGCGGCTGGGATTGAAGTGCGTGTCAGTCAGCACAGAAAAGGAATGGCGTTCTGGCGCCTTCCAGTTCGCCTGAGTGGCCGCGCGCTTTTGAGGAGGGCAAAATTTTTGAACGTCGGCAGAGTGGGCAAAGTCTCATGAATCGAGTGAGAGAAAGAGCGTGATAAGTTGCCGATGAGACGGCTGGCATCCTTTACGCTGCGGCTTTTTTGAGAAAGGAAATGCTATGATGAAGACACTGGAATTCATGGGCGAAGCCATTCGCAATCCCAAACATCCGTTTCGAAAAACGCAGAATCACCCTAAAAAAGCGATGAAAAATCGCTACGAACGCCGGAAGATCAAAGAATTTCTCCATCTCGCCGACTGGTTGGCCGAGGAAACCGCCTAGTCCATTTTTGGACACGCTGTATCAAACGCGCCAGCAAACAAGTCCAGACTGGCGAAGAGGGTTCATCATTTCCTGTAAACCGCCGACCCAAGGCTTCCAACACTTCCTTCATCTCCCAAAAAGACGAGCAAGACCGGCCACGGCCGGGTCTCCGGGTCAAACGCGAGCGGAAAATTTTTACTTCATCAGCAGCATCTGCCGGGCGCGTTTGATGGCGCGCGTCAGGCGTCGCTGGTAATGCGCCGGCAGGCCGGTGTATTTGCGGGGCAGAATGCGGCCCTGCTCGGTGACGAATTGTCGCAGGAGATTGGTATTTTTAAAATCCAGCGCGTCCACTGTGAAATCAATTTTGGGTTTGGGGCGCGTCGGACGAAAATCCAACGGGCGGTGCTGGCCGCGTTTTTCGGCTTTTTCAGTGTGCGTCTTGCGAGGCATACAATTTTTTGAAGGTCAACGGTCCCAGAGTAAATCCGGCGGACTTCTCAACCGGTTCAACCGTTCCCCGGTCATTTGATTTCCCGGTGGAGAGTGTGGCGGCGCAAAAAGGGGTTGTATTTCTTTAGCTCCAGCTTTTCGGTCTGAAGTTTTTTGTTGCGCGTGGTGAGGTAGCGCGACGGCGGTTTGCCTTCTTTGCGCGCCTCGGTGCACTCAAGGATGACGGTTTCTCGCGGCATAATTCACTCCTTCTCTCCGGCTTTCTCTTCAGCCGGCTCCTCGCCTTCCTCCGGTTCAATTTCCGCTGTCCCGGCGGAATCAATCGTGCCGAGCTGGCCGAGCCGGCGCGATTTGAGCACGCCTTCCCGCTCCAGTTGCGCCTGGGCTTCCACCGTGAAGCGCGTCCACGGAATGGCGTCCAGCCGCGCCTTGGGAATGGGTTTGCCGGTCAATTCACAGATGCCGTAGGTGTTTTTTTCAATCCGCTTGAGCGCCGCTTCAATCTCATACAGCGCATCCTGATCGGAGGACAGCAGGCTCAAAGCAAAATCCCGATCAAAATTGTCCGTGCCCGAATCGGCCATATGCAGGCTGTAACCGGGCACTTCCTGAGCCGATTCCTCAGCCAGGCCGTTCATCTGGCGGATCAATTGCTCGCGCAATTCGAGCAACCGCTGATAATACTTCTGCCACTCCGGCTTGATTTTTTTCAACTCCAACGCCGCGGTTTTCGCCACCGGCCGCCCCAGAATGGCGGCAGCGGTGGCCGAGGCCGGAGCCTTGCCGCGCGGCGCCGATTTTTTACTGTCTTTTTTTGCTGTCACAGACTTCAAAGTGGTTGTCCGGTCAATGTCGGTTTGTCAAGAGCGCGGGAATGTAGCAAAAGGCGCGGCGAATCCGCCACAAAAATTTTCAATTTTTTTTGGACCACTTTTCCGATCCATGCCTTGGCAGGATGAACGAGGTGCGGAGGCGTTTATCCGGACCGGAATCTGAAATTTATGATTTATGAATTGCGGTTGATGATTTACCGTCCCGCTGTTTCGCCGCCAGTGCCGGATGAACGAATGTTGTCATCTTCTATCAACAAAAAACAAATGCCGCCGCTTCTGCGCGCGCTGTTGATTCTGGGCCGCGTGTCCAACCTGCCCACCGTCTGGTCCAATTGCCTGGCCGGCTGGTGGCTGGGGGGCGGTCAAACGCGAGAGAATTTGTTTCTGGCGTTGGTGGGGCTGAGCCTGCTCTACCTCGGCGGTGCGTTTTTGAACGACGCCTTTGACGCGGATTTTGACCGTCAGCATCGTCCGAGTCGTCCCATTCCCAGCGGTGCCATCACTCGCGAATCAGTTTGGGGTTGGAGCCTTGGTTTTCTGGCGTCCGGAGCGGTGGTCTTGGCGTTTATCAGCAAAACGGCCGGCTTTCTGGCGCTCATCCTGATCACTTGCATTGTCCTGTACAATGCCGCTCACAAAGCGGTCATCGTCTCGCCGTGGCTGATCGGCCTGTGCCGTTTTTGGGTGTATGTAATTGCTGGCGCGGTCGGTGCTGACGGCATTAACGGCTGGCCGATCTGGTGCGGCGCGGCGCTGGCATTTTATGTTGCCGGGACGAGCTTTGTGGCGCAGCAGGGGCGGGGACGCCGCTCCATTCCCTGGTGGCCGCTGGCCCTGTTGGCGGCGCCGATGTTCCTGGCGTTCCTGATGAACGCCGGGGGTTTCCGGCTGTCAGCCATGTGCTTCGCGCTCTTGCCGGTGGGATGGGCGGTTCGCAGCCTCCGACCGGTGTTTGCTGCGGCCGAACCGAATCTGCCGCGCCTGGCTTCGAATCTGCTGGCAGGCATTGTTTTTGTGGATTGGCTGGCGGTGGCGCCGCAGATTTCGCGGTGGATGAGTGCGGCGGTGTTTTTGACATTGTTTGCTGCCACAAAACTGCTCCAGCGTTTTGCGCCGGTGGCGTGAGCGAGGGGGCTGTTGCCGACAGGTCACAAGGAACCCTTGAACAGAACCTTCCGTTAAGTTATAATGGCCGTTCGTATGAGCACCGAAGTGCCAGTCAAATTGACACGCAATGAAGAGCTTAAGGCGGCGATTCCAACGCTGGCCGGCACCATTGCCGCCACACTTGCCGACCCGGCGGTGGACCATTTTTCGCATGAGGATTACGAATTTCTCAAATTTCACGGCTGCTATCAGCAGGACGACCGCGATCTGCGCAAGACGGGCAAAAAATACATCATGATGGTCCGCAGCCGCATCCCCGGCGGAGTGATGACGGCCCATCAATGGAAAACCTTCGACGCGCTGGCCTCGACTTACGGCAACAACACGCTGCGCATCACCACGCGCCAGACCATTCAATTCCACGGCGTGTTGAAAGCCAATGTCCGCTCGGTCATCCAGGGGATCAACGAGTGCCTGCTCTCGACGCTGGCCGCCTGCGGCGATGTGGAGCGTAACGTGATGGCGCCGCCCACACCCGCCTACACCCGCGCGCGCGAAGAGGTGTACGCCGACTGCCAGCGCGTGGCGATGGCCCTGGCACCGAAAACGCCGGCCTATCATGCCATCTGGATTAACGGCGTGCAGTTGAACCTTGACGAGGCCGCGAACAGAAATTTCGAAGACCCGCTCTACGGAAAAATGTATCTGCCGCGCAAGTTCAAGACCGCCTTCGCCATTCCGCCGGTCAATGACATTGATATTTTTACCAACGACCAGGGCTACATCGCGATTGTCGAAAATGACCGGCTTGTCGGCTACAATCTCGCCGTTGGCGGCGGTATGGGCCGCAGTCACGGCAACGCGCAGACCTACCCGCGCCTGGCTGACGTGGTGGGTTTTCTGACGCCGGACAAGCTGATTGACGTGGCCAAGGCGGTGCTGACCATTCACCGCGATTTTGGCGACCGCACCGACCGCAAACATGCGCGCCTCAAATACGTGGTTGAGGAACGCGGCGTGGAATGGACGCGCGCCGAAATCGAAAAACGCGCCGGTTTCAAACTGGAACCGCCCCGGCCGTTTCAGTTCACCAGCAGCAGCGATCTTTACGGCTGGCGGCGGGCGGTGGACGGCTCCTGGTTCCTGACCCTGTTCGTCGAAACCGGGCGCGTCAAAGACACCGAAGGCCATCGTTTGAAAACGGCGCTGCGCCAGGTCGCCGAGAAATATACCGACCTCGAATTCCGGTTGACGCCCAACCAGAACGTCATTCTGGCCCGCGTGCTGGAGGAAGACAAGGACGCCATCAACGAACTGCTGATCGAGCACGGCATCAAAACCGGTTTGCGGCAAACCACGCCGCTGCACGCCGTGGCCCTGGCCTGCCCCGCCCTGCCCACCTGCGGCCTGGCCCTGGCCGAATCCGAACGCATGCTGCCCGGCTTGCTGGATCGCATCGAAAAACTGTGCCAGGAAGTCGGTCTGGACGGCGAGGAAATCATCATCCACTCCACTGGCTGCCCGAATGGTTGCGCGCGCCCCTACACTGCGGAGATTGGATTGGTCGGCAAGGCGCCCGGCCGTTACCAAATCTGGCTCGGCGGCAATTTGGCCGGCACGCGCCTGGCCAAATTGTGGTGTGAAGTGGTCAAGGACACCGATATTGAAACCGAATTGAGGCCGGTGCTGGCGCGCTACGCTCACGAACGTTTCAACCGGGAAAGCTTCGGCGACTGGTGCGACCGGGTGCTGCTCAAAGAGCCCACCACGGAATTTTCCATCTGAGGCGTCCCGCATTCTTCACCCATGAC
Source organism: Verrucomicrobiia bacterium (assembly GCA_035652955.1). Lineage (GTDB taxonomy): Bacteria > Verrucomicrobiota > Verrucomicrobiia > Limisphaerales > UBA11358 > UBA11358. The sequence goes on along the minus strand of DASRCU010000102.1, from coordinate 8,115 downwards.
TGCCGATCTCATCGCTGCTTACAACGCGCAATTGCGTTCGCAATCGCCGCTGGACATCGTCCGCTGGGCAGTGGCGCAGGCTCGAGGCCGCGCCATTGTCTCCACCAACTTCCGCCCTTACGAAGCGGTGATTCTGCACCTGTGCGTGCAGGTGCAACCGGACATTCCCGTGCTGTGGGTGGATCACGGTTACAATCGCCCGGCCACCTATCGCCACGCCGAACAATTGAAGAAACTGCTGCAATTGAACCTGAAGATCTATCTGCCGCGGATTTCCGCCGCCCATCGCGACGCCATCTACGGCGGGATTCCATCCACCGACAACGAGGAAGGCCTGAAACAATTCAGCGCCTTGATGAAACTGGAGCCTTTTCAGCGCGGCATGAAAGAGCTGGCGCCCACAGTCTGGATCACGGCGTTGCGCCGCGTGCAAAATCCCCATCGCGCCGGACTGGACATCGTGGTCGAGGATAAAAATTTCGGCGTGTTGAAGGTCAGTCCGGTCTTTTACTGGACGGATGCGGACATGGAGAATTACTTGCAACAGCATCATCTGCCCAACGAGTGGGATTATTTCGACCCGGCCAAGGCCGATGAAAAGCGCGAATGCGGTCTGCACGCGGCCTGGGGCAAGGAGGCCGTTTCCGGCGGCGGCGGCATTTGATCCGAACCCCACGCCATGACACCGAAACCTTTCACCGTGTTTTCCAAATTACCCGCGGCTTGCCGCCGGAACGGTTCAGCGGCCCTCCCGGCGCAAGCACGATTCTTTCGTGTGTTCCGGGCGTCGGGCCATTAGAATGGCGGCAATGAATTCGTATCATTTGGACCACTTGCAGCTTCTCGAAACCGAGGCGATTCACGTCATGCGCGAAGTCGCGGCGGAATTCGAGCGCCCGGCGATTCTGTTTTCCGGCGGCAAGGATTCCATCTGCCTGCTGCGGCTGGCCGAAAAGGCGTTTCGCCCTTCGGACATTCCCATGCCGCTGTTGAACATTGACACCGGCTATCACTTTCCCGAGCTGAACGAGTTTCGCGACCGTCGCGCCAGGGAAATCGGCGCCCGGCTGATCGTTCGCAAAGTCGAAGATGCCATTGCGCGCGGTATCGCCGTGCCGCCGCCCGGCGAGATCAGCCGCAACCGGCTGCAAATCCCCACCCTGCTGGCCGCCATCGAGGAATTCCAATTCGATTGCCTGATTGGCGGCGCCCGCCGCGACGAGGAAAAAGCCCGCGCCAAAGAACGCTTTTTTTCCTTTCGTGATTCCTTCGGCCAGTGGGACCCGAAAAATCAACGCCCGGAAATTTGGAACCTTTACAACGCCCGAATCAACCCCGGCGAACACATGCGCGCCTTTCCCTTGTCCAACTGGACGGAACTGGACGTGTGGCAATACATCCGGCGCGAGAAGCTCGAAGTGCCCGCCATCTATTTCAGCCACCGCCGTCGCTGCGTCCGCCGCAACGGCCAGTGGCTGCCGGTCACCGACCTGGCGCCGCCCAAACCCAACGAAAAGGTCGCTGAACTGGTCGTGCGCGTACGCACCATCGGCGACATCATCAGCACCGGCATGGTTGAATCTCCGGCGGATTCGGTGGACGACATCATCGCCGAAATCGCCGCCGCCCGGGTGACCGAGCGCGGCGCGCGTGCTGACGACAAGTTCAGCGAAGCGGCCATGGAGGACCGCAAAAAAGCCGGTTATTTTTAAGTTTATGCCTCATCCGCCCCATTCCGTTGAAATTTTGCGTTTCAACACCTGCGGCAGCGTGGACGACGGCAAGTCCACGCTCATCGGCCGGCTGCTTTACGATTCGAAATCGCTGATGGAAGACCAACTGGCGGCGTTGGAACGCAGCGCGGACATCACCGGCGGCGGGCAAATCAACCTGGCGAATCTCACCGACGGCCTCCGCGCCGAGCGCGAACAGGGCATCACGATTGACGTAGCCTACCGTTATTTCGCCACGCCCAAGCGCAAATTCATCGTCGCCGACACGCCCGGCCATGTGCAATACACGCGCAACATGGTCACCGGCGCATCCACCGCCAACCTCTCCATCGTTCTGGTAGATGCCCGCCACGGCGTCATCGAGCAAACCCGCCGGCACATTTACATTGCGGCGCTGTTGGGCATTCCGCATCTGGTTATCGCCATCAACAAAATGGATTTGGTGGACTGGAGCGAGGAGCGGTATCTGGAAATCCGGGAAGAGATTGAGGCCTTCATTCCCAAACTGGATGTGTTTCGCGATGTAAAATTTATTCCCATCAGCGCCTTGAACGGCGACAATGTGGTGGAACGTTCCACTCGTGCGCCGTGGTACGAAGGTCCCACCCTGCTGGCCCACCTGGAAACCGTTCACATCGCCAGCGATTGGAACCTGGCGGCATTGCGTTTCCCCGTCCAATGGGTCAATCGCCCGAACAATCCGCGCGATCCCCAATGGCATGATTTCCGCGGTGTCAGCGGCCAGATTGCCGGTGGCATCGTGCGGCGCGGCCAACAGGTCCTCGTGTTGCCGGCCGGAATGAGAACCACCGTGCAGGACATCTGGACTTACGACGGCTCGCTGGCCGAGGCCTTTTGCCCACAGTCCGTCACCCTGTGCCTGGAACACGATCTGGACGTGGGGCGCGGGGACATGATTGTGGGGCTGGAACTCTTGCCGGGCCGCAGTACTGAATTGCACGCACGGCTCTGCTGGATGCACGCGCGCCCGTTGACGGCCGGCAAAAAATATCTCCTCAAGCACACCACGCAGACCGTTCAGGCGATTGTCACCGCGCTCGAAAGCCGGATTGACATGAGCACATTTGAGCCGGCAGCCAATCCTCCCGAATTGGCCATGAACGACATCGGCGTGATCCGGCTGCGAACCTCCAAGCCCGTTGTCTTCGACGGCTACAACTTCAATCGCCTGACCGGCGCGTTCATTTTGATTGAACCCACCACCAACGCCACGGTGGCCGCCGGCATGCTCAGCGCCCCCTCCGAAACCGTGAAACCGGAATACACCGATTTTGCGATTTGAACAACGGGAACATCGGGGAAGTCCGTCAGAAGCCGAACAGCGCGGCAAAAATTCGCCGGCCGCCAAAAATCCAAATGGCCGCCGCCAGGGCCAGATAAGGTCCGTAAGGCATGCGCGACGACCATTCGCGGCGGCGCAGCAAGATTAAAACAATCCCCACAACGGCTCCGATCAGCGAACTGACCATCAGCGAAAACAAGACTCCCGGCCAGCCGATGAATGCGCCGAGAGCGGCCATGAATTTTACGTCCCCCAGCCCCATCGCCTCGCGCGGCAGGACAATCTCGGCACTGACGCATTCCAGGCACGGCACGTCATCCGGATCCCATCTCTCGCCGCCGATTTCCAGCGTTGTGGGCGAGAGCCGCACCAGGACGTTTTGGTAACCGCGATCCACCAGCTCGGCGGTGCGGGCGTGCAGCACGATCACGTCGGACTTGCGGTAAAATAATTCCTCGTAGGGAATCTCCCTGCCGTCGAAGTGCAGCGCCGTTTCGGCAAAGACAATTTTCGTTCCCGCCGGCAATTTCAATCGTTGCCGGCCAAAAAGGAGTTTACCCAGCCGCAAAATGGCATAAACCACGCCGGCGCCGACCGCAGCGCCCAGGGCACTGCGCCAGAAACCGGTGACGTGCTCCGACGCCTCTTGCAATTGAGGCCACAGCAGCGAGGCCGCCAGACCGGCCACAATCCCTCCCAACGTGATTTCGTCCGGGATGATAAAATGCTCAAAGTCAATAAAAGTCGCCACGATCAAACCGGCCAGAAATACGGCGTACACCAGCGCCACCGGCAGCGAATGCAGCGGATGACTCCGGTCACCAAACACCAGCCAGCAGCTCAAAAAACCCGCGCCCGCAAGCAGTTCCACAACAAAGTAACGCGGCGAAATGGCCGCGCCGCAGTTTTTGCATCGGCCTCGGAGCATCAGCCAGGTCACCAGCGGAACATTCAGCCACCAGGGAATGGCGTATTGGCAATGCGGACAGTGCGACGGCGGCGATACGATGCTTAATCCCCGCGGCATCCGGTAAATGCACACGTTCAGGAAACTGCCCACGATGCAGCCGAAGACAAAAAACATCAGCGACCAGAATTGAAACGGGACGACGGACCAGGTGGTGGCATCGAAGATCGGTTCAGTGCCCATAAATCTCCTGTTCGAGCGCACGGCGCATCACCGCCCGCGGCGCCCGCCGCCCCGTCCAAATTTCAAACGCCCTGGCGCCCTGATGCAGCAACATACCCAAACCGTTGGCCGTTTGACAGCCCGCCTTCCGGGCCGCCCGCAGCAATTTCGTTTCCGCCGGACGATAAATCATGTCATACACCGCGCCCGCCCGTTTGAGAGGGAACTTTTTGAGGTCAAGCGGCAAAGGGTCTTGGGATTTCAGCCCCAGCGACGTGGCATTCAAAATCAGGTCCACTGGCGAAGGAGGGAAGCCGACGGTGACGGTCACGGCGGGAGACTTTTTTTTGATTTCACGTGCCAGGGCTTCGGCTTTGGATGACGTACGATTGACCAGAAACAGCGCCGCCACGCCCGCGGCGGCCAGCTTCAACGCCGCTGTGCGCCCCGCCCCACCAGCTCCAAGCAAAAGGACTTTCGCGCCGCGCAATTCCAGGTTCAAGTCCTCCCGCAGGGCGGTCACGATGGCGTCGGCGTCGGTATTGAATCCGATGGCGCGGTCGTTTTCAAATTTGACCGTGTTGACGGCACCCCATTTTTCGGCCGAGGCATCCAACTCATCCATCATTTCCAGCGCCAGCAGCTTGTGCGGCACCGTGAGATTCAGGCCGGCGAAATTCATCGCTTTGGCGCCGGCAAGAGCGGCTGGCAGATTTCCGGGCGCCACTTCAAAGGCCAGGTAACGCCAGTTCAAACCGAGCGCGGCAAAGGCGGCGTTGTGCATGGCCGGCGAGGCCGAATGACGAATGGGCGAGCCGAGCACGGCACACAGGCGCGTGGCGGCGTTAATAGGCTGCGGGTGCGGTTGCGGCACGCAAAATTTATAAGCCACGCTTCCGCCGGTTCAAAGTGTAAATTCGCCGCGTCCCATCCGACCGGCCAGAGACAAAATGTGCATTCGCGATCGGCCGGGCGAATGGCGCGCAAGCCGTTTCCGCGGGATGCCCGGTGACGCTTTGTGGAGAGGGGCTGAAACGTCAGGCGACCGCCCGGGTTGGATGATAAAATTAAGCTTGACGCCTGAGATGAGGCCGTTGCCCCTGCCCTTCTGTGGTCCTTCCGAGAGACAGGCGGTTTGGAAGAACGGAGCGGCGACCGGCCGGTCGCCGCCCCTAATCGCCGGGTGCGCCTTTCAGTAGCGCTCGCGACGTCCGCCGCCAAATTCCCGGCGGGAACTGCGGGCGGGACGCTCCTCCTTCGGACGGGCGATATTGACCGTCAACTGCCGTTCACCCAGCGTGGCGCCGTTCATGGCCGTGATGGCTTTCTGAGCTTCTTCCGGCGTGGCCATGGTGACAAAGCCAAAGCCGCGTGGCCGGCCGGTAGCCCGGTCGAGCATTAGATTGGCTTCGACGACTGTGCCGTGCGCGGCAAAGGCATCGTGCAGTTCATTTTCGGTGGTTTTGTAGGAAAGATTTCCGACAAACAGTTTGGTGTTCATTTGAATGATTTGCTGTGGAAGACTAACCGTTGCTTGAGACTGTTCCCGACTGCCGGGTTTCAAATCATCACCGAACGAAGTTCACCTGAAGATTTTCCATGCCTTGAACGAAGTTTGGTCTCACAGACGCCGCCACTATAAACTTTATTTACGCCGGTTCAAGCAAAAAATGATCTCACCCAACCTGTTTGACAACAAAGGCTTGAATAAAACCGGCGAGAGTTGAGAGCGCGGCAGATTCGGAACAGGGCCTGATGGGCAGCGAGGCTTTCCGGGACTGACGGCTGGCTAACCATTCCCGTCCCCTTTTTGTTCAAGCATTGCTCCGGTGGCGTGACCGGTTAAACTGTCTGCGTGACAATGGGAAAAGTTTATCTTGTCGGCGCCGGACCGGGCGATGCGAGGCTGCTGACCTTGCGCGGCGCGGAATTGCTGCGGCGCGCCGACGTGGTCATTTACGATTTGCTGGTCAATCCGGCGGTGCTGGACCATGCCCGGCCGGAAGCGGAACTGATTTCGCGCGGCAAACGCACGGAATTTTCGCAGGAGCAAATTAACGCCCTGATGATTGCCCGGGCGCGCGAAGGCCAGACCGTGGTGCGGCTCAAGGGCGGCGATCCGTATATCTTCGGACGCGGCGCCGAGGAAGCCGAAGCGCTGGCAGCGGCAGGCATTCCGTTTGAAGTGGTGCCGGGGGTTTCCTCGGTTGTTGCGGCGCCGAATTACGCGGGCATCCCGCTGACCCACCGCGCCTTTTGCTCCAGTTTCACGGTGTTCACGGGCCACAGCGATTCGCACGACGCGGCCACGGCGCTGCGCTACGAGCAAATTGCCAAAATCCCCGGCACCAAGGTCGTCCTCATGGGCACGGAGAATTTGAGCGACTGGACACAGGCGCTCCTGGCGCACGGGATGCCGCCGGAAACGCCGGCGGCCATTGTTCAGTGGGGCACATGGGGAAAACAAAAATCCGTGGCCGGAACTTTGGCCACGATTGCCCGGCTGGCGGCGGAGAAAAAAATTGCTCCACCGGCCATTTCCATTCTCGGTGAAGTGGTAAAGCTGCGCGACAGTTTGAACTGGTTCGAGAAACGGCCGTTGTTCGGGCAGCGCGTCGTCGTCACCCGTTCCCGCCTGCAAATCGCGGGATTCTCCCAGCGCCTTAGCGAACTGGGCGCGGAGGTTCTGGAAATTCCCGTCATCAAAGGTGCAAAACCCACACGGCGACAGGACATCGTGGACGCCTTGCTTTCGTTGAACTCCTACGACTGGCTGGTGTTCACCAGCGCCAACGGGGTGACGAGTTTCTTCGACCACTTTTTCCGGCGATTTCACGACATGCGTGACATCGGCGGCGCGAAAATCGCCGCCGTCGGGCCGGCCACCGCCGCCCGGCTGCGGGAATTTCATCTGCAGGTGGATGTGATGCCGAAGGAATTTGTGGGCCGCAAAATTGCCGAGGCGCTGGCCGGGCACAGCAGCATCGAAAACACCAAAATCTGCCTGCTGCGGGCCGAAAATGCGAACCAGGACCTGCCCCAGGCGCTGGAAGAAATGGGCGCCATCGTGGACGACATCGGCCTTTACCGGACCGTGGCCGAGACGGAGGATTTTCACGGCGTCGCCGCCGATTTTCTGGAGCGGGGGGCGGATTGGGTAACGTTCACCAGCGGTTCGACCGTGGAATTTTTTCACGCGCGCTTTGATCTGCCCGGATTGCAACGAAAATTTCCACAGCTCAAAATCGCGTCCATCGGCCCGGAAACCACCCGTGCCGTGCGCGCCCTCAAACTCGAACCGGCGGTGGAAGCCCAGGAACACACCACCGAAGGGCTGATTGCGGCATTGCTCAAGGCCTGAGGCCCTGTCGCCGCGACGAGTCAACGCCCGACCCGCGAAGTCGTTCGGCAGACGGCGGCGAAGCGGTGTGAGTTCCGGCAAATGCCTTGCTGGCGCAGTCTCGCCAATTCTGGCTATGGGCTGGTTGCCGTTTTCAGCTATTCTTGAGCTTTGCATGAAGCAAATTCGCGTTTGGATTTGGATCATCCTTTTGACCCTGGCCGCTGTCACGCTCCACGCCGAGACGGTCATTTCGCTCGCCGGCCAATGGCATTTTGCGCTGGACCGGCGGGACGTGGGGATTTCGGAGCGCTGGTTTGATCGGCATCTGCCCGACAAAATTCATTTGCCCGGCGCACTGGAAGCCCAGGGCTGCGGCGATCCCATCGGCATTCACACGCCCTGGGTGCTGACGCTTTACGACCATTTCTGGTATTTGCGCGCCGATTACGCCGCCTACACCAATGCGGGGCACGTCCAAGTGCCGTTTCTTTGCCAGCCGCCGCGACATTATCTCGGCGCGGCATGGTATCAGTGCCAGATTCAAATTCCGAATGACTGGGCTGGCCAGCGCGTGGTGCTTTTTTTAGAACGGCCGCACTGGAAAACC
>DASRCU010000101.1:0-40802 GCA_035652955.1 Verrucomicrobiia bacterium | reverse complement strand
AAGGCAGGATGAAGCAACCCGAGCAGCTTACTCAACGCTGTCGAACAAAGAATTATGATAACAATTATCTTCCACAAACGCATAGCGGCACTATTCTCCCCTGCCGGGCACATGATCACTCCCGGCGTGTTTCAGTAGGTCGCAAAACTAACTTGTGTGATGAATGAATGGCGTGGTGAGTTGATTTTCACCACGCTCATCCTTTTGGTCCAGGTTCCGCTATCGCTGCCACTGCCGTCTTCACCGCCGGTGCATTCGTTGCCTGCGGGATACGTTCCAGTATAAAACCTATGTTCGCTACCATCGGGGCAATCATACAGGCAATGCCGTGTGTTATCCCAAGTGTAAGAATCTCGGCCACTCTCGTGTGGATTAGTCGTAATGTCCCAAATGCTCGGATAATATTGACCGGAAACCTCCGAGTTACATCTCATACCGTCATACGTGACTTGATTAGGACAAGCGGTGCTGCTTAGTTGGTAACAACCCGCACTGACTCCAATCGCCGCGGCAAACATGAGGCTGACACCTGTTAGTCGCATCCGTTTGTTTTCATTTTACTTTCCTTTCAGTTTCATTTGCGGTTTTGTTGTTTGCTTATTTCCCTGCTGCGCGCCACCTTCCACACGAAAAGTCCGCTGCCGGCAAGGAAAATCATCAGAATTACCACGGTCACCATCTCGCTGTGCTGGTGAGGTAGAAAGGGAGGCGGAACGTATTTGTCAGGGACTAAACTGAGACCGTTGGAGGTGACGAGATAGCGTTCGCCGTTGGATTGAATTAAAATGCGGCTGAAATCGCCGGAATTGGAAAAAAACATTGCAGGGGTATATCCCTTTTGCACGTTTGTATCTATGCCGTAACTGGCTGTTAAAATCCAGTTCGTCCTTTCGCGCCGATGTGGGTAAGGGTTGCCGGGGTCGAGGCGAACAAAGTAATTCGGCAACGCGTCTCCAGGACCATATTGATAGATCAGTGAAACAGGATTATCAATATCGCTGCCAATGAAATATTTTAACCGGGTGGGCCGATTATTCGAAGCGCTCAAGATTTCGCCCGCTACATCCTGTCCATCTTCGGTAACGGCGGCAAACTGATTGCTTCCTCCCAAACAGAAGGAGCCAGGACGTAAAGGCGGGAATCCAAAATAACGAACCGGATTGATGTCCCATTGCAAAAACATTTTCCAGAGCTCCTGCAAATTATTGCTTTCTGTGCCTCCTGCCTGTGGAAGTTTTGAGCTTAACGCCAGATAGTGCAGGTCCCTGCTGGCCTGCCAAAAGTATGAATCGGCGACGCCTTGGACAACAAGCTGTTTAGGAGACGCCGGCGGCCCAAAGCCTGCTGGATTTGGAGTGAGCCGTATAAGATACATCCCGCTGGGTTGAATTGCCACAACATTGGTCTCATTAACCCACGCTCTTAGAGTGATGTGTTCCGGGGTTGGCCCTGCTTCATTAAATACATTTTCTACAAACACCAGCTTCTTGATCCACGGCGGATTTTGCAGGTAGAGAACAAAAGGTGAATTGGTCGTCAATAAGGAGCCTGAGGAATTACTTGAGTCCTGCCCAAAGGCGGAAGGGCTTATCCAGACCCAAAGCATGATCGCCAAGCAAACCGTCCAGGCAATCGCCGCCATCGGCGCGGATGTTTTTCGAAACCTGTCGGCAAGCTCCACTGACAGTCGGGAAACTTTCATAGCAACTTTTTCCCGTCGGTCCGCACCCGCCCGAGCTTTGCCGGACCTGCACTTGCCCCGGCGGGAAAACGGTTCAATGGTATGTGCGGATCGGGGGGGGGGTTGCCCTCACCAACCGCTCCGCGGGAGAAACGCCAGCAGCGCAGTTGTCTTGAATTACTGCAGCCCACATAAACTGAACCTTTGGCCAATTATTTCAAAAGGTCAACATTTCGTCAACTAAAAATATGAAAAATTATTTTCAAGATTAAGTCAATTTATTTCATCTGTTCTAATTTTCAGCTATTGCCCAGGCCTTTGAGAATAAGTAAATAAATTGAACGTTCCCTTTCCCGGCTTTTTTGGGCTTAATCCCGGAAACAGCCCGAGCGCCCCTGTTGAGTTTGTTTTGCTTTGAGTGGTGGGAACCCTTGGTCGTTGTGGGTCACAACCGGAAGCGTTGGGCGATGGGAATGCGGCGGCCCATGCCGAAGGCGCGCGGCGATACTTTCAACCCCGGCGCGGCCTGGCGGCGTTTGTATTCGCTGAAGTTGATCTTGTTGATGACGTCGTTGACCACGGGGGCATCGAATCCGCGGGCGATGATTTCTTCGCGGCTCAGGTTTTTCACGACATATAAATCCAGGATGGCGTCGAGTATTTCGTAAGGAGGCAGGGAATCCTGGTCTTTCTGGTTCGGTCGCAACTCGGCGCTGGGAGGTTTGGCGAGGGTGTTTTCGGGAATGATGATTTTCTGGCGATTGACCCAGCAGGCGATTTTGTAGACGTCGGTTTTGAACACATCGGCGATGACTGCCAGGGCGCCGCACATATCGCCGTAGAGGGTGCAATAGCCCACAGCCATTTCGGATTTGTTGCCGGTGGTGAGCACCAGCGCGCCGAATTTATTGGAGAGGGCCATGAGGGTCAGGCCGCGGAGGCGCGATTGGATGTTTTCCTCCGTTTCGTCGGGTTTGGTGCCGGCGAAAATTTTGGCCAGTTGTTTTTCGACGGCTTTGAAGGCCGGCTCGATGGGCAGGACTTCGTAGCGAATGCCGAGGTTTTTAGCGAGCATCTCGGCGTCGGTGAGGCTGCCTTTGCTCGAATAGCGGGAAGGCATGGAAACGCCCAGGACTTTGTCCGGGCCAAGCGCGTGTGCAGCCAGGGCGGCGACCAGCGCTGAATCAATGCCTCCGGAGAGGCCCACGATGACGTATTTGAATCCGCATTTGTGAACGTAATCGCGGATGCCCAGGGCCAGGGCGTTGAACAACTGCTCTTCGCGCGACGGAAAGGCGAAGGAGCCGGCGGCCGGGCGGTCGAGGTCGGCGATGAAAATTTCCTCGGCAAAGCCGGTGCCCAGATGCAGGATGTCGCCGCGGGTGTTGAGCGCCACGCTGTGGCCGTCAAAAATCAACTCGTCGTTGGCGCCGACGGCGTTGGCATAGACCAGCGGCACGCGCTCGTCGCGGGCGATGCGGCGGAGCATGTCCAGTCGTGTGCGTTCCTTGCCGTCGTGCCACGGCGAGGCGGAGATGTTGAAGAGGATTTCGGCGTCCTGAGCGATCAATTCCTTGACGGGGTCGCGGGGATAAAGCCGTTCGGGCCAGAAATCCTCGTCGTTCCAGATGTCCTCACAGATGGTGATGCCGATTTTCCGTCCGTTGAATTCAAAGGGCTGGATAGTTTTGGCCGGCTCGAAATAGCGGTCTTCATCGAAGACGTCGTAGGTGGGCAGCAGACTTTTGTTCGTGCGCCAGACGAGGCGGCCGTTTTGCAGCACAGCGGCGGCGTTGCGGAGGGGGCGGCCGGGACGTTCGGGGTTTTTATCCACGAAGCCAACGCAAAGGGGGATTTCGCCGATTTTGGCGGCGGTTTCGGCCAGGGCCTCGAGGTTGGCGGCGATAAAGTCGGCGCGCAACAGCAAATCGCGTGGCGGATAACCGCAGAGGAACAATTCGGGCGCGAGAATGAATTCCGCGCCGAGCGCCGCGGCCTGGGCGTAACCGGCGAGCAATTTTTTGCGATTGCCCGCAAAATCGCCCACGGTAGGGTTGAGCTGGAGCACGCCGACGATCATTGATGATTTGCGATTCGCGATATACGATTGACGCGCGTGAGACGTGAAGCGGCTGTTCGGACGGCGCGCCTCACGTGCCCCCAACGCATTGTAAATCGTGGAGCCGAAATCGCAAATGACAAATCGCATCAACGTCCTGGGCGTGGGCATCAGTGTGCTGAACCTGTCCGCGGCGCGGGAAGCCATTGCCGACGCCATCCGTGAACGTCGCAAAGGCTACATTTGCGTCACCGGCGTTCATGGGGTGATGGAAGCGCAACACGACGCGGCATTCCGCACGATTCTCAACCGCGCCTTTCTGTGCACGCCCGACGGCATGCCCATGGTCTGGGTGGGAAAAATCCGCGGCCATTCCGGGATGAGCCGGGTTTACGGCCCGGACCTGATGCTGGAGGTGTGCGCCTGGAGCGAAGGGAGCGGCGCCCGGCACTTTTTTTACGGCGGTTTGCCGGGCGTAGCCGAGAGACTGGCGGCAAAATTGAAAACGCGATTTCCGAAACTGGAAATTGCCGGCACCTTCACGCCGCCGTTCCGTCCGTTGAACGCCGCCGAGGAGAAACAGTTGGTGGAAACGATTCGCGCCGTTCAACCGGACATCGTTTGGGTGGGGTTAAGCACGCCGCGTCAGGAAAAATTCATGGCTGAATTTCTGCCGAAGCTGGACACGACGCTGATGATCGGCGTGGGCGCCGCCTTTGATTTTCACAGCGGCCGCGTCAAGCAGGCGCCGCGCTGGATGCAACGGACGGGTCTGGAATGGTTTTACCGGCTCTGCCAGGAACCCCGGCGCCTGGCCCGGCGCTACCTGCAAAACAATCCGCGTTTCGTGTGGAAACTGCTCGGCCAGCTTTGCGGCTGGAAAAAATATCCGCTGGAGTGAACGTTCCTGGGCGCGGGTGGTAAATTCCTTTGCAGCAGTCGGGCATTCTGTTAAGTTGCACTGTAAAGTCGGGAACTTATGAAACGCTGGCTCAGCATTGCCCTGACCGCGCTGGTTTCAACTCTGACGGCGCGAGCGGCTCAGGTGGGATTGATTCATATCAACGGCGCGATTGGTCCGGCCACAGCCAGCTACGTGGCCCGGGCGTTGGAGGTGGCGGCAGCGCAGCACGACGAATGCCTGATCATTGAACTCGACACGCCGGGCGGCCTGCTGGATTCCGCCTCTCAAATCGTCCAGTCCTTTTACGATGCCAAGGTCCCGACGGTGGTTTATGTGGCGCCGGCGCCGGCACGGGCCGGCAGCGCCGGAGTGTTTATCACCATGGCGGCGGATGTGGCGGCCATGGCGCCCCACACACGCATTGGTGCGGCGCATCCGGTGGAACTAGGCGCTGGCGGCGAAGTGGAGGAGACCGGCCAGACGATGAAAACCAAAATTGAGAATGACGCCGCCGCTTTCGCGCAATCCATTGCCGACAAACGGCATCGCAACGCCCAATGGGCGGTGGCCGCCGTCCGCCAAAGTGTTTCCATCACCGCCGAAGAGGCGCTGGCGACTAACGTCATTGATCTGATCGCCACCAACCTGCCGGATTTGCTGCGGCAACTGGATGGACGCGTGGTAAACGGCCGAACGCTGCACACGGCCAACGCCGCGGTGGTGGAGATTCCCATGAATCCCTGGGAACGTTTTTCGCAATTGTTCCTGCGGCCGGAAGTCATGTTCATTCTGATGCTGATGGTTATTTACGGAGTGATCGGCGAACTGAGCAGTCCGGGGGCGATCCTGCCGGGGGTGGTGGGCGCCATTGCGTTGATTTTGGTGCTCTACATGTCGGCCATCCTGCCGGTGAACGTGGCGGGCCTGGCATTAATCGGGCTGGCGTTGTTGCTGTTCATCGCGGACGTTTTTGCGGCCACGCACGGCGTGTTGACGGCTGGCGGCATCATCGCGTTTTTTTTAGGGGCGCTGATGCTGTTTAACCACGCCGGGCCGGGTTTCAATCTCTCGCTGCGCTGGATCATTCCGGGCACGGTGGTGACGGCGCTGTTTTTCATCTTCGTCGTCGGCAAAGGAATCGGGGCGCAACTCCAGCCCGTCCGCGTGGGCAAGGAAACGATGCTGGGTCGGACGGTGCCGGCGTTGTCGCGGATTGACGCCCAGGGCGGCAAGGTTTTTCTGGAAGGCGAATACTGGAACGCCGTCAGCGAGACGCCAATCGAAGCCGGTCAGCCGGTGGAGATCGTCGGGTTTGAAGGGCTCACGTTAAGAGTGAAACCGGCCAGCCGTTGAAGGGGCGCGACGTTTCGCCAGAAACGGCTTGCGGCCAGTCGGAAAAGTCAAAGGCGCGTGCAGCCCTTTCAGGTGCTGCGTCGGCGGAGGTCATTTGATTCCTGCCAGCCGGTCCTTCCAGATTTTGTAAAGTTCCACCGTGGCGCGGACATCGCGCAGGCAATATTCGGCGATCTCGCGGAACCGGCCCGCGGCCATCAAATCCTTCACGTCCATGCCGGTCACGCCGTGGCTCTTGGGCGATTCGATGCCGAAGGCTTTGCAGTAAAAATCCAGATTGAACCGCCGCGCGGCGCCGTCGCGACCGCTGACGCTGTAAAAGGTCAACTGCTCGGCCAGGTCGCAGTGCGGTTCGGTGGCGAACCGGTAGCCGAGCCAGTTTTTTTGGCTGATGGGCACGTTCAAGATCGCCGAGCGCAGGTAGATAAAGGGCACATCGAAACCGCGGCCGTTGAAGGTGACGACGTGGTCGTAATGCCGGGCGACCTCCCAGAACGCAGCCAGCAATTCGGCTTCGTCGGCGCAAGGCACAAATTCCACCGCGCCGACCGGGCTGGTGTCCTCCTCGAAATCCTCGGCCAGGAACTGCACCTGGCCGCGGAGCGTATCGGCGTTGAGCATGGCGATGCAGACGACCTGCGCGGTGAACGGCCAGAGACTCATGAACCGCGTGATTTCCTCGCGCCTGGCGGTCCGGACGGTTTCGTCGGCGATTTTTTCGCATTCGCGAAAGAGATATTCCTGCTGCGCCGCATCGAACATTTCCAGCGGCAGGGCGGCGGTTTCAATATCGAAAACCAAAGTGGCCACGCGGGGAATTTTACCGGCCCGGCGATGTCAAGCCACGCCAATTCTTTTCCGGCCGGTCAGCGGGGCGCAGCGGACGCCGGAGTTCCGCCGGCATCTGCCGGTTCCAGTTCCAATCGCAGCCGCGGCAGGCTTTGCGGATGCCGCCGCTGAATCCAGGCGATGAATTGTTCGCGGATGTCGCAGCGCAAATCCCAGGCCTTGGAGGAATCAGGCGCGGTGGCCAGCACGCGGATTTGCATCGTCTTTTCGGTGGCGTCGCTCACCTGCAGGTTCCAGAACCGTTTATCCCACAAGGGATGATTTTCAATGATTTCCTTCAACGCCCGGCGCGCCTCGTCCAGCGGCAGCGAGTAATCCACCCAGACGTAAACCGAGCCCAGCAGTGCCGCCGAGGTGCGTGACCAGTTCTGAAACGGGTGCTCGATGAAATAACTCAACGGCACGATCAGGCGCCGGTCGTCCCAGATGTGCACCACGACGTAAGTGAGTGTGATCTCCTCGATGCGGCCCCATTCGCCTTCGACGATGACCACGTCGTCCAGGCGGATGGGCTGCGTCATGGCCAGTTGAAACCCGGCAAAGAGGTTGGCGATGGTCTTTTGCGCGGCGAAACCAATGATGATGCCGACCACCCCCGCCGACGCGAGGATGCTCGCGCCAAAACGCCGCACTTCTTCGAACAGCATCAGGATGGACGCCGCCGCGAACAGGCCGATGATGACGTAGAGCGTTTTGCTGATGACGTGAACCTGCGTGTAAATTTTCCGCGCCTGGAGGTTGTCGGCCACGTGGATGTCATACTTGGCCAGCACGGCTTTTTCGCCGAGGCTCACGGCCTGGAACAAAATGAGCGCCACCGCCACGATGAGCAGGATGCCGGTGCCTTTGGCGAGAATGCCGGCGTATTCGGGCGGCAGATTGAGAATCGGCAACGCAAAAATGATTCCCACCACCGGCACCAGAACGCGCAAGGCCCGCCCAATCAGCGGCACGAACAAATCATCCAGCTTGCTTCCCGTTTTGGCCGTCAATACTGACAGCCACCCTTCCAACACCCGTGTGAACCGGAAGAACAGCCAGAACAACGCGGCAAACATGCCGAGATCAAACAACTTGTCGAAAAACCCGCCAATGGCCTGCAAACTCTCCTCCGGCGGCAGTTTCACCAGCAGCGGTGTGAGGGCCATATAGACGCCGGCGACCCAGATCAGCAGATACAACGGTTTGCCCAGCGCGCCGAAGAGATGATGTTGCGTCTGTTTGGATTCCACATGGGCCGTTTGCCGGATTTTTCGGCGCACAAACCTGGCTGCCAAAACGTTCGCCAGCAGAAAAAGCAGCAGGATACACAACGTCGCGCCCAAATCCGCCCAGGTAACGCTCCCGAAGACAGAGGTATGCACGCCGGGGCCAAACACGTCCTCCAGCGCGTGTGTCCACAACGTCGTCCAAGTGGCGATTACTTCATAGAATGAATTTTTTCCAGTGCTCATAAAATTTCCATCAACCGGCCGGACCCGGCGGTTGGTTTCCAGGCTCTCGCAAGGCCGATCCGGACGCCGGCAACGCGTCTGGCTCGCTACCCATCGGGGCGTTTCTTCCCCGCGATCTGTGCCGTGAACCGACCTGTTTTGGACAGGGTCGGCGCTCGGGTTCATTCAACCGCGCCGCGTTTTTTCAAACGGCGGCGGGAGAAAACCGTCGCCGTGCCGGAGGCGATGCGGCAACCGGAGCCGGTTTCCACCTGCATTGCCGATGGGAAGTTTCCCGGCGGCGTTTCATTTTTGCGTCGGAGCATGGCCCGCTCCGGCGGGCGGCGGCAACGGTTCTTCCAGCAGAAAAACAATCGCCCGGAGCGGCGCGCGGACTTTGTCAGAACGGCGCCGCAATTCGTCGCCCAATTCATCCATCACCTGGTGGAGCAGGAACGCCAGCAACATCCGCGACAATTTTTCGCCCTCGCGCGGCAGAATAGCAGCCTGGTCGAGATGCTGCAAATAAGCCTCCAGGAACACACGGCTGACGGCCAGATTCCAATGCCGCACCCAAGGCTCGAACCCCGCCAGTTTGTCGCGGGCAATCACGCCCAACTCCACCTGCCGGTGAAAACCGGCGTAAGCGGCATGGTGGAACGAGCGCAACATCCGCGCCACATCACCCAACGGAGAGCGTTTGATGCGGCGCTCACTGATCGGCGTGGTGGCGTCGCCTTCCAAATCCCAGAACACAAAATCCCGCCCCGTCCAAAGCACCCGCCCCAGGTGCAAATCGCCGTGGACACGGATGCGCCAGGCTTCCAGGGGTTGCTCGACCAAACGGCGGTAATGCTGGAGAATCGCCGCCTCTGCATCGGCTACGCGTTGGGCGGTGGGGACCAGGTCCGCCGGCAGCGATTTGATCTGTTTGCGCAGCAGGCGCAGATTTTGCGTGGCCAGCGAGCGCATGGCTTGAAACACGCCGCGCAGGTAATGCGGCGTCATCGGCTCCGGCATGAAATCGGTGCCTTCCTCGCCCGAAGCGAGGGCCAGGTGAAATTCGGCGGTGCGCTGCCCCAGCAGTCGTGCCGAGGCCAGATAGGTGCCGATGGAATCGGCCGTCTCGTCGGGAGCTGAGGGATGCGACCGTTTAAGCAGGCCGAGGGCCGGCAGGTCCGGCGGCCGGTAGCCTTGCTCGGCATCGGCAAACACGCGGTCGTAATACCGGCCGAGGGCTTCCAGGGTAAAATCCCAGGCGCTTTGTGCGTGGGGCACGACGGTTTTGGCCACGGCCAAAGTCATCGGCGTGTCGGCGGCGGGGCGATATTCCAGCGCGCCCAGCCAGCGGGGACAGTGCGGAAATTTTTTTTCGGTGAGGAAACGGCCCACTTCCAGTTCGGGATTCACGCCCGGAATCAGGCGGCGGAAAAATTTCAAAACGAGCCTGTCGCCAAAAACGAGCATGGCGTTGCCGTCCCCTGATTCGCGAAGGACCGGTTCGGGCGCCGGGGTGTCATTCAAAATTTCGCGCAAGGCCGGCGTGCGGGTGGCTTCCACGATACCCGGCGGGCGGTGCAGACGTTCGCGGTGGCGAATCCAGTTCAGCAGCGCGCGGGCAAAAGGCGGGTGGGCCAGGGCTTCCTGCACGACGCCCCGCGAGGCGCCATCGGCTCCGATCAATCGGGCGAGGGCGTGTTCGGCGGACGCGGCATGGGCCGCGTCGGCGGCAAAAGCCAGCGGCAGCGCAAGCCACTCGGGGTTGGCGTCCACGTATTCGATTTGGAGCAGGGTCAGAGCAGCGGTGGTTTCGGCGGAGAGGCGTTGCGCGGCGTTCACGGAGGATTGGCCGGTTGTCTCCGTCTCCAGCGGCACCTCGAAAACCTCTTTCAGAGTCACCAGTTTGATGGTTTTGCCGACATCCGAAAACCACGGTCGGGACTTCAACACGTCAGGCAGCAGCGCCTCGAATTTCGCGCGCGGTTTGCCGGCAAAAAGGTCCCGCCAGCTTTCGGCCACCGTCAGAGTCGGCAACGGCGCAGGCGTGCCGGCCTCGGACTTTGCCGGGGCGGGTGACAATCCGGATTCGAGCGAGAACCAGAAGAAATTATGCGGGCCGAGCGTCAAAAAATACGGCGCATCGCCAATGGCCGGAAATTTGGTGCGACCGAACAGTTCGACAGGCACCAGGTTTTTGAACTTGGACAAATCCAGTTCCACCGGCTGGGTGAAGCGCGAGAGGTTGGCCACCACCAGCAGCGTTTCGTTGCCGTGGCGCAGGATGTAACTCAGGATTTTGTGGTTGTCGGGCTGGAGAAATTCGCATTGGCCTTCGCCGAGCGCACGCCAGCGTTTGCGCAACGCCAGCATCCGGCGCATCCACCAGAGCAGCGAATGCGGGTTGGCCAGTTGCGCTTCGACATTGACGGCCTCGTAATGGTAGGCCGGGTCGAGGATGATCGGCAGGTAAAGGCTTTGAGGATTGGCGCGCGAAAAACCGGCGTTTTTATCTGAACTCCACTGCATGGGCGTGCGCACGCCGTTGCGGTCGCCCAGGTGGATATTATCGCCCAAACCGATTTCGTCGCCGTAATAAAGCACCGGCGTGCCGGGCAGGGAAAAGAGCAGGGCGTTGAGCAGCTCAATGCGTTTGCGGTCGTTGCCCAGCAGCGGCGCCAGGCGGCGGCGGATGCCCAGGTTGAGCCGCGCCTGATGCGCCTGGGCGTAGACGCGATACATGTAATCGCGCTCCTCGTCGGTGACCATTTCGAGCGTGAGTTCGTCGTGGTTGCGAAGGAACAGCGCCCATTGGCAGGTCTCCGGAATGGGCGGCGTTTGTTCCAGAATGTCCACGATGGGCAACCGATCCTCCATGCGCAAGGCCATGAACAGCCGCGGCATGAGCGGGAAGTGAAAGGCCATGTGGCACTCGTCGCCGCGGCCCTGGCCGAAATAGGCCACTGCGTCCTCAGGCCATTGGTTGGCCTCGGCCAGCAACATGCGGTCGCGATATTTCTCGTCCACGTGCGCCCGGAGCTGCTTGAGAAAGGCGTGTGTTTCGGGGAGATTCTCGCAATTGGTGCCTTCGCGCTCGTAAAGATACGGCACCGCGTCCAGCCGCAACCCGTCCACGCCCAGGTCCAGCCAGAAATCCACCACTTTGAAGATGGCGCGGTGAACCTCCGGATGGTCGTAATTCAAATCCGGCTGGTGCGAAAAGAAACGGTGCCAGAAATAGGCCTTGGCCAGCGGATCGAACGTCCAGTTGGAAACCTCCACGTCTTTGAAAATGATGCGGGCGTCCTGATATTTCTTGGGCGAATCGCTCCAGACATAGAAATTGCGCCAGCGGCTGCCGGGTTTGGCGCGGCGGGCGCGCTGAAACCACGGATGCTGGTCGGAGGTGTGGTTGAGCACCAGTTCGGTGATGACCCGCAGGCCGCGCCGGTGCGCCTCGCGCAAAAACTGCTTGAAATCGCCCAACGTGCCGTACATCGGATGCACGCCGCAATAATCGCTGATGTCGTAGCCGTCATCCTTCAGCGGCGAGGGATAAAACGGCAGCAGCCAGACGGCGGTGACGCCGAGGTCTTTGATGTAATCGAGCTTTTCGGTCAGCCCGCGAAAATCACCGGACCCATCGCCGTTGGCGTCGTAAAAGGCACGGACATGGACCTCGTAGATGACGCCGCTTTTGTACCAAAACGGCTCCGGGTCAAGGCCGGTGCGGTTGTCTTGGGCACGGGACATGGATTCAGGTGGCGGACGCGGCCGGGGCTTTCTCGCGCGGGATTTCGCTCAACTCGCGGAGCAGCCGCCGCACGGCGGCATGATTGGTCAGGTAATATCGCGCCGCGGTGTTGGCCAGCCCCACGCGCACCGAAAACGCCGCCGCCGGCAGCGCGCGAAACAAATCCTCATCCGTCCAATCATCGCCGATGCCCAGAATAAAATCCGGCGTCCGGGCGGTCAGCCACTCGGCGGCGGCGGTGCCTTTGTTGACGCCGGTATTGCGGATTTCGATCACTTTATTGCCCTCGAGCACCTGCACATCAATGTTGCGGGTGTAACCGGACAGATCGTCCAGCAGTTCCTTGGCACGCTGCGTGGCCTGGTCCGGATCAGCACGGCGGTAATGCCAGGCCAGTGAAAATTCCTTTTCCTCCAGCATGGCGCCCGGCAATCGGTCCACGTAAAGCTGCAGGATCGGCCGCACGCGTTCCTTCCATTCGGTGGTGATGGTTTTCAACATGCGCCAGTCGTCGTTCCGGCGCCGCAGCCAGGCGCCATGTTCAGCCACCAGGGACACGGGCAATCGGCCAAACCACTGTTCCAAGTCGCGCCGGGGCCGGCCGCTGATGATGACGACGTCGTTGGCGGCGTCGCTGCCCAGCGCCGTGAGCAGCTCCAGCAATTCGGCATCCGGCTGCGCCAGCCGGGGTTCGGTGGCAAAGGGCACCAGGGTGCCGTCATAATCCAGCAGCAAGGCGCGCTGCGCCGCCGCGCGGTATTGCTGCACCAGCGCCGTCAGCGCCTTGCCCGTCAGCAGCCGGGCGCGACGCGCCGCCTCGGTTTTCTGCGAAGACACCATGGCTTGGACAAATTCATCGGCCCAACGGTTCACGTCGTAGCGCCGCAACCGCTCCTGCAAAATCTGGTTGCGGCGGATCTGTTCCTCGACGGGCATGGTCAGCGCCTGCTCCAGCGCGCGAGCGAAGTCCTCGATGTGCATGGGATTGATGATGAGTGCCTCGCCCATTTCCTTGGCGGCGCCAGCCATTTCGCTCAACACCAGCACGCCCTGCTGATCGGGACGCGACGCAACGAATTCCTTCGCCACCAGATTCATGCCGTCGCGCACCGGGGTGATGAGCGCCACGTCGCACAGCCGGTAGAGGGCTACGATTTCCTCGAAGGACAAATTGCGAAATTGAAAGATCAGCGGCGTCCAATGAACGGTGCCGTAGGCGCCGGTGATGCGGCCGACGGTTTGTTCCAGTTCCTGTTTCATCGCCTGATAACTTTCGACGCCGATGCGCGAAGGCGCCACCGACATGATAAATGTGACCTTGCCGTGCCACTGCGGGTTGTTTTTCAAAAACAGTTCGTAGCCGCGCAGCCGGTTGACCAGACCCTTCGTGTAATCCAGCCGGTCCACGGAAAAAATGACTTTTTGCCCGACGCATTTTTCGCGCAACTGGGCCACCTGCGCCTCCGCTTCCGGTGATTGCGCGGCTTTGGAGAATCGCTCGAAATCCACCCCCATCGGAAACGTGTCCACCTTCACCACGCGGTCGCGCAGGGTGAGGATGCCCAGTTGATGCTCGTAACCGCACGTACGCAGCACGGAAGTCATAAAGTCGCGGGTGTAATCATGCGTGTGGAAACCCACCAGGCTGGCGCCGAGCAGGCCCTCGATGATTTCCTCCCGCCACGCCCGCGGCAGCAGCCGGAAAATCTCCCAGGACGGAAACGGGATGTGCAGAAAAAAGCCGATGGGCATGTCCGGAAATTTTTCGCGGATGAGCCGGGGCAACAGCATCAGATGGTAGTCGTGCACCCACACCATGTCGTCGGGTTGAAGGGCGTTGACCACCGCCTCGCCGAAAATGCGGTTCACGTGGCGGTATTCCTGCCAGTATTCCTCCTCGTATTGCGTGAGTGTCGGGAAATAATGAAAGAGTGGCCAGAGCGTCTTGTTGCAGAATCCGTGGTAAAAACGGTCCATACTCTCCTCCGGCAGAAAGACCGGGCAACATTTGTATTGCTGCTCGGCAAACGCGCGCACTGCCGCCTGATGTTCCGGCGCGATGCTGGCGCCCGGCCAGCCCAGCCAGAAATAATCCGGCCGATGGGGATGCGAGCCGGTCTCGGCCTGCCGCAAATAGCTGGCCAGCCCCGTGCTCAATCCGCCCGAACTGGTCGTAAATTGCGGCGCCCCGTCCTTAAAAGACACCGTGAACGGCAAACGATTGGACACAATAACCAGGCGCATAATGAAATTCTCTTCCCTGTGATGCGAAGCAAACTTAACACGCCGGCGTTTTGTTCGGCAAACGGCTTTTGAGAATCATCGAAAAAATTTTCGCGGATGTGCAATGGCTCGGCCTGTTGACATCCGCTCCCGAGCCGCCGCCCGGCCAAGAAGCGGGTTTCACCCCGCGACACGGGCGACGAAGGCGGAAAAATTCCGAGCCGGAGCAAGGACCGTTGGGACGGCCAGTTGCTTTTTTGCGGAAGCGGATTACTTTAGCGCGCATGGAGCCGATTATTGTTCAACGCGGACCTTTTGTTCAACTGACCGAGCCGGGTGTGTATTGGTGGTGCGCCTGCGGACGTTCCAGAAAGCAGCCGTTTTGCGACGGCTCACACAAGGGCACAGGTCTGGAGCCGATCAAAACGGAAATCAAGGAGGCCAAAACCGTTGCCTGGTGCGGCTGCAAGCACAGCGCCACCAAACCCTTTTGCGACGGGACGCACAGCCGGCTGGCGTGAGGATGGAACCGTCGGACGCCGCCAGCCCTGAACCGGTCGAATAGTTTGGGGGTCAGGCGGTCCCCAGTCCCTTCTTCTGAAACACAGCCCGCGGGTCGGCCAGGTTGAGTGCGGCCAGATCCACGGCGGCGTCCGGTTTACGCTCACGCGCCAGCTTCAACTGCTGGGCAATCTGTTTGACGGTGTTGGCAGCGTAAAATTTCACCGGGCCGACACCGTTGGCGGAGCGGAAGAGGACAACCAGCAGGCAGGAGTCGTCCACGCTGGTCACAAACATGGAATTATTTTCGCCCTGCTGGTAGATGCTGTTGAAGTTGGATTCGTGGACGAGGTTGGCAATGGTCTGGTTGGCCATAAACGCGCCGGAAGCCAGCGCAGCAATGGTGGTCACATCCAGGTCTTCAGTCAGGCGGGGGCCGGTGCGGTAGGTGATGAGGAAACCGCCCTTGTCAATAATCAGCGCGATGGTGGCGTCGGTGCCGGCCAGGAACCAGCGCAGGATGTCGTCCAGCCGATGGATGTCTTCCTCGATGAGTTGGGGGAGCGTGGCCATGGTCAAACGGGCTGCGGAGCAGCGTGTTGCGTGATGAATTTTTGCAGCAGCAGGCGCGTGATCATGTTCAGCGTCTCGAAAACGCCTTCACACCTGTGGGCGACGGAGGGAAACGACGGCACCTGCGTTTCGCGGTTGTTCAGCAGAAATTCCATGTATTCAATCGGCGCGATGTCCGGCAAATCCCGCTTGTTGTACTGCAACACATAGGGGATGTCGGCCAGGTTCAGCCGGAGCGTGTTCAAATTGTCAATCAGATTTTGAAAACTCTCCACGTTTTCCGGCATTTTGTCGTATTGCGAATCGGCCACGAACACGATGCCGTCCACGCCGCGCAGCACCAGTTGCCGTGTGGTGTTGTAGATCACCTGGCCGGGAACGGTGTAAAGCTGGAATTTGGTTTTGAACCCGCGAATGGTCATGGCTTCGATCGGCAGGAAATCAAAAAACAACGTCCGGTCGGAACTGGTCGCCAGCGAGACCAGTTTGCCTTTCTGGCCTTCGCCGGTTTGCACGTGATCGTGAATCTGCACCAGGTTGGTTGTCTTACCGCCCATGCCGGGGCCGTAATAGACGATTTTGATCTGCAATTCCTTTGCGGCTTGGTTGATAATGGCCATAAATTCAAGGTCGTTGTTTTCGGTCCAATTCGGCGGCCAGCGCGGCCAGCGGCGCGTCCGGCAGCGTCTGGCCGGCGTGCCCGAACGCCGCGAAATAGATCGTGCTGTCACGAAAAACGTGAACCCGGAAGATCGCCCACGGCACGCCACCCACGGTGAAGGACAGGTGGCTCAACTCGCCCATCTGCAATTCCACGGCGCTTTGGGTCACACGCTCGAAAATCTGCGGCAGAAACGCCGCCAACATTTCCGCATCCGTTTCCGCCGGCACCTGACTGGCTACCGGCAAACCATCCGGCAGCGTCACCAGCGCGCCAGCCACGCCGGGCAACGCCCGCGCCCGTTCGACAATCTCGCGCGGCGTTGCCCGGCGGGCGAGCAAATCCGTTCCGCCCGACGCTGCCGGACGCTCCAGTCGTTTGACCACGGACGGATCCATCTGCGGCGCCTCCAAACCCCCGGCGGGGCGGGAATTTGTCTGTAAATGACGCGCGTCCATCGGGCTGGCCAGCGCCTCGGCGGGTCTCGGCCGCGGTTCAATAATCGGCGCTGGAGCCGGCACTGTCGTCACGGGCGGCGGCACCGTTGCCGCCCGGTTGACGATCGGTTCCGGCGTTTGGGGCACGACCGGCGCGGCGTCCGGCATTTCCGCCGGCGGTGGCGGGCTGGCAAACGGGAGTGACGCCGCACGCGGCGCGGTGCCCAAAACCAAGTCTGGAACATCCGCCGATGTCCACGTGGCTTTGCCGGCTCGGGGAGGTTGGTAGTGAGCCAGGAACCGCGGCACAAGCACCTTCAGCGGCAGCGTCAATTCCAGGTTATCCCGCGCCGATGGCGCCAGCATGGGCGTCGGTTTCACCCACATCCGCAACGTTCGCCACGGAAAAACCACGCGTCCACGCCGCAAAGCTACCGTCAACAAATCCATCGGCAACGCTACTTCCGCGTTCGCCAGGTTCAATTGCGCCAGTTCCGCCCGCATCGCTTCAGGCCATTTCTCCGCCAACTCCGCCAACGGCACCGGCAACACGGCGGAGGGCGGAGCCGCGGTTCGAGGCGTTGACCCAGCGGATTCCGGCGGACGCGCAGACGTGCTGTTGACTGCCGGAGCGATGGTTACTCGGGGCCTTTCCGGTGGACGTGAAGCAGCGCCTGTTGCGTCGCCCTTCCCGCCGACAAACGACAAGGGTTCTTCCGTTTGAAACGGCCGTGGCGCCGGTGCCTTCGGTGGCGGCGGAGTGACAGAGGCGAGGCGAACAGATGGTGCGGCAGAGGCCGCAGCAGGCGGTGCGGGCCGCGCCGATGGCGGAGTGGGGGAAACCGGCGCAACAACGGGTGTGAATGCCGCCGGGCCGCCGCCAAACGGACCGGGAATCTGATCGGAAACA
This sequence comes from Verrucomicrobiia bacterium, assembly GCA_035652955.1. Taxonomy (GTDB): domain Bacteria; phylum Verrucomicrobiota; class Verrucomicrobiia; order Limisphaerales; family UBA11358; genus UBA11358. The sequence goes on along the minus strand of DASRCU010000101.1, from coordinate 23,467 downwards.
GTCACCACCCTCCGCGCATGAGAGCGGGACAATAATTTCGGGTTCAATCGCCGCAGCACTTCGTTCAGCGGCAAAGTCACGGCTAAATCGTCAAACTCGCCACCCACGCGGAACAGTCCGGGCACGGCGGCGCGCAGCGTGCCGAAGGGAATGCGGACGGCGCCGGTGGCCAGTTGCGACAACACGGTGGCCAGGGGAACGAAAAGGCTGGCCTGGGCGAATTCAGAGATCGGGCGGACCATTTTGACGCGCAAATCGGGCGGCAACTTTTCCAGCACCGGCCCCAGCGGCATTTCCAATTCGTCGCCGCGGTCGGCCGCGGGGCTGGCCGGTGCAGCGGCAGGCTCCGGCTCGGGCGCCGCCACAAATTCCTGGGAGACGTCAGAGTCAAATGTCTCTCCGGGCAGCGTCGCTGTCTGATCGTTGTCAGAGCGCCGAAACAGCCCGCGCAAAAATCCGGCAAACCGCGTTTTCACGATGTGGGACATCAATTTTACCCGCAATGTTCCCGTTGAACTTGCGGCAATGTGAGTTAAGCAGGAACGGTGCCGCGCGGAGTGAAAATGCGCGCTCACCGGCCTTGGCAAATTTTATCCTCTTGTTTCACAGCGGGATATGATTTTGAGACGTTGTTTCCGGCACGAAGGCGGCGGCAGGTCCAACGGCGGAACGGCAATTGCTTTGTCTTTCTGTTGTCCGGTGCCATTGCCCGGCCGTCCCGCAATAGGACGGCGCGGAACTGCCGTTGTCCTAACTCGCGGCATTCTGACGGCGGCAGCGGATGGTTTGGCCGGCACCGCCCGGTCAAAGGCCGGGACAAAGTTGGCGGCCGGAGGAACCGGTGTATTTCCGGCTTGTTTTTCAGCGGTGAAGTGACTAGCGATGACGTGAAAGGAATGGACAAACGCCATAAAATTTTGGTGTTGGATGATGACGCCGACTGGCTGGACATCTGCCGCGAACTGCTTTCCCAGCTTCCCAGCAAACCGGAAATCCGCACCGTGGGCACCGGCACGCGCGCCATCGCCCAGCTCGACGCCGAGCCGTTCCGGCTGATGATTTGCGACTTGCGGATGCGGAAGATGGACGGCCTGCAGGTGCTCTCCATTGTGCGCCGCCGCTTTCCCGAATTGCGAACGGTGGTGTTGACGGGCCTGGAGGACGACGAATCCCGCGCGCGGGCGTATGCGATGGGTGTGGATTTGTTCTGGCTGAAGTCCGACATGCAGCGGGAGACCAAGCTGTTTCTGGATTGCCTGGAATCCTTGCTGGGACGCGACACCGCCGTCGGCTTTCGCGGCGTCCAAAGCAAGAGCCTGATGGACATCATCCAACTGGAATGTCTCTCGCGCAGCTCGGTCGTGTTGCGCATCACCCGCGGGCCGCTGGTGGCGCGTTTGTGGATTCAGGAAGGCGAATTGATAGACGCCGAGGTGGGCGACGTGCGGGGCGAGCCGGCGTTGCGCAGAATTCTGAGCTGGAAATCCGGTGCGTTTGAAACCCTGCCCGCCGAACCCAACCGCGAACGCACCATCCAAAAATCCATCAACGCCCTGCTGCTGGAGACGGCCCAGGCCATTGACGAAACCACCGACCCGGTGCAAAGCGAACTGATCGAGCGCGCCGATCACCAAAAGACCGTCTGGAAACTCTCGCTCATTGCCTCCGAAGGTGCCGAATTTGTGGTCACCATCCCGCCCGCCCCCGGCAAGATCGAAGCCTGGAGCACGATTGCCGGCGAAGTCATGGCCGGCTGGGCGCGTCAAGCCCTGGAGGCCGCGCAGCGTCTGGGCGAACGGCTCGAAGCCGGCCCTCTCTCGCACGTGGCGGGCGCGACCGCGGAACGGCGTCTGGTTCTGCTGCCCGGAGAGGAGCAGGCGGTTCTGGTGGGCTGGCCGCCGGAAACACCCGAAGGGCTGTTGCTGGAAAAAACCAAGAAGATCGCCGCCTCATGGGATTCCTGAAAAAAATTTTTGGCGCCCGCCCTGCCGTCCAGCAATTGCCCTCGGGCACCATCACCGTCAACAGTGGCGGGGAAGTGGTTTCCTCCACGGTCAGCACCGTCTATTCGCCGCTCTTGTTGCGGGAGATCGGGCGCACCGTGCTGCAGTTGTTCCGGGAAGCGCGCGAGGCCCAGATGCCGCTGGCCGAAATCACCCTGCACTACGCCAGCCTTCGCATCTGCGCCCGCGAATTGCGCGGTGGCGCCATTATCTTTCTCTTCCCCCAAACCGCGCTGTTGCCGGCGCCCAAATGACTCGTTGCCATGCCTATGAACGCCAAAGAACTCAACCAACTCATCAGCCAGATCGAAACGCACATTGAGTGTTGGAAGCAATTCAGCCATTTCATCGGCCTGGCCCGCGCCAAGAAATTCGGGCCGACGGACGAAAACCAGTTTCTCGAAATCAAGAGCATTATCGCCCAGGAACTGGAAATGATTTTCGCCGCGATCGAGGCCGCCTCGCCCAGCAAAGAGGAAATCACCGCCCTCATCACTCGCGCGCCTTCGCTGCGTTACCTGTCGGAAACCGGCGAAGGCGAAATGCGCGCCCTGGAAACGGCCTGGCACAAAATTTACATCGGCTGGCACGCCATCCTCGGCCAGCTCAAGGTCAAACAGCGCGAGGAAACCGCCAAGACGTTTTGGGGGGGCAAAAAATAAGTCGCCGAACCACCCGCTGCGCCTTCGCAAAAGAAATGCCCGGAATGCGGCCGGCCATCTCCTTTCCCGGAAATCCATCGCTTTGTCGTCCGGTTACTCCCGTCGGTTGCCAAAGCAGTTGCCCGGCTCCTCCGCCTGCGGCAAATTGAGCGGACATGGCTGGCGCCGGCAAGACATTTGATTCGCTGCGTCCCGGCCGCCTGGACCTCGGGCGGCTGGGGGTGGCGCTGGCCCTGTCGCTGGTCCTGCACCTGGCCGTCTATACCGGTTACCAATTAACGCGGCACCTGCACCTTTTGCCCGCCCTGCCTCTGTGGCTCCGACCTGCCTCTCCTGCCGCACCGCCGGAACAAAATACCGAGGCGCCGCTGGAATTCACCATGGTCACCCAGCCTTCCACCGAAGCGCCGAAAAACGCCAAATATTACTCCAGTCAGAATGCCCGCGCCGCCAATCCCAACAGCGAAGACAACGAAAAACAACCGCAACTCAACGGCCGTCAAACAGACGTTCCCATTCCCGCAGCCGCGCCCAAACCGAATTTCGACAAATTGCACCCCACGCCTCCTCCAACGCCTCACTCCGCCCCGGAAACACCGCCGCCGACCGAACCGGGCGATCTGGCATTGGCCAACCCCAACGCCACGCCCCAGCCGCCGGCTCCGGAGCGGCCACGCCGGCTCGATCAAGTGCTCCCGCGCGCCCTGCCCGGCGTGCCCATGCGCCAGAGCGGCGGCGTGCCGCGCGTCGCCCTCCAGTCGTCGCTGGACGTGAAGGCCACCCCGTTCGGCGCCTATGATGAAGCGCTCGTCGAAGCCGTCACGCAACGCTGGTATGACTTGCTGGACAGCCAGCGCTTCGCCCTCGACCGCACCGGCAAGGTTGTCATCCGCTTCCATTTGAATTACGACGGCACGGTTACGGACATGACCGTGCTGCAAAACACCGTTGGCGAACTGCTCGGCCAGGTCTGCCAGGACGCCATTCATGATCCGGCACCGTTCGCGCCGTGGCCGGAGGACATGCGCCGGCTGGTCGGACGGAATTTTCGGGAAATCACGTTCACCTTTTACTATTATTGAAAAAATGAGTGGCCGGAGGCTGGCGATGATTGCAGGGGCCGGTATTTTTCGGCAGCATCGGTTCGATGCGCCGCGATGGGAAAGAGCGGGCAATTCCGGTTACGCCGGAGCGAATACCGGCAGTCGCAAAGCGCCGAAAGGCCGGCGCCATCTCCAACCGAAACCATTGCCGGAATTAAAAAATTATGGACGAATTTATTTACATCGTGCTGGGGCTGACCTCGATTGTGGGGCTGGCGTTCATCGTTGAACGCGCCTGGGTGCTGCGCTGGAACAAGGTGGTGCCGCCGGAAATTGCCCAGGCGCTCGCCGCCTGCAAGACGCGCCAGGACGTGGCGGTGCTCCGCCGGGTGTGCGAGCAAAAACCTTCGCCGCTGGGCCGTTTGTTGCTGGTGGCGGCCGGTCACCTGGACTGGCCCAAAGCCGACAACGTGGACGCCCTCGAAACCGCCGCCCGCCACGAAATCGTCCGCCTCGAACGCGGCCTGGTGGTGCTGGAAATCATCGTCGGCATCGCCCCCTTGCTGGGCCTGGTCGGCACCATTGCCGGTATGATGACCCTGTTTGGCAACATCGGCCAGGCGCTCAACGACGCCGCGCGTCTGGCGCACGGCATCGCCCTGATTCTGAACGCCACCCTCATGGGATTGCTCATTGCCATCCCCTCGCTCATTGCCTGGAGTTATTTCAGCAAAAAGGTCGAAGTGCTGGCTGTGGAAATGGAAACGCTCTGCGACGAGTTCATCCGCCGGCAATACGCGGAGGGAAAATGAAAGGAGTCTTGCCCCGCCGGTTCTCAGCCTCCCCCAAACGCCGTCCGGCGTCCCCCACGGAGCCTCGGAAGGGCAAAATTTGAATTGCCGCTATGCGCTTTCTAGCCCACAAACGCCGTCACACACCATCGGTCATCATCGTGGCCCTCATTGACGTGCTCATTGTGCTGCTGATTTTTCTGATGGTGACCACCACCTTCAAACAGCATCCGCAATTGAAGCTGACCCTGCCCGAATCTTCCCAGGCCAAAAAGCCCGGCGCTGGCGAAAATCCGGTCGTGGAAGTGAGCATTGACAAGGAAGGCAATCTGCGTTACGGTGAAAACGCCCAGCCGGTAACGTTGGAGCAACTCGCCGACCGATTGCGCGAGGCTGCAGCCAAAAATCCACAAGTCACCCTGGCCATCAACGCCGATGAAGCCGCGCCATGGGGCAAGGTGGTCAAAGTGCGCGACGCCGCCGTGGAAGCCAAAATCAAATCGTTGGTGGCCTACACGCGGGAAAAAACAAAGCCGTGACGGTTTGGACAAGACCGCGCCGCCCGGGTGGTGGTCAACCCAAACTTGAGCGTGCCCGGTCATCCGGAAGTTTTCGGCACCGGCGTCTGGCGCTCGTTCGCGATGAACGTGGCGGGCTTCTGTGTATCGGGGCGGCGGTGGCCCAGATTGGGCGGCTGAAATTTTCCGGCGGGTGCAAGGAAACGACGCCCACGATACCGCACACAACAACGCCGTCGTCTTGAAAAACAAGAGCAGCTCAAAACCGACGCCCAAAAATAAACGGACAGAAAATCATCATGCAACAACGAATCCCTTACAAAGAAATCGCGCCCGAGGGCTATCAAGCGATGGCCAGACTCGAACACTACGTGCGGCACGCCGGCCTGGAACCTTCGCTGCTGGAACTGGTCAAGATCCGCGCGTCGCAAATCAACGGCTGCGCCTTTTGCCTGGACATGCACACCCAGGACGCCCGTGCCGCCGGTGAGACCGAGCAACGGCTCTACACGCTCTCGGCCTGGCGCGAAACGCCCTTTTTTTCCGACCGCGAGCGCGCCGCGCTGGCCTGGACGGAAGCTGTTACCCGCGTGGCCGACACCCACGTGCCGGACGACGTTTACCAGCAAGCCCGCAAACATTTTTCCGAAAAGGAGCTGGTGGATTTGACGCTGGCCATCGTGGCTATCAACGGCTGGAACCGCCTGGCCATCGCCTTTCGCACCGTGCCGGGCACATATCAGCCGGCCAAACATTGAGTCGCCGCCTGCTCCTCTCCCGCCCGCGTCGGGGAAATCGCGAAAATTTGACTCCGGTCAAAGTCGGGCCGCCGCTGTTCATGCAAGATTTATCGCATGAGCAGCGAAACAGTCACCTTGGATGTTCGGGAAGACATCGCCCAGGGTCGCGAACCTTTCGGCAGAATCATGAGCACCGTGGCGCAACTGCGCGCCGGCGAAAAGCTCCGGTTGATCGCTCCCTTCGAACCGCTGCCGCTCTATTCAGTGCTGGCAAAAAAGGGTTATGCCCATACCAGCCGGCAACTCGAATCGGGCGACTGGGAAGTGCTGTTCACGCCCGGTGTGGAACCGAAAACAGCCGCTCAGCGTTCCGCGCCATCCGCTGGCGGTGCCGACAGCGAGAAGACTCAATCGGTCTCCTTCATTGAACTGGACGCGCGCGGCCTGGAACCGCCGCAGCCGATGGTGAAAATTCTGGAGGCACTGGCGACGTTGCCTGCCGGAACCGGCATCCGCGCCCGCACCGATCGCCGCCCGATGCATCTTTACGCTCACCTGGAAGAGCGCGGTTTTGTGAGTGAAACCACCGAACAACCCGATGGCAGCTTCCTTACCCATATCCGGCCGCGTTGAAACGCCCAAGCCGGAAGCCGGGCAACGGGGCAGGCCGGGAATGGCGGCGGCTATTCAACACCCGACCGTTTCCACCGCGTCCATCCGGCTGCCGCTCCAATTCATGGTCGCCGGCTTGCTGGCGTTGTTCCTCGGCGCGGGCTGGCTGGTGGCGCACGCGGACGTTCTGATTATTTCGCGCTATACACCGGAGGCCGTGGCTTTGACGCATTTGTTTGTGCTGGGCTGGCTCGGTTCGGTGGTGATGGGTGCGGTTTATCAACTGGTGCCGGTGGCGCTGGAAACCAAACTGTACAGCGAACGGCTGGCCAATTGGCAATTTGGTTTTCACGTCATCGGGTTCGTCGGGATGATTTTAATGTTTCGGACCTGGAACATGAAACTGCTGGGATACTTCGGAACGCTGTTGACCATCGGCGTCGTGCTCTTCGCCTGCAACGTCGCGCGCACGTTGCTTCGTGTGCCCAAATGGAACGTCATCGCTGTCGGCGTGGCTTCAGCGTTGACCTGGCTTTTGTTGACCGTCATCGCCGGACTCCTGCTGGTGGCCGGGCAACGCGGCTGGGCGCCCGTCCTGCGGTTCAATCCGCTGGCTGCCATGGACGCTCATGCGCATCTGGGCGTGGTCGGATTTTTTACGACACTCATCGTCGGGGTGTCCTACAAGCTGGTGCCGATGTTCACCTTGAGCGAGCTCCAAAATCATCGCCGCGCCGTGGCCTCAGTGCTGGTGTTGAACATTGGGTTGATCGGCCTGTTCGTCGGCATTTTGTGGCAACAACCGTGGAAGCTGCTCTTCGCGCTGATCATCGTGCTCGCCCTCGCGCTTTATGGCTGGGAATTGCAGGCCATTGTCCGGGCACGCAAACGGCGGACGCTGGATTGGGGCGTGACGTATTTTCTCACCGCCCTCGCCGTGCTGGGGGCGCTGTCCGTGCTGGCTCTGGTATTGTGCTGGCCCGGTTTGCCGGCCACGCCTTTTGCAGCGCGACTGGAAACCATCTACGGTTTTCTGGGGCTGATCGGATTTGTCTCCTGGGCCGTGCTGGGAATGCTTTACAAAATCATTCCGTTTCTCATCTGGTTCGGCGTGTACAGCCGGCACATTGGCCGGGCGCGGGTGCCGGCACTGGCGGAGATGTATTCGGAACGACTGCAAGCGGCGGGTTACTGGACCTATCTGCCCGGCCTGGCCGTGACCGTGCTGGCCGTGCTGTTCGCCAGCGAGACGGGAGTTCGCCTCGGCTGCAGTTTGCTGGCTTTGAGCCTAGCGATCTTTGCCTGGAACATCGGGAAAATTTTATCGCATTACTTCCGTCCCAAACTGACGCCACTGAAAATTGTCAACCCCACCACCGGATTGTGATATGACTGCCAATTCTCCAACCGAAGCCGCCATTCTCGAGGCGTTACATCAAGTCATTGACCCGGAGATCGGCTGCAACATTGTGGACCTCGGCTTGGTGTACAGCGTGGCGGTGACTGACGGCGTAGCCAAAATTACCATGACCTTGACTACTCCCGGTTGCCCTATGCACGAAAGCATCGGCTGGGGCGTCAAGAACGCCTTGGCCGGCCTGAAAGGCATCCGGGACGTGGAAGTGGAAATTGTCTGGGACCCGCCGTGGAATCCGTCCATGATGACGGAAGCCGGGCGGAAATTCGTCGGCCTGCGCCGGTAAAGAACGGGAATTTGCCACGCGCACCGGGCGGAAGTGTTTTGGAAATGGTGCGCGATAGAGGACTCGAACCTCTGACCCCCACCGTGTCAAGGTGGTGCTCTACCACTGAGCTAACCGCGCCCCAGCAGAGGCGGACGCATTATCCGGTTTCCGACGAATTTTGACAAGTGGAATCGGTGCGGCGCTTCGCCGACCTTCGATGTTTATGTCCCTTCGGTACGCCGGATGCGCGCGCCCAGGCGCCGGAGTTTCAGGTCCATTTTTTCGTAGCCGCGGTCAAGATGATAAATGCGGTTGACCTGGGTGGTGCCTTGGGCGGCCAAACCGGCAATCACCAACGCCGCTGACGCGCGCAAATCACTGGCCATCACCGGCGCGCCGCTCAACGGCCGGCCGCCCTTGACAATGGCGCTGGGGCCTTCGATCTCGATGTCTGCCCCCAGACGCGCCAGCTCGCTCACGTGCATGAAGCGGGATTCAAAAATCCGCTCGGTGACGATGCTGATGCCCGGCGCCAGCGCCAGCAACGCCGTCATCTGCGCCTGGGCGTCCGTGGGAAAGCCCGAATACGGCAGCGTGGTTACATCCACCGCGCGCAGCGTTTTGCCGCGGCGGATGATGAGGCTGTCGCCGCGCTGTTCAATCAAAACGCCGGCCTCATTCAACTTGTCCAGCACGGCGCGCAAATGATCGGGACGGCAATTTTTAATCGTCACTTCGCCGCCGGTGGCGGCGGCGGCGATGGCAAACGTGGCTGTTTCAATCCGGTCGGGAATGATTTGATGCTCGGCGCCATGCAATTTGGAAACACCGACAATGGTGAGGGTGGGACTGCCCGCTCCGGTGATCCGGGCGCCCATGGCGTTCAAAAAACCGGCCAGGTCCACAATCTCCGGCTCGCAGGCGGCGCTTTCGATCACTGTTACGCCTTCGGCCAGGGTTGCAGCCATCATCACATTGGCGGTGCCGAGCACCGTTGAGCCGGCGCGGCCGCCCAGAAACATCGTCGCCCCGCGCAATTTTTTTGCCGAGGCGTTGACATAACCGCCCTCAATCCGGATTTCCGCGCCCAGTGCCTCGAAGCCTTTCAAATGCAGATTGATCGGGCGGGCGCCGATGACGCAGCCGCCGGGCAACGAGACCCGTGCCCGGCCCAGGCGCGCCAGCAGAGGACCGGCCACGCAAATGGAGCCGCGCATTTTGCGCACCAGATCGTAATCGGCGCAGCCGCCGATTTTTTTGGCGCGAACGGCGAGCGTTCCGTGTTCAAATTTCACCTCCGCGCCGAGGGATTGCAAAATTCGGGCCATGAACCGCGTGTCGCTCAATTCCGGCACGCCGCGGATGACGCATGGTTCATCGGTCAGCAACGTTGCGGCCATGACAGGCAGCGCGGCGTTTTTGCTGCCGCTGATCGCCACCTCGCCGTGCAAGGGCACGCCGCCTTTGATGAGAAAACTTTCCATGAATTTTCAATTGCCCAGGCGCCAGGACGCAGAGAAAGACAGTGAGCAACCCGCCCTCTTTGCGCTCCGGCGACGAATTAAAGTTTTGCGATTAAAACTCGTTCGCGGTGAGAGTAATCTTCCTTTACCGCCTCGACAATCCACTTTTGGGCCTCAAGAATTTTCCGAATCGCCTCCGCCTGGCCGTCGCCGAATTCCAGCAGGAGTCTCCCGTCCGGTTTCAAAAACGTGCCGGCCTGCGTGGCGAACATCCGGTAAAAATCCAGACCGTCCGACCCGCCGTCCAGCGCGGCGCGCGGATCGAAATGCTTCACCTCCGGCGCGAGCGTTTCAATTTCCGACGTGGGAATGTAGGGCGGGTTGCTGATGATCAAATCAAACGGCCAACCTTTCGGCAACGGTGCGAAACCGTCGCCGAGCACAAATTCAATCCGATCGGCCACCTTGTTTTGGACCGCGTTTGCTTCGGCCAGCGCCAGCGCCTCCGGCGAAATGTCGGTGGCGACAATTCTGGAGGCAGGGCACTGGGCTGCCAGGGCGATGGCCAGGCAACCGGTGCCGGTGCCGAAATCCAGAACCGTTGGCGACCGACCGGCCGCCGCGCGCTCCTGCAAAAATTTCCAGCCTTCCTCCGCGAGCAATTCCGTTTCCGGCCGCGGCACCAGCGCGTGGCGGTTCACGGCCATTTCGTATCCGCAGAACGAAGTGGTTCCGAGGATATGTTGCAGCGGTTCGCGCGCGCCGCGGCGTTTGACCAGTTGGCGCAGGGCGTCGGTTTCCGCCGGCGACATCGCGCGTTCAAAATTCAGATACAGCTTCAGGCGCGGCACTTTCAGCAAATGCGCCAGCAGCATTTCAGCCTGCAGCCGGGGCGATTCGACGCCTTTTTTGCCGAGAAATTCCGCGCTTTTCTGAATCGCTTCCAGGACGGTCATGCCGGAGGAGATTATTTTTTCAGCCGCCGGCGCAAAAGCGGAAATGCACGCGGCGGCATCCAAGAACCCGCTTGTCTTCCGGCGCGCTTTGAATGATTTTGCCACCAAACGATGCACGCACGATGGCCATGGCTGATTTTTTCCGCGGGCATTTTCTTTTTACCGGCGGCCTGGCTGGGCGCCGCGCCGATAGACCGCCACGCACTTGTCACGCGGCACAACGTGACGCTGACCCGTTTTGACGCGCACAACCCGCTCTCGGTGGGCAACGGCGGATTTTGTTTCACCGTGGACGCAACGGGCCTGCAAACGTTCGCCGACGCCTTCAACCATACCACCCCGCTGGGCACGTTGTCGGACTGGGGCTGGCATTCGTTTCCCAACCCGCACGACTGGAGCATGGAGAAGTTTCATTTCAAGGAATTTCCCGACCTGCACGGTCGGCTGGTGCCTTACGACGACGTGCCGCATAATCAAATGACGCCGGAAATCCGCTGGCCGCGCGATAATCCGCACCGGCTGGACCTGGGCCAGATCGGCTTTGTTTTGAAGCACGCCGACGGCTCGCCGGCGACGACGAACGATTTGTCCGCCGTGTCACAGCAATTGGATTTGTGGAACGGCGAAATCACCAGCTTCTTCCGGCTCGACGGCCAGCCGGTGAGCGTGGAAACGGTCTGCCACCCGGCATTGGACGCCATCGCCGTGCGCGTTCAATCGCCGTTGCTTCAGGCCAACCGCCTCGGCATCAAAATCGCCTTCCCCTACGGCACCGGCGACACAATCACGGCGGATTGGAATCATCCCGACGCGCACCAAACGACGCTCATTCAATCCGCACCGGACGCCGCCGTTTTCCGACGCCAATTGGACGATACCGCCTATTGCGCGGCGGCCCACTGGTCATCTGGCGCGACGCTGACGATGACGGCCAGGCACCAATTTGTCATCCGCCCCGCCGCCGGCGCGCCCTTGAACGCCCTGGAACTGATTTGCGCGTTTTCACCGACGAATCTTTCCGCCGCAGACCTGCCGACGTTCGCGCAAACGAAAGCGGCGGCGCAAAATTATTGGAACCGTTTCTGGCAGACCGGCGGCGCCATTGACCTGTCCGGCAGCAAAGACCCGCGCTGGTTTGAACTGGAGCGGCGCATCGTGCTCTCGCAATACCTCACGGCCATTCAGGACGCCGGCCAATACCCGCCAGCGGAGACGGGGCTGACTTACAATTCGTGGGAGGGCAAATTCCACCTGGAAATGTATTTCTGGCACGAGGCGCAATTCGCGCTCTGGGACCGGCTGCCGCTGCTGGAAAAATCGCTCGGTTACTACCAAAAAATTCTGCCGCGCGCCGAATGGCTGGCGCACAAACAGGGTTACGCCGGCGCGCGCTGGCCCAAAATGACCGATCCCAGCGGCCACGATTCGCCCTCGCCCGTCGGCCCGTTCCTGATCTGGCAACAACCGCACCCGATTTTTCTGGCCGAACTGTGCTGGCGCGCGCATCCCGACCGGTTGACGCTGGAAAAATTCCGCCGCGTCGTCTTCGAGACGGCGGATTTCATGGCCAGTTATGCTGCCTGGGATGACAAAACCCGACGTTACGATCTCGGCCCCACGTTGCAATGCGCCCAGGAAATTTTTCCCAAGGAACACACGCTCAATCCGACGTTTGAACTGACCTACTGGCGCTGGGGTTTGGCCACGGCGCAAAAATGGCGCCAGCGCCTGGGTCTGCCGCGTGACGGGAAATGGGACGACGTTTTGCGGCATCTGGCGCCGCCGCCCGTGGCCGACGGCAAATATCTGTTCACCGAAACCACGCCGGACAGCTACACGAATCCCAAATGGAATGCCGACCATCCGGCCGTGCTCGGTGCGTTAAGCTTTCTGCCGGGACCAGGCATTCACATTGAAACGATGCGCCACACGCTCGATTGGGTCTGGAACCACTGGAACTGGCCGGACACGTGGGGCTGGGATTACCCGATGATCGCCATGTGTGCCGCGCGGCTGGGCGAGCCGGACCGTGCCATTGACGCACTGTTGTTGGACACGCCCAAAAATCATTGGGCGCTCAACGGCCAGGTGTATCAGCGGCCGGGGCTGACCATTTATCTGCCGGCCAACGGCGGGTTGCTTTACGCCGTCGCCCTGATGGCCGCCGGCTGGGACGGCGCGCCGCCGCGCAACGCACCCGGCTTTCCCGACAATGGCCAGTGGAGCGTGCGCTGGGAAAATCTCCGCCGCGCACCGTAAGCCCCCGCGCAGCCTCAATCCCGTTCCAGCGTCGCCGCCATGAGGCCGATGACCACTTCGTTGGCCAAGGCGCGGACGGTCAGGGATTGCAAATCTTTGGTCGGATCCAACGGCAATTCCAGCACCGTGGCTGCGCCGCCGGGAATTTTTCCGCCGCGCCCTTTGAACGTGGCGGCGTCCAAAAGCCGGATTTTACCGGTGGCCAAATCCACCCGCGGCGGCAACGGCGCGTCCAGTCGGAAGGCAAAATCATCCGTAAAATAATCCTGATCAATCGGCCACCAGGTTTCGGGATTGCGCAACGGCAGCCGCGCGCGCGCGCCATCGGCGTAGGTGACGACGATTTCGCCGTTGTCGAATCGGCTTTGCATCGGCCCGGTGGAACCGGCCATCAGCAAAAAGATGCGCGAGGCCCGGCCGGTCAACGGCACGGAAACCGCGCGCGGATAATTGTCCCATTGCGAGGTGAAGACGACGTTTTGGACGCCGGCGTTGGTGGGCGTTGCAAACGGCACGCCGTCCGGCAAAACAATTTTTCCGCCGTTCCGGGCGGCGAGGGCGCGCAGGCCGGAATCATCCACGGCAAACTGCTCGTTGAAATCCACCCAGCCGCCGATCCCTTGCACGGGCGTGGCCAGCGAGCAAAACGGCGAACGCGGCGAGCGATAACGGTTTTTGAAAATCTGCGTGACGCGATCGTTGAAAAACGGCGCGAGGGCGACGGTTTCCAGCCGGGCATTTTTCGGCAGCGGCTCTTTCCAATCAAACAATTCGCCCGCCGTCGTCTTGGCGTGCGGCGCCGGCAATTCCGTGCCGGAGGGCGCACGGTCTTTGGAAGTGGCGTCGCGCGGCGCTGGTCGCTGCCTTCCCAGCTCTGCCGATAAAACGCCTCGTTTGGGGGTAACGACGATGGTCCACGCCTCCGCCGGGTCGCTGCGAATTTCAATCCGCGGCACGCCGGGAACTCCGTCAAGCCGACGCCATTTTGCCGGTCGGCCGTTCACCGTCACGCGTTGGATTTGATCTGGCCGCGCCGGAATTTGCAGGAGCAATTTCATTGGCGTGGGAAATTTGGGCGTTACGGAAAAAGTTTCCCGGGAATCTCCGCGCCGGAATGCAAAATCGAAATCGGGGTGATGCATCGTTGCGAAGTTCCAATCCGTCGGAAAACCGGGGGTGATTTTCAAGCAGCCCGCCAGCGCATCCGGTTCGACGCCAAACAAACCTTCCACCAGAGCGCGCGCGGTGATGCCGATGCCGTCGGCAAAATCCCGCTGCGCCTCGCCGCGCGCGGCGTCGTGCGAGGTCAGGCAACCGACGTTGCCGGGACAAAGGCCCAGAAACATTGTGTCCAGCAGCGCGCCTTTGAACAGTGCGAACGCCGTTTCGGGCCGGTTCGCCTGCCAGAATCCCAGCGCCGCATGAACATTTTCCGCCACCACCACATTGTTGAGCGACCATTCGTAGGGCATCCAGTTTGATTCGGGCAGCACGAACAGATTTTCCTCCGGCACATTTTCTCCGCGAATCGGAATGTGCGCGAGGTTTTGGTCCACCCAGCGCGCCATTTGCCACGCCTCGGCGGGCGTGGGCACTTCGGAATCCATCGTGATGTAAAATGTCCAGAGCGCGGCGCCGGGATGAACGCCTTGCCGGCCGAGGTAATCCTTGTATTCGGCAAAGTGACCGATGTTGCCGTCGGTGACGCGCCCCCGCTGACCGCCGACCCAAAGGTATTGGTTCATTGCGCGTCGGATCAAATCCGCCTCGTGGGCATAGGGCGTCGGGTCTTGGCCGATCATTCGGGCCACACGCGCGGCCATTTTGTTTGCGAAGTAATTGCAGGCGCTGGCGTGAGCCGTGCCGCCGCCGTTGTAGCTCAAGTTGTCGCTGGCCCAAATGGCGGCGTAAGCTTCGTAAAGCGGCAAATGCTCCGGCCCGAATTGGCGGCGGAACAATCGCCGTTCCCAGGCAAAATGCCGCTCAATGACCGGCCAGTTTGTCCGTGCGAAAGCCAAATCGCCGGTCCAGAGCAAATGCCGGAAGAAGGCGTCCACGGCCACCAGATTCATGTCGTAATGCGACTGGGTCAGGTCGCCGTTGGAGTGCAACGCCGTTTCGTTTCGCGCCAGATTGAATTTTTCATTGGCGGGCGGCATTTGCGACGGGACGGGGTTGGTGTTTTGTTCGCGGGCGAATCCGGCGAAATGTTCCGCCGTGCGAGAGTGCCAGCCGAGGGCGTCGCCGGCATACAGCCCGCGCCAACCGAGCAGCCGCTGCCGCCAGGCGACGGCGCCGTGCATGAAACATCGCTGGCGTGCGTCCCAGATGGCGTCGGCAGCCACGTTCAGCGCCGGCACGGCGGCGTTGAGGAAGGGATCGGGCGTTTGAACGAGGACCTGACCGGCAATTTGGCGGCGATAGTTTTCGGCGGCGGAAAACAAGCCGGGCAAATCAGCGGCAGAGAGAGCGGCGGAGCGTTCCGCGCCCGAAATTTCCCGCAGCAAGAAATAAATCGGCTGATGGTCCGGCCATTCCGCCCGACCGGCGACGATGGGAAACGGCGTTGGCACGGGGGCGTTGGAAAACAACGCCGCCGGCGAATCCCAATCCGTCGCGTCGGTGACCCGCAGTTTTGAACCGGGCGGGAAAATCCCGGCAAGGGTGCCCGCCCGGCTGCGCAAAAGAAACGTGTTGTCGGCCAGAGAAAATTCATTGCCGCGACATTCTTCGGGCCGGAGTTGAAAAAATTCGGAGACCGGTTCGCTTTCGCAGCCGATGTCGCCGCCGCGACGTCCGCGCATGCCGTTTGCGCCGCCAAAAGCGAAAATGAATTGCCCACGGCGGATGGCCGGCGGCACATTGCTCAACTCCGCGCGTCCGATCAATCCCTTCGTTCCGCTCAACGGCAACACCGTTAAATCCAGTTCGCCGCCGCCCAGCAGGGCATCGTGGATTTCATAGATCAGCGATCCGGCCCGATAGCGCGTGACAATTTGGTCGGCGTCGTTCAGCCATTTGCTTCCGGCAGGGGTCTGGATGCCCAGGCGCAAATTGCCGCCGCGACCGGGCAGATAGAGCGAAAATTCCGGTTTGTCGCCGCCGTCAATGCGAAAGGCCGAGTGGTCGCCGTAGAGCGGCCGGTTGAAGTATTCCGTGCCGTTGGTGATCACGAAATCGCCGTGGATCGGGAAATAGCGCAGCGGGCGGGCGACGTTGTTCGAGCATTGCGGGCGCAGAGAGGCCGGCGCCGGTTCGGCGGGCGCGACAGCCGCGCGCGCGAGCGGCGCGAGCAACAGCAGCCACAGCGCTGGCGCAACGATTCCTGGCATCGAGACGGGAAGAATTTTGCGGGAAGCTTTTTCGCTTGGCAATTTTCTTAAACGATTGGGCGGAGATAACCAAAATTGGTGATTGCCTGGAGTAACGCAATTTTCAATAGTTTCGCCCGTCATGGCAAAAGCTTCACCCAACCTCGGCAAATCCTTTGCCCTGGCCAGGGAACGTTACGCCGCCCTGGGCGTGAACGTGGATCGCGCGCTGAAAATTCTCGAAACCATTCCGATTTCACTGCACTGCTGGCAGGGCGACGACGTCGGCGGCTTTGAAAATCCCGGCACGGGTCCGGGCGGCGGCCTCGTCGCCACCGGCAACTATCCCGGCAAGGCCCGCACGCCGGACGAATTGCGCGCCGATTTGGAAAAAGCCTTCTCGCTCATTCCCGGAAGGCATCGCCTGAACCTCCACGCCTTCTACGGTGAATTCGGCGGCAAAAAAGTGGATCGCGATCAAATCGCGCCGGAGCATTTTTCCTGCTGGATTTCTTGGGCAAAACAAAAGGGGGTGGGCCTGGACTTCAATCCCACCTGTTTCTCCCATCCGAAAGCCGCCGACGGCTTCACGCTATCGCATCAGGACAAGGCCATTCGCGATTTCTGGATCGAGCATTGCATTCGCTCGCGCGAGGTCGGCGCGGCCATCGGCAAGGCGCTGGGGAAACCCTGCGTGACCAACGTCTGGATCCCCGACGGCATGAAGGACACTCCCGCTGACCGGAAGGCGCCGCGTGAACGGCTGGCCGATTCGCTCGACAAAATTTTCGCCAAAAAAATTTCGCCCAAGTTCAATCTCGACGCCGTTGAACCGAAACTGTTCGGCATCGGCAGCGAAAGTTACGTCGTCGGCTCGCATGAATTTTACCTGGGCTATGCCGTCAGCCGCCAAAAACTGCTTTGCCTGGACGCCGGCCATTATCATCCCACCGAAGGCATTGCCGACAAAATTTCCAGCGTGCTGCAATTTCTGCCGGAGATTCTGCTGCACGTGAGCCGGGGCGTCCGCTGGGACAGCGATCACGTGGTGATTCTGAACGACGACCTGCTGGCCATCGCGCGGGAAATCGTGGCCAACGATTTTCTGCGGCGCGTTCACATCGGTCTGGATTATTTTGACGCCAGCATCAACCGCGTGGCCGCCTGGACGATGGGGGCGCGGAACCTGCTGCGCGCGCTGCTGTTCGCGCTGCTGGAGCCAACGGAACAACTGCGCGCCGCCGAAGCCGCCGGCGATTACACCACACGGCTGGCCTGGCAGGAGGAAGTCAAATCCCTGCCCTTCGGCGCGGTGTGGGATTTTTATTGTGCCAGCCAAAACGTTCCCGTCGGCGAAACCTGGCTGGCGGAAGTGAAACGCTACGAAAAAGAGGTCTTGCTGAAACGCACGTGAGTTTACCTTTTTCAACCCGTTCCCTCATTTAACTATGACTCCCAATCCCTTTCTCGGCGTTTTCCTGCACTGGCTGGGCGGCCTGGCCTCCGGCAGCTTTTACGTGCCGTTCAAAGGCGTCAAAAAATGGTCGTGGGAAACCTACTGGCTGGTCGGCGGAATGTTTTCGTGGATTATTTGCCCGTGGCTGTTCGCCTATTTGATGACCAAGGATTTGTTTGGCGTCATCTGCCGCCAAAGCATGGGCACCCTGTGGTGGACGTATTTCTTCGGCGTGCTCTGGGGGCTGGGCGGGCTGACTTACGGCCTGACGATGCGCTACCTGGGGTTGTCGCTCGGCACGGGGGTGGCGCTGGGCTACTGTGCGGCGTTTGGCACCCTGGTGCCGCCCATTTTCAAAGCGCTCACGCCCAATTTTTCTGTCTTCGCCAACAGCCTGAGCATTATGGAAGTCGCCCGCTCCACCGGCGGCCAGGTCACACTTGCCGGCGTTGGCGTGTGTCTGGTCGGCATCGCCATCGCGTCGTTGGCCGGCTACATCAAGGAATCGGAAATGCCGGAGGAACAAAAGAAGCAGGCCATCAAGGAATTCAGTTTCAAAAAAGGCATCCTGGTGGCCACCTTCTGCGGCATCATGAGTGCCTGTTTCGCCTTCGCCTTGCAAGCCGGCAAAAGCATCAACGCCGCCTCGCTCGAGGCCGGCACGGACAAAATCTGGACCGGTCTGCCCACCCTGCCGGTGTTGTTGCTCGGCGGTTTCACGACCAATTTCATCTGGTGCCTCCTCCTGAACCTCAAGAACGGCACTGGCTATCAATACTTCGCCTCCCACGTCAAACCGGAACACGCGCATCACGGCGGCACCGGCAGTGAACATCTGCCGGCCGCCGCCGCCCCCGCCCCTTCCGCCCCGGTGGATTTGAAAATTCCCGTGCTGTCCAACTATCTTTTTTCCGCTTTGGCCGGCACAACCTGGTACCTGCAATTTTTCTTTTACACCATGGGCGCCACGCAGATGGGCAAATATGATTTCGCGTCTTGGACGTTGCACATGGCCAGCATCATCATCTTCGCCACGATGTGGGGCTGGATTTTTCACGAATGGAAAGGCTCCAGCAAAAGGGCGCACCTGCTCATCGCCGGCGGGGTGGCCACCCTCATCCTGTCCACCATGATCATCGGTGCCGGGGTGGGATGGGATAAACTGATGGATTTTGTCCATCACAGCCTGTAACCCCATGCAACGCCATGCCTTCAAAATGAAGCTTAAGCCCGGCTGCATTGCCGAATACAAACGGCGGCACGACAAGCTTTGGCCGGAACTGGCCGGAGCGCTGCGCCAGGCCGGCATTTCCGATTATTCCATTTTTCTGGACGAGGAAACGCTCACCCTGTTCGCCGTTCAAAAACAGGCGGCTCCCCGCCTGGCGGCGGATTTGCCGAACCATCCGGTGATGCGTCGCTGGTGGGAATTCATGGCGCCGCTGATGGAAACAAATCCCGACCACTCGCCCAAAACCTGGCCGCTGCGTGAAGTCTTCCATCTCGATTGAGCGCCGCGCGTTATGCCCCTGAAACCCGCTCCGGAACAACCGCCCGCCCGATTGGGGCTGTTCGGGGTGGGCTTGGACACTTACTGGCCGCAATTCAAAGGATTGCGCGAACGGTTGCTCGGCTATCAGCGCGCCATCGGCCAGAAAATCCGCAGCTTCGGCGTCGAACTGGTGGACGCAGGACTGGTGGACAACCCCTTCAAGGCGCACCAGGCAGCCTCCCAATTCCGGCGCAGCGAAGTGGATTTAATCTTTCTCTACGTCTCCACTTACGCCCTTTCTTCCACCGTCCTGCCCGTGGTCCAAAATGCCAAAGCACCGGTCGTCGTTTTGAATTTACAGCCGGTCGCGCAACTGGACTACCGCAAATTCAACGCGCTCGGCGACCGCGGCCAAATGACCGGCGTTTGGCTGGAACATTGCCAGGCATGCAGTTGCCCGGAGATCGCCTCGGTCTTCAACCGCGCCGGCATCCCCTTTCACCTGGTCACCGGCCACTTGCACGACGCCGCGGCCTGGAAGGAAATCCGGGATTGGGTAAGCGCCGCCACCGTGGCCGCCGGAATGCGCCGTAACCGCGTCGGCGTGCTCGGCCATTACTATGGCGGCATGCTTGATGTTTACAGCGATTTGACCCAGCAATCGGCCGTGTTTGGCAGCCACTTTGAATTGCTGGAAATGTGCGAACTCCACGCCCTGCGCGAAAAAATCTCCCCTCTCCAGGTGCGGAAGAAGTTGCGGGAGTTCCACAACACCTTCGACGTTTCCCCCGAATGCCCAGACGCGGAATTGCGCCGCGCCGCCCAAACGGCCTGCGCACTCGACACGCTGGTGTCTCGCCATCAGCTCGGCGCGCTGGCGTACTATTACGAAAGCGTCGCCGGCAACCCCTACCAGGACCTCGTCACCTCGGTCATTGCCGGCCAGACCCTGCTGACCGGCCGCCACGTGCCGGTCGCCGGCGAGTGCGAAATCAAAAACGTCCAAGCCATGAAAATCATGGACCTGCTCGGCGCCGGCGGCTCCTTCTCGGAATTTTACCTGGCCGATTTTGAAGACGATGTCGTGTATCTGGGCCACGACGGCCCGGCGCACTTTGCCATGGCCGAGGGACGCGTCGGCCTCGTGCCGCTGCCGGTGTATCACGGCAAACCCGGCAAAGGCCTTTCCATCCAGATGACGGTCCAGCACGGCCCGGTCACCTTGTTGTCGGTGGTCCAACGAGGCGATGGCAAACTGTCCCTCCTGGTGGCCGAGGGCGAATCCGTGCCGGGTCCGATTCTGCAAATCGGGAACACCAACAGCCGCTACCAATTCCCCATCGGCGCAAAAAATTTTCTCAACCAGTGGTCCCAAGCCGGCCCGGCGCACCATTGCGCCATCGGCGTCGGCCGGGTGGCAGACCCGATTGAAAAACTCGGCGCCTTGCTGAACCTCCACGTGCAGCGGATTTGCTGATCCGAGTGCAGCACCGCCGCCGCACCACAAACTGCCTCTCCATCACCCCACCCACAGGGATTGTCCACCCGCCCCTCCACAACCGGCAAAAACCATATAAACCTATGATTGCCGGCGGGCAGGATTCGTGCTTGACTTTTATGGTTCCCAAAGAAAACAGAAGCCTATGAAACCAGTCCTTCCCGTCCTGACCACACTCCTCACCGGTTATGTATCGTCGTCCCTCATTCTCGCCGCCGCCCCCCCCGCAGCGCGGCTGACTAACAGCGTGATTGCCTGCCAGATTATCGAGCAGGGCGCCAACCATCGCCGGTGGCAAAAAATCGTCCGCACGACCGATGCCCAAGGCAATAGTTTCCTGACCACCAATCGGGATATTGTCGAACTGGCCACCGGCTTGAACTACCGCGACCCGGTCACCGGCCAGTGGCAGCCGGCCAAAGAGGAGATTGATCCGGCGCCGGGCGGGGCCATTGCGCCGTTCGGCCAGCACCAGGTGAGCTTTGCTGACAATCTGAACGCCGCCAACGCCATCGTCGTGCAAATGAGCAATGGCCAGACTCTGCAAAGCGGTATTCTGGGTTTAAGCTACTACGACACCGCCAGCGGCCGGAGCGTGATGATTGCGGAGATAAAAGATTGTCAAGGCCAAATCGTCGGCAGCAATCAGGTGCTTTACACCGATGCCTTCAACGGCGTGAGCGCGAATGTGCGTTATACCTACACCAAAGCCGGTTTGGAGCAGGACGTGGTGTTGTTGAAACAGCCGCCGGTGCCGGAGACCTTTGGGCTGTCGTCAGCGACGACGGTGTTACAAGTGTTGACGGAGTTCAGCGCGGCCCCGCAGCCGCAAATCAGAACCAACCTGGCTGCTGTCAGCGCGGGCGGTTTACCGGACGAATCGCTGGATTTCGGGCCGATGAGACTCATTCGCGGCAAGGCGTTTCTGTTGGGCACTAATTTTCCAGCGGCAACTGTGAGCAAGCAATGGGTCAATGTGAACGGGCGGGCGATCCTGGTGGAATCGGTGCGGCTGGGGGCTATTCAGAAATCGCTGGCGCAACTGCCGCAGACGTCGCGGGCGGATGAGAAACCGACAAACGGTTCGGTGCTTTATGCGGTTTCCACCGAACGCCTCCTGCCGGCACGCCAACCGGCAAAAGCCGACCCGGCCGGGATGGCCTTGGCCAAAACCATGCCTTCGGGCAAAGGCTTAGTTCTGGACTACGTGGAGGTCAATGGCAATTTGAACAATTACACCTTTGCATCGGGCACCACCTATTTTGTTTCCGGGCCGGTATATTGCGGCGGCACCACGACTATTCAAGGCGGCGCGGTCATCAAATACCCCGATGATCGAACAGCGTTTATTGATATTTGGGGAGACCTGAATTGCCAAACCGGCCCCTACCAGCCGGCCATTTTCACTGCCGGCGATGATGACCGCGTCGGAGAAAGCCTCAATGGCGTGTGGGGCGGTTATACGGGCATTATTGACTACCCTTCAGGTTGCACCGGCGGCTATGGCGACCCCATGTTAAGCATGCCCGCCGATTTCGAATACGGCCCTTGGAACATGAAAATAAAAAATCTGCGAATCTATTATGCGCGACAAGTTTTCGAAATTGACGCCTTCAACGCAGTGACCCTCTCAGACTCGGAAGTTACCAACTGTGGGCTGGTGGCTGTTCTGGACAATAGCGGAAACAGTTCGGGTCTGCCGCTGATCTGCAATAATTGCCTCTTTTCGTCGGTAGCCACCCTGGTCGTGGACAATACCGATCAGGCTAATTATTACCACTTCAACAACTGCACCATAGACCATTGCCCCTATATCGTGGGCATGGAGGGCAATTGCGGGATTTACGGTGGCTATTACCAAGACATGGTCGCGGTTAATTGCATTTTTTCGAGCAGCGGGGACGAAAATCTCAGCTCTCTTGGTGGCGATTACAACGGCTTTTATCAAAGCCCGCTTTATTTGTTGAACTGGTGGGATTGGGACTTCGGTGCCCACCAATTTATTTCAACGGATTTCCCCTTTCAAACAGCCCCTGAAGGCGATTTTTATCTGACCGCCAATTGTCCTTTCCGCAATGTCGGCACCACCCAAATTGACAGCGAGTTGCTCTCTGATCTTCAGACGTTGACCACTTACGCACCGCAGGACGGCGGCCAGCCGGACAACGACGGGATGCCCGACCTTGGCTATCACTATCCCACTTTGGTAGCGGCGTCCGTTAATGCGCAACTCTGTCCCAATAGCTCTTTGGACGTAGGCGCTTTCAACTCGAACCCCGATATTTTTGGATTGACATTGAGCTACATTATTGTTGGCGCTTCCAGCCACGGCAGCTTGAGCGGCACTCCCTCGGACTTGATTTATACGCCCAACCATTGCTACGAAGGTTCTGACAGTTTTACTTATAAAATTAGTGATGGCTTTTTGACATCCCCGCCGGCCACAGTGACAGTCGCGATTTCCGACCAGGTTTGGGCCAATTCAGATAGCTGGGAACAAACGTGCAAAAACACGACCAAGCAGTTGAACGTCAGTGGCGGAGATTCCTGCGGATTGCCGTTGACTTACCGATTGGTAAGCGGGCCAAGTCATGCTCAATCATTCAGTTTATCTCCTGACGGAGCAGTCAGCTACACGCCGGTCAATGGTTATTGCGGCACTGATTCGTTCCGATTCCAAGCCGTTAATCCATGCGGACAACTGTCCGCTCCGGCGACGGTAACGATCACGGTAGGTGAACAACCTGCAGCCTATTCCGACACAAAGCAAACCTGCAAAAATACGCTGTTGAATTTCAATGTAGGCGGTTATGATCCATGCAGCGGTTCGCCAAGATTTGCGCTTGTTAGCGGCCCAAGTCATGCGCAATCGTTTAGCCTGTCGGTCAGTGGTTCTGTAAGTTATACGCCCGCGGAAGGTTACTTGGGACAGGATACCTTTACCTTCAAAGTGGTCGGCGATTGCCAGGATTCAGCTC
>DASRCU010000100.1:0-2496 GCA_035652955.1 Verrucomicrobiia bacterium | reverse complement strand
CCGGATCGCTGATTTGTCTCCGGAGACTCCGTCGCCAGACATCAACGTCATCCGCATCGAACTCGGCTGGAATCCGCATCAGCCCATCGCCGTTTACGGTTGCGGCAACGGCGTGAACGCGCTGCAACAATCCAAAGCCGTCACCGGTGTGGGCAATGGCCGGGCCGTCATTCCGTATTTTTGGTCGCCGGCCGGTTACGCCGTTCTGGCAGTGACAACCAACGACAACCAGCCGGCCCGCTGGCGCGGAGCCGCGGACGGACAGTGCGTGACCTGGACGTTCCCAGGCCGCGAGGGGGAATTGTATCTCATGCCCGCAGCGACGCTGAAGGACGCCGCCCAATCCTACGCCCGCCTGACGGGACATGCGCCCCTGCCGCCGCGCTGGGCATTCGGTTACCTGCAAAGCCGCTGGGGCTGGAAGGACCGCGCGTACATCGAAGACACCTTGAAGCAATTCGAGGAGTTAAAGATTCCCGTGGACGCGTTCATCTACGATTTTGAATGGTTCACCACCGAACCGGATTACGACGTGCCACCGCAAGGCATCCCCGGCTACACCGATTTTGGCTGGAACACCAATCTGTTTCCCCATCCCGCCCAACAAATCCGGGATTACAAAAATCAAGGGGTGCATTTCGTGGGCATCCGCAAGCCGCGCCTGGGCAATGCCGCCTCGCTGAAGCTGATTCGTGCCAACGGCTGGGCGCTCCCGGTCAAATCCGGCGCGAAATTTCAGGCGCGTGACTTGAACTTTGCCAACCCCGACCTCCGCGCCTGGTATGTCCGCCAGTCGGCCCCGCTGCTCCGCGCTGGCGTGGACGGCTGGTGGAATGATGAAGGCGAAGGCACCTATACCACCTATTTTTATTGGAACCTGGCCGAGCAGGAAGCTTGGCAACGTTACAAACCGGATCAGCGGATGTGGACGCTCAACCGCGCCTTTTCGCCGGGCCTCCAACGCTTCGGCGCGGCAGCGTGGACCGGTGACATCCCCAGCACCTGGAAGGCACTGGCCCAAACGCCGACCAGCCTGTTGAATTGGAGCCTGGCCGGAATGCCCTACGGCGCCTGCGACATCGGCGGGTTCACCGGCAATCCGTCGCCCGAATTACTGTCGCGCTGGATGGAAGCTGGCGTCTTCTTTCCCGTCATGCGTTCCCATTCGTCCATTGACCGCACGCCGCGCTTCCCTTGGTTGTACGGAACCAACGCGTTGCACGCCATTCGCCGGGCCATTGAACTCCGGTACCGCCTGATTCCGTTCTACTACAGCCTGGCGTATGAAACGTTTCACACCGGGCTCCCCATCATGCGCCCGTTGTGTCTGGAATTTCCCAACGACCCGAACGTCGCCAACCTGTCCGATGAATGGATGATGGGCGATTCGCTGCTGGTTGCTCCTCTGCTCCAACCCGGCGGCAAACGCTCGGTGTATCTGCCGCCCGGCGGCTGGTATGCGTTCGGCTCCTGCAAACTTTTCAAAGGTCCCCGCACTCTGGAAGTCACGGCGGCACTGGACGAGATCCCAGTGTATATCCGGGCCGGCTCCATTCTGCCGCTGGGGCCGGCCCTCCAACACACCAGCCAGCTCCCCGGCGGTCCGTTGGAACTGCAAATCTATCCCGGCCAAGACGCAACGTTCACACTTTATGAAGACGATGGCGAGTCCCTGAACTATTTGAACGGCGCGTTCCGTTGCACCACGTTCCGTTGGCGGGACAAAACCCGTCAGTTAACCTGGGAAAGCATTGGCTCCTACAAAGGAAGCGATACTTTCAAAAACCTGCACGTGATCCTGTTTGATCCGCATGGCCAGGCGGAAGCGGAACGTCCGCTGGGCTCTCATGGATCAATTCGCTTGCCTCGATCGCCATGATTTCTCACGTGGGAACTCATCTGCCTCACACTTGACACGATGCTGAACTTTTCGCATCCCCCGCCGAACTGCGCCCGTTGCCGGTTGACGATGGTATCGTACGCGTAGCTAACTGTTGACCAACAATGAATCAGGCATCAAATCCGTGTCGCGCAGCGCTGCCCAGCTTGTTCCAGTCGTTATCAGCGTAATCTCCATTCGAGCTGCCGTCTTTACCTCGTTCCACCTGCAGCCATTCACCGCCTCAAATTAACACGCACACGAGATAAATGCTTTTTTAACCACCATCAGCAGAATTTACCCAACAGCGAATGAAAGACCTATTGAAGAGCACCTGGGTAAATGGGCATTCCCCTGTGCAACATAAAAGTGCGTCGGTAATTGAAAGAAAGATCGCCTTTGGGGAGCAACATTTCACGCCTTCCAGATGTGCCATCACGTTATTTTTCAGCTCTATATCGAGCATTTCTCCTCTCAGGCTCTTTTTCGGGGCGCCAAAGTTGTTTACTCGAATGGATCTCCAGGACACAGAGGTAGAAAGAATAACTTGACCCGCCTTCAAAAATATTCACCCTTGCGCCAGGCGGTCTGGCCGTTGACCCTGACCCAATTGGTGG
>DASRCU010000099.1:0-17679 GCA_035652955.1 Verrucomicrobiia bacterium | reverse complement strand
AACGTCCTCTACACCGCCAGCGGCAATGCCACGCTAAAAGGTTTGACGTTTGTGCCGCAGGCCGTCGCCAACACCAGTTCGCCGTTGCCGCCGCCCGTGCTCACCGCGCAGGCCGGCGCGCAGGCCGGTCGGCCCTTTACGCTAACCAACGCCCCGGAAAACGCGGCGTGGCGGAGCCACATCACGAGCATCACCGTCAACGGCACGCCGCTGCCAAGCGCCGCCTATGACCTCTCGCAATCGGGCCGGATCACGTTTACCCCCGCGCAATCCACGCTGTTGCAATACGCGGGCGCCAAATTGATCGAGGTGCGCGCCACGGGTTACAGCACCGCCGCAGTGGTGCAGAACCTCGCGCTGCCAACCCCGGTCCAGTTGACGAACGTAACGATGAACAACGGACAGGTGCAGTTCGCCTTCACCAACTTCACTGGTCTGAGCTTCTCCATCGTGGCCACCAACAATCTCAGCGCGCCGATCAGCACCTGGCCGGTGGTCGGCACGGCGGTGGAGACGCCGCCGGGTTCGGGCTATTATCAGTTCAGCGCTCCCCCGCCGGCCCTGAATACCCCGATGTTCTACCGCCTGCGCCAGCCGTAAAACGGCACCGCCCCTCCGCCGGGCAACAGGACACGTTGGTGATCGACTGGAAATTTGCGGGCTATACCTCAGCCTCGAATCAACACCCTGATGCGGCGTATAAAGCCCGGGAATAAAGCTTTGGATGCTGCTTAAAAAATTAACCGCGGCATCCTCGCACCTGCGGTCCCTGCTTGAGCAGGGATCTGTCAATGGATTTTTGGAAAATGTAGCCAAATCAAACCGGTCGCTGTCAGTGAAAGCAGGGTGAGCATGGCGCCGATGACCAGGTTGAGGTCCCGATAAATCAGCTTCAAATGATGCGCACCGGCCGGTACCGGAACGGCTTGAAACGCCAGATTCGCCCGAAGCAGGGCTGCGGGTTTCCCGTCCACAAACGCGTGCCAGAGGTGATAATAGCTTTGGGAGAGCACAACGAGGGCCGGCGCCGTGGCGTTGATGTCCGCCTCAACTCGATTTAAACCGAAGCGGACGTTGCTCACGACGCAGGCTGTTTGATGGGAGGAATTCACCCACGCCCGCGCCGATTTGGGCAGATAGACGGTTTGGCGGGGATCGAAATTCTCGGCGGTGATGGCCGCTAAGGTTTTTTTGTCGCCGGCAAAAACCGGTTTTTGTCCGGCGGTGATAACCGGAAGATAATTCGTTCGCGCCTGCCATTGGGTCGGGTTGTTCGGCGCCGAGAGCCAGGCGACCGAGAGAAAATCCACCAGTTCCCGTCCACAATGCCCGCCGGCGGTGTAATAGAGATATTTTTCTAAAATGTCGAAGTGCGCCGGTCGCAGGGTGACGGCGCCGGTAACTTTGGGAAGGCCGTCCAGCAAGTTCAAATTATACCATTCCGCCAATCGCTTGCCGAGGAAGTCGGCGTTCAAGTCGGCGACGCGACTGTAAAGCAACTGGTGCTCGGCGTCCGGCGTGATCATGATGCGCGCTTCGCCAAGATTCACGGGCGGTTTGCCGCTAGCTTGCCAGAGGCCGGGGGCAAGCACCGCAGCGGGCAATGTGGGGGCAATTTGAGGACTATGAGTGAGCGCGTCGAAGGGCAAAATCGCCAGTATTACCCATTGGACGGCTCGGTGCGCCTGGGGATTTTTCAACTGGGGCAGGAAGTAAATTCCGCTCAGGAGCATCAGCAACAGCGCCGCGCGTTCCAGCGCGTTGGTGGCAGTGGCGTTCCAGTTATCGAGCGGCAGGGGAAATTGTCGGGCAAACCACAGCAAGGCGGCCATGAGAACCAACATCATTACGCCAAGGATAGCCAGACCGCGCCGCAGGTTTCGATTTTGCGAGCCTTGGACGTGCTCCATCCCCCACGCCGCCAGAAGGGGTACGAGAAACGCCGTCGGAAGAGTGAATTTAATTGGAAAACGCGCGATGCCGATAAGGGGGAAAACCTTTCTGATTTGGCTGTAAAAAAATCCGTGCGGCCCCAGCGCCGCGATCCAGCAGAACAGACTCATGGCGATGGCCACAAGGGCAATCCGTGTCCGTGCCCCCATCGCACCGATGATGGCAAGTATCAAGACACCGATGCCGAGGTAATAGGACGCCAGAAATTCCTGGCCGTGTTGGAACCACGGGCCTTGAGGCGCTTGGTAACAGTGGAACAGTGGCACGAGCAAATTGGCCCACCCCCAGCCGGGCATGGACCAGACGGTGGCGTCCGCACTGCCGGAATTTCGTTGCGAGTGCGCAAGCAAGTCGAAGAACGGCAGCATTTGAATCATCGTGATTCCCGCCGCGAGCAGCACCACGGTGCCGATGCGGCGTGCGGCAGTGAACCATTGGACCTCGCCAGAGAAAACATCCGCCAGCCAAACCATGCCGAGAAATAACCACGTCAACAGGGTCAGTTCCGGTGTGGCCGTCAATACTTGCAGGGCGCTGGTCACGGCGGCCAGCGCCAGCCAGCGTCCGCCCTGGCGCCACGCTTCGACAGCACAACCAGTCACCCACGGCAGCCAGGCGAGGGCAGCAATGTAATTGTCCCAGAGCAGGCAGGAGAGCGTGATACCGTTGAAAACAAAGGCGAATCCGGCAAAGGCCGCCGCGAAGTGGCCGAGCCTCCAGCGTTGGAGCAACCAGTACATGCCGCAACCGCCGAACCACAAATGCGCGAGCATCAGAAAATTTTTCGCCCACGGCAGAGGCAGAAAACAGGCCAGCCAGTCGGGAGGGTACCATTGTCCCATTTGCGCCAGCCACGGCACACCGCAATGGCTGTAGGGATTCCACAACGGCCATTCGCCGCGCCAGAGGCAGTCGCGGGTGAAAACGGCACCGGGATAGCCCAGCGCGCCGAAATCCCGATAGAAAAACGTTTGCCGGCCGAGCACAACCCAAGGAAACGCGGCTAACAGGGCAGCCGCCAGGAGCAGGAGGAAGAGCCGGATGGTGGGTCCCTCTGCGGCGGTTGATTTTGGGGCGTCCATGGCCAAGTTCCTGCCCTCCTGCTCAGCCGACAAATGCCGCGTGGACCGTGTTCATGGCTTGTTCGCTCTTGACAAGATCAATGACCGCTGAAATTTTGATTTCACCTGGAGATCGTGTCAAGGTTAATGCCTTTCCGAGCAAGTCTCCCAAAGAGTTTACCGTCACACCGGTGCGAGATTTTATGCCGACGCCGACGATGGACAATTTGCCGCTTTTTCGATGGCCAGAACGCGGCGGAACTGTCCAGAGAGCGTTTCGCTCTAAAAGCCGGTTACAATGGCCACCTGATTTCTGGGAGCAGGTCGGGATTTTTGTGGCGAGAGATTGTTGATTTTGGCCTTGGTCGGAACGATTCCGTTGAAAAGGCGCACCGTTGGGCGGCAAAGCGACGCTCAAACTGGCGATGCGCGAAGAAGAACCGCGGAGCGGCGGCGTAAAACCTCAACCCACGGACCATTTGCGAGCTTCC
Organism: Verrucomicrobiia bacterium; assembly: GCA_035652955.1. Taxonomy (GTDB): domain Bacteria; phylum Verrucomicrobiota; class Verrucomicrobiia; order Limisphaerales; family UBA11358; genus UBA11358. The sequence continues at coordinate 14,174 of DASRCU010000099.1, read as the reverse complement.
AGGCCGTGGAACCATGAGAGACAGGAACCCTCAAAACCCATTCAATGATCCGTGTTCAACTGAAGCGTTCCGGCCAAGTTTCTCTCCAGCAAGTCTCGAAAGGCAGGCTCCAATCCGGCTGCATTTTTGATCGTTTCGGAAACCATCGGGCCGTTGTTTGTCCAGATATTGCCGGGACCGTTGGCGTTGCGCAGAAACTTTTCCGCCGGACACCAGTTGTCGCGCCAGATTTCCCATGCCGAGCCTTCGTCGGCGTAAAGATAAAACCAGTGTTGCGGGTCCGGAACCAGCGCGCTGGGTTTGATGTCGAAAACGGAATTTTCGGCGACGAGCGTGCCGGGCTGCGCGGATAACAGGTAAATGCCGCCCAGGTCGCCGAGTTTCCGGCCCACGCAATGCACACGGTTGGCAAAAATAAAGTTATCACGCAGTGCGTTGGTCATCCTTGTCCAACCCCAGCCGACGCTGATGCCGCTATAGGGCAAATCGGATACATCGTTGTGTGCGATTCTGATTTCGCGCGCGTAGCCAACGGCTATGCCCACGCAACCCCAATCTTCCGCGCCGCAGTCGGAAATGCAGTTATTGGCGATGGTTTCGCGCGCGCAGATTTCGCCTTCTTCGGCGGGGTTCCAGGGCACATGTGTTTCGACCTGAGGATTGGAAAATGTTCCGATTTGAATTCCGTTGCCGCCGAGGTCGCGGAACAGACAGCCTTCAACACGGTCGTCGTGCGTGCCGCTTTCAAAGTCCAACCCCGCTGAAGCTGTGTGCTCGAACAGGCAGCGCTCAAAGGAAATGTGATCGGCATTTTTCACGGAAACGGCGGCGGGCGGGCGGCCGATCCATGCCACGTTGTCCAATCCGGGATGGTATGCGGTGCCGCGCGGGGAGAGTTTGTGTGCGGCGATCAGAAACATGCCGGCCTGGAGCGGCACGTGGCCTTTTCGGGATGGCCGCAGCCAGGTGGTGTGGGCAAAGGTAATGCCTTGGAACGCGATGTTGGCCGCCGGTTTGTCTGGCGAACCCGAAATTTTCAGCAGCGTTTCCAACGCCGGCGCGATGACTTGCGCCCGCGTGAGGTCCTCATCCGTGCGCGGCCAATAATAAATTTTCCCGGCGCGCAAATCCTCGAACCATTCGCCGGGCGAATCGAGAAATTCCATCGCGTTGACCAGAAAAAACGGCGCCTGATAATTGGAGTTCACAATCACCGGCGGCCAGGGATGCTGGAATTCGATTGCGCTTTCGGGTTGCCGAAAACTGACGAATGCCCGCGCTCCCTGGAAGCGAATCTTTTTCACCCGCAAGTCGGCAATTTCCCACACCTGGACGAGAACCATCTCCGGCAAGGCGGCGTTGTCCCGCCACCAGGGGCATCGCAGCGCATCTCCCGGAATTGCCGCGGTTTGATTCGCCCTGTCCCAAGCAACCAGGCGGAAAAACTTTCCGTCATTTGGCTCGCGCGCGCGTACGGCTTTACGGTCGTTGACCCAAAGCTGCCGGAACTGCAGAATTTTCCCGTTCACCCTTGGCGCCGGCGCCACCCAGACATGGGCACGGGCAACTTTCGGCAGATCGCGCGGCGCATTGGTCAGTTTTTCCCAGCCGCGAATTTCCACCCCGCCGCTGAGGACGGCTCTTTCGCCCGGCACCGCTTCAATGGTGAGCGGCGCCTGCTCTGTCCCAAAGCTTTCAGATCGCAGTTCCACCGGCGCCGACAGCGGATAGATTCCGCCGCGAAGAAAAATTTTGACCGGTTCGCCGGCGGAAATTTTCCCTTGGCGCCGCCATTCAGCCGCCCGCCGCAGGGCCTCGCCAGGAGAAACCAGCGGCTGCGCGCGTGTGCCGGCGGCCAGGGCGGAACCATTGGTGGCCACCCAAATCTCCACGCCACGGGCCGGCGCCAGCAGCAGCAAACAACCGAGCAGCAAACTCAAGCGGAGAAAGTCATTGAAGAGAAAATTAAAACGCTGCGCAGGCCGCCTGCGCTCCATTCGCGCCGCGCGAACAGCTTCCCGGCAGCTTCCCGGAGCGCGACGGCCACGACGACATTTGAGAAGAAACCCCGACTTCCGCTCCAATCCCTTGCGCCCCACTGGTAAGCGGCATTGCGTTGAGCCTGCCGCTTCGCCCCGTGACGCAAACGAACGGGCGTACAGCCGATTCGTTGCCCTGAAAACGTGGATTCGCATGATAGCCTTGGAAAAGGCTTTCAAAAAGTATCGCCGGCCGGGCACGGAAGTAAATGCCCGCCTGCGTTTTGTCAGTTTTAACAAATGTTTTGTTGTTTTTTGTATTACACTGAATCGGCACTTGTGCTATGAGTTTAATGTCTCCGATTAGAATATGAAAGTAGTCACGTTGGTTTTTTCAGAATCCGGATGCCGCCGGCACGGTCATCTGCAGTGTCCCGTCCGGCCGGCCGCCGCGCCGGCGTTCACATTGATTGAATTACTGGTGGTCATCGCCATTATCGCCATTTTGGCGGCGTTGTTGCTGCCCGTTCTGGGCAAGGCAAAAGTCCGGGCGCAAGGCATCCAGTGCATGTCCAATACCAAACAGTTAACTCTGGGCTGGATCATGTACGCCGGCGACAATGGCGACCGGCTGATAGATTATCGCTACTGGATCGACGGGAGCATGGATTGGTCGGCTTCACCGGCTAACACCAATATTTCGTTACTGATTGGCGGAGGCCCCACTAACTTGATGGCTGCGTATGTCAAGTCACCGGGCGTGTATAAATGTCCTGGAGATATTTACAAATCGCCGGCCAACCCCGGCCCCCGCGTGCGGAGCGTATCCATGAACGGTGCGTTGGGCGGCGGCAGTTCCGGGCCGACGGTTGAAGGCGACGCCGGACAAGGCCGGCAGTATTACGGTACAGGAGGTGGAGTGAATCAGGATGCCAATAAAATGTCCGACCTGCTCCGTCCAGGAGATGTTTTTGTGATTTTGGACGAACAGGCTGACAGTATCAATGACGGCGCGTTTATGTTTAATCCGGGCTATCTCCAGGGCCAGGAACATTGGCGCGACCTTCCGGCCAGTTATCACAACAACGCCGGCAGCTTTTCCTTCGCCGACGGCCACTCGGAAATTCATCGCTGGATGGAAGTCCGACCGCCCAACGGCATTCCCAACACGGTTTATCCGGTGCAATACATCAGCACCGGCGGCAACAGCGCCAACGCACCCTGGGGCAAGGTTAATCAAGGTGTCAACCGCGATTACGAATGGATGGACGATCACATGCCATATAAGTGAATCCGGCAGGCAATCTATGGCCGCCCCATTCTGCGGAAAAACCGCCCGCTCAAATCAGCAAAACCAGAAGAAAAGAAGCCGGCCGCAGCCAAAATTATTTCAGCATCTCGAACCCAAACCTCAACCTCAGCCCGCAATGAAAACAACCAAAACCGAAACAATCCCCATGAACAGACTCCACGCGAATCTGCTTGAAAGCGCGTCAAGCTGCGTGCCTTTCAAACGTCAAACCCTTTGGGTGGCCGGCGGGTCCGGTCTGACAGCCTGCATCCTGCTGATGTTGGCAGCGTTAATGCCGGCCTGGGGGCAACAAGTAACCATTGTGGGACAGCCGGTGCGGGTTACGGTGCCGGTTTCTTCAAGCATTTCCGTCGGCATTTCCAATATTTTTACCGTAACGACCAACGGATTGAATCAAGTGGATGCCAACGGTAACTGGGTAGTGGGCCCGGTCAACCTGAGTGCCGCAGGCCTGCCAACGACTCCCGCCGGCGTCACTTTTACCTTCACCGATCCGAAGACGAATCCCATCACATCTTTCACTCCGGTTATTTCCACCAACAATGCAAATGTTACGACGAATATCTGGTTATGGGTAAATGTCACCAACGCGCCAGAGGGGGTTTATAGCTTTAGCATTAATGCGAGCGGTGCGGCCACGGATACACTGTTATTGACTTTGCAGGTGGCCCATATATGGACCGGCGCCGCCTTTACGAACGGCGGAACGGCGGATTTTTCCAATCCCGGCAATTGGAGCGGAGGAAATGTTCCCGGTCCAGCTTCGGACGTCGTATTTACTGACAGCGGCGGCGTGGGTTCCGGGGTTACCACTACCAATGTATTGATTGCCACGGACACGGAAATCGGTTCTTTTCGCCAGGCCATCACTCAGAGTGGCACGCGGCGGCATAATATTCAAATCAACAATGGAGTGACTCTCAAAATCACCGGCACCAATGGCTTTTCGGCCGGGTTGCGGGATCGTTCGGATACCTCTCAGGCCTGGGAATTGGCTGCCACTGGCAGCAACGGTACCTTGATGGTAAGCAATGTCAATGCGGATTTCAACCTGTTTGGCATGTATAACCAGGTGGGCTCTCTTTTTCTAAACCAGCTCGGCACGTTTATAGCGGATGTTCACCAGCTCAATATTTCCGACTATCGTGCCTACCCGAATTATGACAGCCTGCTGGCCAATAATTATCCCAGCTCGATGCTGCCGCGGCAAATGGCGCCTGGCGTCAACAATTTTGCTCAAACCAACATTATCCGCTGCTGGTTTCCCGGCGATACCAACAACTGGCAGGACCCGGCCATTCGAGATTATTCCGTGGTGATCGGGCGAAATCTGTCGGCCGGCACCACGCAGCGGCGGAACACGCAGTTGGGTATTTATAACTATTTTGCGATGAACAGCATTTGCATCGCCGGTTTCGGCGTCGCCATGGATCAAAGCAGTGGCAGCTTGCGATTTAACCCAGGTTTCGCCACGAATAATCCCATTGCCATCTTCCGCAACACCAACGGAACCGACCGCGTGTCAATGTTCGCCATTGCCGACGGCGCCACTCCCGGTTCTTCAAGCAGTTCCACAAAAGCCATAGTGGATTTTTCAGGTGGCACAGTGGATGCCCTGGTGGACAAGCTGTATCTGGCCCGTGATCGCACCAACGCGAACGGAGGCTTTTCAGCGGCCACTCTCAATATGGGTAACGGCACTTTCGATGCCAACGACGTCATTCTGGGTTATCAAGGCAATGGCAATAATTACGGCAACAACGAAGACTATTGCCAGGGCACCTTAACCATCGCCAGCAATGGTGTCTTCCGGGTCAACGATGCTATTGACCTTGGTTATACCACGGCGGATGCCACGAATAACAGCACGGCTTCGGCTAACGCAGCAACAGGTTATGGTCAAATTAACGTCAACAACGGCGGAACATTAATCGCCAACGTGATTCGCGTGGGTGGCGTCACAAAGTTATCGGGCAATAATACTATTACCCTCAACGGCGGAACGCTTATTGTCTCCAACACCATTGCCGGAACCGACAAGGCTTTGACGAGTTTGACGGTTCAAAACGGTGGCACCTTGACTTTGTTCATCAACGGCGCCGACACGACGCCACGAGTCTATACCACCAACCTTGTAACTTCAGGTTTGGCGACCATTGCTATTGGCGATGTCACCGGTTTGACGTTGCCGGCGCAGGTGCCGCTGATCCAATATGCGTCCGGCACGCCCACTTTTGCCTTGAGCCTGCCGCCAGGCTACAGCGGCGCGCTCATCAACAACGGTCCGGGCAGCACCATTGACGCGTTTATCACGAGCGGCGCACCAAAAAATTTGTTGTGGCGAGGCTATGTCAGTTCCGATTGGGACACCACCACCAAAAACTGGCTGGACATGGACACCGGCCTGCACACCAACTTCGTAAATCTGGACAACGTAGCCTTTGATGATGCAGCCGGCGTGCCCGGCACGGTCAATTTGGCGATGGCCAATCTGATCCCGGGCAGCATTATGATGACCAACACGACGCTGAATTACACCTTCAGCGGTTCAGGCACCACCGTTGGCGCGGCCACGTTGACCAAGACAGGCACCGGCACGTTGGACATCGAAAGCGCGACCACTTTGTCGGTGGATCTCCAACAAGGTTTGCTAACTGGCGCCGGAACCATTAACTCCGCCGTTGTCGGTTCCGGCGCGGTGATGGACTTCTCCGGCACGGTCAACGCCGGAGTTACGGCGGCCGGTTTGGTTATCAATCCTGGCACGATCAACGGCGCAGTGGACGTGCAGGCCGGCGGCGTGTTCACCAATTTGAGCAACATCAACGGCCCGATCACGTTGGAATCGGGAGCGTTCATGGATAATTCCGGCACCATCAACAACATGCTCCCGACCGGCACGGTGGCCAGCAATGCCTTTTTGCTGAATCGGGGCACCATCAGTGATTCCAGCGCCGGCGGTGGCGGGACCTTGAATGTGGCCGGCACGCTGGAAGACACAGGCGTGGGCAGCATGACGTTGTTCCGGCTGAACATTCAACCCGGCGGATTGTTCATTCCTGGCGGTGATGGCATTGGCACCACGACCATTTATTCCGATGGCATTGGTACTTTTCCGGGGCGGTTGAGCTTCAACGCCGGCTCCACGGTTCTCTTAAAGGTGGATCCCGGTGTGCCCGCCAACACGCTGGTGCGTTCCGGCGCGCTGGATTACGGCGGGAGCAGTTCTCAACAAAATCAAAATGGCGGTACGCTGGTGATTACCAATGTGGGCACGACACCTTTTGCCGCCGGCCAGGTGTTTAATTTGTTCGACAATGCCTTTGGCGGCGACAACCCGATCAGCACCGGCACCTCCACCAACACCTTTCCAGTCATCGTGCCGCCCACCCCCGGACCGGGATTGTCATGGGACTTGAGTCATCTTTGGCCTGGCGGACGAATCGGAGTTATCCCTACCCCGTTCGTTACCCTGACCAACAAGCTTTTTGTTCAGGGAACGAACATCATCGGCCAGTTCTCCTGGGATTCGGCTTATCGCGGATGGCGGTTGGAATCACAGGTTAATCCTGCGTCCGTCGGCTTGAGTACCAACTGGACGGGTGTCAGCGGCTCGTGGACCAATACCAGCGTAACGATTACGAACGTGCTGGGCACCAACGCGGTCTTCTTCCGCCTGGTGTATCCATAATCAGTAAAGGAATCGAAAGCAGCCTTGGATTCACTAACGGAGCCGGGGTTGAGCCAAAACTTGGCCCCGGCTCGTTGTTTGCCAAATAGAAATTTTGCAGTCATCAAACAGCGGCTGCGTTTGACGCATCGAATAAAACTGACCGTGAAAATAAAAGACATGAAGATTGCCATTGGTTTTGTCGCCTTTTTTCTGCTTGCTGCGCTAACCGGTCCGGCCCGCGAAAACTGGCCGGTGCCGGACGAAAAGATCAAGGCACGCGATGCGACATGGGAGCGTCACCGACAGGAAGTGATCTCCAACGACGCACCGGTCATTGCCGAATGGGCGAAAAAAGGCAAGCCGTTCATCCCCTGGGCGGCCAAGCCGGACGATTTGCCACAGGCCAAGGTCCCGGCCTTCCCCGGCGCGGAAGGCGGCGGCATGTATTCCTTCGGCGGCCGCGGCGGAAAGGTCTATGTCGTCACGAATCTGAACGACAGCGGGCCAGGCAGTTTTCGTGAAGCCTGCGAAGCCGCCGGGCCGCGCATCGTCGTCTTCAACGTTGCCGGCGTGATTCATCTCAAAATGCCGATTTACATTGAGGCGCCCTACATCACTATTGATGGCCACACTGCGCCCGGCGATGGCGTGTGCATCGCCGGCGAAAGCACTTTAGTGGATACCCACGACGTTGTGATCCGCTACCTGCGTTTTCGCCGCGGCAACACGGATGTGTTTGACCGTGACGACGCGCTGGGCGGCGAGCCGGTAGGCAACATTATCGTGGACCATTGCTCGTGCAGTTGGGGGCTGGACGAAAATCTTTCGATGTATCGGCACATGTATCAACCGGCCGAGGGGGGACCGGCATTGAAACTGCCCACGGTCAACATCACCATCCAATGGTGCATCAGCAGTGAGGCGCTCAACACCTACAACCACGCCTTTGGCGGCACCTGGGGTGGACGCAACAGCAGTTTTCACCATAACCTTTTTGCCTGCAACACCGGACGAAATCCCAGCATCGGCATGAGCTACGATTTCAATTTTGTCAACAACATCCTGTTCAACTGGCGGCATCGGTCGGTGGATGGCGGCGACCAAAACAGCCGGTTCAACATCATCGCCAATTACTTCAAGCCCGGCCCGGCCACACTGAATAATCCCGTGCGCTGGCGCATCCTGGAACCGGCGGCCAGTTGGAGCAAGGCCGACCCGGTGTATCGCTTCGGCAAGGCTTACGTGGCGGGCAACGTCGTCGAAGGTTATCCCGAAGTCAGCCGGGATAACTGGGATGGCGGCGTTCAATTTCAGGAAAACAACGGCCTGGTGAACAATCCCGACAAACTGAAAAAATTGATCGCCGCCGTGCGCGTGGATAAACCGTTTCCGATGGCGCCGTTAAAAATTCAAAGCGCGCAAGAAGCTTACGAATCGGTTCTGGCTGACGCCGGGGCCACCCTCCCCCGCCGCGACTCCGTGGATGAACGAGTCATCCGGGAAGTCAAAACCGGAAAGGTCTGGAGCGAAGGGAAGGAATTCATGCCGCCGCCGATGAAGGGTCTGGCCAAAAACAACTGGGGGACGGCGGGCAACGGCATCATCACCGACATCTCGCAGGTCGGTGGCTGGCCCGAATATAAAGGTGAGCCGATCAAGGACCTTTGCCCCGACGGCATTCCGCTTTCGTGGAAAATAAAATATCATCTTGACACCAATGATGTGAACCTGGCGCAGAAGGATTTGCTGGGGGACGGCTACACGGTGATGGACAAATATCTCGATGGCCTGGACCCGACGAAAAAAATTGACTGGAACGATCCGCAAAGCAACGTGAATACGTTGAGGTGAACGCCGGCGAGCCAAAAGTCTCCTTTTACGCCTGGGCGGTGGTGGCGTTGCTCTGGCCGGTGGCGTTGTTGAATTATCTCGACCGGCAGATGATCGCCACCGTTCGCGCCTCGATTCGCGCCGACATTCCGAGCATCGCCAACGACCAGGAATTCGGCATGCTCATGGCCCTGTTCATGTGGGTTTATGCGCTGTGCAGTCCGGTGGGCGGATTTATCGCGGACAAATTCAACCGCCGCTGGACGGTGATCGGCAGCCTGCTGGTCTGGTCGCTGATGACCTGGCTGACCGGTCACGCACACAGCTACAACGAAATGAAAGTTTATCGCGCCCTGATGGGACTCAGCGAGGCCTTTTACATTCCGGCGGCGCTGGCGCTCATCGCGGATTTTCACACCGGCGCCACGCGGGCCAGAGCCGTTGGCATTCATCAAACCGGCATTTATTCCGGCCTGGCGCTGGGCGGCATTGGCGGCTACATTGCCGACTGCAGCTCGTGGCGGAATTGTTTTGTCTGGTTCGGCGCGGCGGGTCTGGCGTATGCCGTGCTGCTGATGTTCACCTTGCGCGACGTAAAACAGGAGACAACGGCCGCCGAAAAACGCCACGTGACCGTCCTGCAAACATTGCGCGCGCTCGGATCGCGACCGGCTTTCTGGATTCTGGTAATCTACTTTACGCTGCCGGCCGTTTCCGGCTGGGTAACCAAAAACTGGCTGCCGACCTTTCTGGCGGACGCGTTTCATCTCAAACAGGGTCCGGCGGGAATGTCGGCGACCGGTTACATTCAACTGGCCTCGCTCGCTGGCGTTTTTCTCGGCGGTGTTGTGGCCGACGAATGGATGCGTCGGACGAATCGCGGCCGGATTTTCACGAGTGCGCTCGGTGTTTTGCTGCTGGTGCCGGCGCTGCTCATGCTGGGAGGCGCCTGGAGTCTTCCGGCGGCGATTGCCGCCATGATTCTCTTCGGCATCGGCTGGGGATTCTACGATTGCAACAACATGCCAATCCTCTGCCAGATTGCGCGACCGGAGCATCGCGCGACCGGCTACGGTTTTATGAATCTGGTGAGCATCAGCATGGGTGGCGCCGCAACCGTCGTTCTGGGCTGGATGCGTGATCATCAAATCGGCTTTTGCACCGCCTTGGTAGCGGCGGCGGCGCTCGCTTTGGCGAGCGCGGCGTTGCTTTTGCCGATTAAACCGCGCGCCGCGGATTTTCAAGGCCTTCCATGAAACTGCCGTTGACCGGAATTATTCCGCCCATGATCACGCCGCTGCGCGGCCGGGACGAGCTGGACGTTTCGGGGATGGAAAAATTGATTGAACACCTTTTGAACGGCGGGGTCAGCGGTCTTTTTATTCTCGGCACCACCGGCGAAGGACCGAGCTTGAGTTACCGCCTGCGCCGCGAAGTAATCGAACGCGTCTGCAAGCAAGTTCACCATCGCGTGCCCATCCTGGTCGGCATCACCGATACGGCTTTTGTCGAATCAGTGAATCTCGCCCGCCATGCGGCGGAGTGCGGCGCCGATGCCGTGGTCGCAGCGCCGCCGTATTATATGCCTGAAGGCCAGCCGGAATTACAGGAATGGCTGGATCATCTGGTGCCGGAACTGCCGCTGCCGCTGTTTCTCTACAACATGCCGCCGCTGACGAAAGTCGCTTTCGAGTTGGAAACCATCCGTCACGCCGCGGGCCATTCGCGCATCGTCGGCCTCAAAGACAGCTCCGGCGATCTGAATTATTTCAAAGACGTGGCAGCGTTTTTGCGGCAGCGCCCGGACTGGACATTGCTCATCGGGCCGGAGGAAAAGTTGCTGGCATCGCTGCAACTCGGCGGTCATGGCGGAGTCTCCGGGGGCGCAAATGTGTTCCCGAAACTTTATGTGCGGCTTTACCAGGCATGGCGGGCCGGCGATGTTTCCCGCGCACGCACCTGGCAGGATCACATCCTCCACGTGAGCCGCTCGCTGTATCACATCGGCCGGCACCCCTCCGCCGTCATCAAGGGCATCAAATGCGCGCTGCGTTGTTTGGGAATTTGCGACGATTTCATGGCCGAGCCGTTTCATCGGTTTCGCGAGCCGGAACGTGAATTGCTGCGCGGCCGCTTGAAGGAAATCGAAGCCGCCTTGTCAAAATTACCGCCTGAATGATCACTCCGCACAGACCTTGGCAAAAGCGACTGACTGACCGGCGGGGGCGTACCCTGGGTCCCCAACGGAAACGGGACGTTGTGGAACGTTTTTGCGTGTGGCTGGTTTTTGCAAGCTTCGTGTGTTGGGCGCCTCCCGCCGGAGCCAGAGGCGACCTGACGATTTTGAATCCAGCCGGATTTTCTCACTATATCGCGCGTTTTAACGCCATGGAAAGCGAGAACTTCACCAACACCATTCCCAATGTCCAGGCCTGGCCGTGGCTGGAAAAGGAAATTCCCTTTTTTGAATGCCCCGACCACGAGGTGGAGGAAATGTATTACTTTCGCTGGTGGTCGTTCCGCAAACATCTGGTCAAAACGCCCGACGGCTGGGTCATCACCGAATTTCTCACGCCGGTTTCGCACGCCGGCCTCTACAACACCATCAGTTGCGCTGCGGGATTCCACATCGCCGAAGCGCGCTGGCTGCATGATCACACGATTTGTGACGACTACATCCGTTTCTGGCTCCGCGGCAACCACGGCCGGCCGGAGCCGCATTTTCACAGATACAGCAGTTGGTTTGAATCGGCCGTCTATGATTGTTACCTGGTGACCGGCGACAAATCGTTTCTGACCGGTTTGCTGGACGATTTTGTCGCCGATTACCGCGCCTGGGAAAACGAGCGCCTGGCCACGAACGGCCTGTTCTGGCAATACGACGTGCGAGACGGCATGGAAGAATCCATCAGTGGCTCGCGCACACACAAAAATCTGCGCCCAACGATCAACAGCTACATGTTTGGCAACGCCAGGGCCATTGCCGCCGTCGCACGACTGGCAGGCAACGAAAAAATCGCCGCAGAGTTCGACGTCAAGGCCGTCCGCCTGAAACAACTCGTTCAGGAAGAATTGTGGAACAACCCGGCGCATTTTTTTGAAGTGCGCCTGGACAACGGCAATTTTTCCAACGTCCGCGAGGAAATCGGCTTTATTCCGTGGATGTTTGATTTGCCGGACGACAATGCAAAATACGCGGCGGCCTGGGCGCAATTGACCGACCCGCAAGGCTTCGCCGCGCCGTACGGCATCACCACCGCTGAACGGCGCAGCCCGTTTTTTCGCTCGCACGGCGTCGGTCATTGCGAATGGGACGGCGCCGTCTGGCCGTTTGCCACCTGCCAGACGCTCGACGGGCTGGCCAACTTGCTTCGTGATGATCATCAATCCATCGTCACGAGGCGCGATTACTACGATGCTTTTTTGACCTACGTTCACAGCCAGCACGCCGACGGCAAACCCTATATCGGCGAATACCTGGACGAAACCACCGGCCAATGGATCAATCGCGGCGAGCGCAGCCGTTATTACAACCACTCGACCTTCGCCGATCTGCTCATGACTGGCGTCGTCGGTCTGATCCCGCGTGCGGACAACCGGCTGGAAGTCTGGCCGTTGCTGCCGGACGGCACTTGGAATTGGTTTTGCCTCGACGGTGTAAAATATCATGGCCATCTGCTGACGATTCTTTGGGATAAAGACGGGACCCGTTACCGGCGCGGTAAAGGCCTGATCGCGCTGGCCGATGGAAAGGAAATTGCCCGCACAAACAGGCTGGGAAAACTCATCGCGCCCCTCCCATGAAATTCAACCGAGCCGCCGGCTGGATTGTCGCCGCAGCCATCGTCTGTGCTGCCGCCAGCCCCTGCCCCGCCGCTCCTCAAAAAAATCTGCCGCCGATTATTTCCCTCGGCCCGGACGGCCGTTTAATTTATGATGTTGACAAACAGGGCAATCGCGTGCCCGATTTTTCCTCTGCCGGCTATGCCGGAAATGAATTCCCCATTCCGGAGGCGCCGGTTCGCGTGCGGATTTCCCCGCGTTCCGGCGATGAAACCGCACGGATTCAGGCGGCGCTGGATTATGTGGCCAGCCTGCCCGCCGGCACCAATGACCTCCGCGGCGCAGTTTTGTTGGAAAAAGGACGCCACGAAGTCTTCGGTCAATTGCGAATGACAAATTCCGGCGTGGTCTTGCGCGGGGAAGGTCCCGGCACGAATGGGACCGTTCTGGTTGCCGCCGGAACGGCCCGGCGCACGCTGATCCGCATTGTTGGCCGCGACAACCTGACGGTGATTTCCAATTCCAATTGGCAAATCGCGGACGAATACGTGCCGGTCGGCGCCCTGAGCTTCCACGTCAGGGATGCCAGTGGATTGAAAGTTGGCGACACGGTTCGCGTCCTGCGCCCCAGCACGAAGGAATGGATTGATTTTTTGGGGATGACGGATTTTGGCGGCGGGCTTAGTGATTGGCGGCTGGTCTGGAAACCGGGCAGCCGCGATTTGATTTGGGATCGCACGGTTCAAACCACCGTTAGCAATCTGGTTACCCTGGACGCGCCCATCACCACAGCAATGGAAAGACGATTCGGCGGCGGCTTCGTGGAAAAATATACCTGGCCGGGCCGAATCAAAAATATTGGCATCGAAAATCTCCGGCTGGAATCCGACTTTGATCCGCACAATCCCAAAGACGAGAACCATTCCTGGTTTGCCATCACCATGGAAAACGCCGAGGACGCCTGGGTGCGGCAGGTGACGTTCGAGCATTTCGCCGGTTCGGCGGTGGCGATTTATGAAAGCTGCAAAAAAGTAACCGTGGCGGATTGCCGCTCCATCGCGCCGGTTTCGGAGGATGGGGGCTGGCGGCGGAATACGTTTTTCACGATGGGGCAACAGACGCTCTTCCTGCGTTGCCGCGCCGAAAACGGCCGGCACGATTTTGCCGCCGGTCTCTGCGCTGCCGGGCCGAACGCCTTTGTGGATTGTCAGGCCGATTTGCCGACCGCCGACAGCGGCGCCATTCAAAGCTGGTCCAGCGGCACGCTCTTTGACAACGTGCGCATTGACGGCAACCGGCTGGATTTGATGAATCGCGGCGGCGACGACGCCGGCGCAGGCTGGGCCGCAGCCAATTCAGTTTTGTGGAACTGCGTGGCAGCCAAAATCGCGTGTGAAAATCCGCCGGGCGCGCAAAACTGGGCATTCGGTTCCTGGGGCGAGTTTGCCGGCCACGGCTTCTGGCGCCATTCCAATGAAACGGTCGAGCCACACAGCCTCTTCGCGGAGCAATTGCGCGAGCGTTTGGGGCCGGCGGCGGCGGAGCGCATTTTGTCGCCGGCGAAATTTTCCAGCGGAGCGCAAAAGGCCGAATCGGC
>DASRCU010000098.1:0-3131 GCA_035652955.1 Verrucomicrobiia bacterium | reverse complement strand
CCTCGTCTTGTGGGCGACCGGCGGCGCGGCACAAGGCGCGGCCGGCAGCGCGAGGAGTCGGATTCGTCACCTGGAACGCTGGAGTCGTTTCATGTCTGACCGCCAGCAGTCGTGGTGCTCGTTGCGAATTGCGTAACCTGGCCAGCGGTCGGCCAGCGGTCGGTAATGGTGTAAAAATTCCGCCTCCTGCATGAAACGGTGGGCGCCTTTCTCGGCAGCTTTGCCCGCCGGACGTTTTTCGCCGACGTTTTTGGGCTTGGACGTCAAAGGCCGGGCTGGTCCCGGCGACGTCGGGATGCCGCGCGTCCACTCCGCCGTGCGCCGATAAGCCGATTTTTTCCGTTGATTCGTGCGCGGGAAAAAGTATGATTTTGCGCGGATTGTTCTTTGACGCGGACTCCAGAGTAGCTCAATGGTAGAGCAGCCGGCTGTTAACCGGCGGGTTACAGGTTCGAGTCCTGTCTCTGGAGCCAGCTTGGGCCGGCTGCGGCGCGCGGCCGGTGGCATTTCTGCTCCCCCTTCAATGTGCCAGCCGCACGGTCATTGCGTAAATAATCAGCACTAACAGGATGAGGCCGAGACTAAAGAAGAAATAGCCGAACGAGCGGGCAATACTCTTCCAGCCTTCCCAGCCATCCTTAACCCGGTACTGGTCCAGCTTGCCTTCGGCAACCAGCCGGTCGTACCAGCGTTTGCGGTCGTGCAACATCTCGTTCCTGGAAATACGGCCGGAAAAGATGACGGTGTCCATTGGAAACTTCTCAATGCGGAAGTGCGTATTGAAAAAGTGGATGGCAAAGATAAAACCCGCCGCCAGCAGCGCCTCGTCTCCGTGCACGAGCAGCGCGATGTTGATGATCCAGCCGGGCAGAAAGCGAGTAAAAAACATCGGGAACCACATGATCAAGCCCGAAGAACCGATGATCGCCACGCCCCAGAACACGGCGAAGTAATCGAATTTTTCCCAGTACGTCCAGCGGTCAAACTGCGGCCTGGGACCTTTGCCGAAGAACCATTTGTTGTGTGCCACAAAATCGCGCCAGTCCTGGAGTGTCGGCACCATGGAATCGGGGCCAAACAACACGTGCCCCAGGCGCTTCCACCGGAACCGGCCCGTGACCGGGTCCCGCAGGGCATTCCGCCCGCGCCACGCCTTTTTGGCGAGCGACACCAAATGGAGCCCGAAGTAGAGAAAGGTGATAATGGCGCCGAAGCGGTGCAGCTTGCGCGCGGTTTCCGGACCGCCGATGATGTCGAACACTACTTTGGCCCAGTGCGTATAGGAAAATTTCAACGGCATACCGGTGATGACCAGCAACAAAAAGGACGACACCACCATCAGATGCAGAAACCGTTCAAAGGGCTGGAAACGCGTAAACCATTCGCCGCCCACCTGGGTTTTGATTTTCGCTTCGCGGAACGTCTTCGAATCGTGCCAGTAGAGATACACCGCGCGCACCAGCCAGAGCAGGGTGTGCAAACCAAAAAACGCAAATGTCCCGATCAACAAGCCGGTCATGCACAGAAACACCGTGTGGAGGAGCGGATACTGCTTGCCGTTCAATGGATTGGCGTGCGGGTCGTATTGTGTGAACCCCTCGGTCGCGCCCGGATGACATTGTTGGCAGGTGGCCAGAATGTTGGTCTTGGATAAAGTCGAGCGCGGATCGGACGGTGGCAGGATGTTGTGATAGCCGTGGCAGTCGTAACAGGCGGCGACTTTCGGGGCGGCATTGGGCGGCCCCAGCAGAATGGCCTGGCCGTGGTAGGTGTCCCGGTATTCCTGGTAATGGTCCTGATGACATTGGCCGCAGCGCTCGTCCATCGCGATTTTGAAACCATTAACGGCGGCCGGATTGACGATTTGATGGGCTGTGTGACAATCCGTGCAAACGGGCGCCTTCCGATCGCCTTTGGCCACCATCTGACCGTGGATGCTCTGGTCATAAATTTTCTCGATGCCCACGTGACATTTGCCGCACGTCCTGGCGACGTTGGCGTGGTGAATGGGCGAGTCGGGATACACGGCCGGTTTGATGTCATGCACGCCGTGGCAGTCGCTACAGGACGGCGCGACAATGAGACCCATTTTGAGCAGAGCCTGGCCGTGGATGCTGTCCAAAAACTCTTTCGGGGCGTTGGGATGGAGAATCCGGTACTCCTGAGTGAGACCGGCGTTGTTGTGGCATTTGCCACAGGTGAACGGCAGGTTCATTTTATAGACCGGTGAAGCGGGATTATCCACCGGCAGGATGCCATGGGACCCGTGGCAATCCCAACATTCTGCCGCGGCGGAAGAACCAAGCTGGTGACTCACGCCGTGGATGCTCGCGGCGTAATCCTTCGCGTCCTTCTCATGACAGCCCGAACAATCCGGCGGCGGCAGATGATCCGGGTGAACCAGCTCTTTGACCCCCGTGTGGCAGTCCGTGCAATCAAGCATGGCATGAACTGAACGGGCAAAGGCATTGGTGGGAAACACCGGCACCGGCTCGGAGCGGCCATTCACCGTCCAAGTCAGGGTCGGGTCCAAATGACAATCCAAACAGTCCCCGTTCGACAATTTGGCCACGGCATTGGTGGCGGTGACCGCCCCTGCCGTAGCCGAGGCCACCCAAAGCAAAACCCACAGGAAAATAACTGGAATCGCGCTGGTGGCACCCCGCTGCCGCTGGCCGTTCATATTTCCTTCAACGTCAGAAGAAAGCGACGGAACGGCTCACCGGCGCTTGTTCATTGTTTGGCTTTTTTTGTCGTTGCGAGAACTGCACGACGGCGCCTTCGTTGCCAGCGCAAACATGTTCGTGCAGCAAGGCGAATACAGGATAGGCATGGCCGCCGCATTTTGGCGGTATTTAGACGCAAATTGGCGTTGCGGAATCCGGCGGCCGCGGAAATTATTTCAGGTCAACCGTGATGAATCGTGCCCGGAATTTTTGCGGGGAACACGTTTGCTGAAAGCACAAATGAACATCAAACACATTTTCATCGCTTTTGTCCTGGCCGCTTTTGCGGTGCCGGCGCGCGGCGAGGTGCAAAATGCCATTGTTGCCCCCGCACAACCGTTTCCGCTGCGCGACGTGCGGTTGACCGCCGGTCCGTTCCGCGAGGCAATGGAGCGCGACGCCAGG
>DASRCU010000097.1:0-10242 GCA_035652955.1 Verrucomicrobiia bacterium | reverse complement strand
CTACCGGCCGCAATGCGCCCGGATGTGCGCGCTCATCGCGGCCAAGAAAACCGAGCTTCAGGCTGCGCTGGCCGGCCAAACCAACGTGACCGCCCAGGCGCAAAAAGAACTGACCGAACTGGGCGAGCTTCGCGCGCAGTGCCAGGCGCAGATGCTCCGCCACTTCCTTGCCGTAAGCCGGGCCATGCCACCGGCGGAAGGTCGCCGTTATCTGGTCGAAATGGAAAAAATCACCCTCGGCTTCCACGAGGCTATTGAGCAGTCCATGTCTCCCCACCCCGGCCATGAGCAGGGAAGCCCCTGACGCCGACGCCCGTGACCGCGCCGCCATGAAGCGGTTGGCCGCCGGGCACGAGGCGGCGCTTGACGAGTTGATGGCGTGTCACGCAACGCCGGTCTTTCAGTTTCTCTGCCGCATGGTGGGCAACGCGGATGATGCGAATGACCTGGCGCAGGAAACGTTTGTCCGGGTTTACAAATCCCGCCACCGGTTTCGAGCAGACGAAAAATTTTCCACGTGGCTTTTCACCATCGCTGCGAATCTGGCCCGGAACCATTTGCGCTGGCGCCGCCGGCATCCGGCCCTCTCGCTGGAAACTCCAATCGGCGACAGCCAGTCGTCGCTGGGCAACACGCTGTCGGCAGGTTCACCGCTGCCCAGCGAATCCCTGCTGGCCACGGAACGGGCCGCCGCCGTGCGGGCGGCGATTGGCAAATTGCCGCCAGATTTGCGCGAGGCGATTGTGCTGTGCGAATGGGAGGAGCGCAGTGTCGCCGAAGCCGCCGCCATTTTGCGCGCCACACCCAAAGCCGTCGAATCGCGGCTCTATCGCGCCCGGCAATTGCTGCGCGAGCGGCTCAAAAAATGGCTGAATTGAGTTGACAGGAATCGGCGCGAATTCGATATAATCAAATCTGTTTGTGCCGCCAGATGATGATTAATTTGTCTGGGAGGCGGCACGAGGATTCCGGCAACGACTGACATTATGAACAAAGAAATTGAAAAATTATTGGGCGACCAGGCCCAAAACCTCCTTGGACATCAATGCAAAACCATTCCGCGAGACCGGTTGCACCTGCCGGGACCGGATTTTGTGGACCGCGTTTATGCCGTGACGGATCGCAATCCGCAAACGCTTCGCAGCTTGCAGACCCTGTTCAATCACGGGCGGCTGGCGGGCACCGGTTACCTCTCCATTCTGCCGGTGGATCAGGGCATCGAACACTCGGCGGGCGCCAGCTTCGCCCCCAATCCGGACTACTTTGATCCGGAAAACATCGTCAAACTGGCCATCGAGGGCGGGTGTAACGCCGTGGCGTCCACCCTCGGTGTGCTTGGCGCGGTGGCGCGCAAATACGCCCACAAAATCCCGTTCATTGTGAAGTTGAATCACAACGAACTGCTCACCTATCCCAACAACTTCGACCAGATTTATTTTGCGCAGGTCGAGCAGGCGTGGAACCTGGGCGCGGTGGCCGTGGGCGCGACGATTTATTACGGCTCGGCGGAAAGCCATCATCAGATCATCGAAACCAGCAAGGCCTTTCAGCGCGCCCACGAACTGGGCATGGCCACCGTGCTGTGGTGTTACCTGCGCAACCCGGCATTCAAGAAGGACAAGGATTATCATCTGGCCGCCGACCTCACCGGCCAGGCCAACCACCTGGGCGTGACCATTGAGGCGGACATCATCAAACAGAAACAGCCCACCTGCAACGCCGGCTACAAGGCGCTGGAAAAATTCGGCAAAACCAGCGAGCTGGTTTATTCGCAATTGACGACCGATCATCCGATTGACCTGACGCGTTATCAGGTGGTGAATTGTTACCTGGGCCGCGCCGGTCTCATCAATTCCGGCGGTGAATCGGGCAAGAACGATTTCGCCGACGCCGTGAAAACGGCCGTCATCAACAAACGCGCCGGCGGCATGGGCTTGATCTCCGGGCGCAAGGCGTTCCAACGCCCGATGAAGGAAGGTGTCAGGCTGCTGAACCTGATCCAGGACGTTTATCTGGACAGAGACATCACCGTGGCCTAACGCCGGTTCGGCGCGCGCGAAGATCCGCGAAGCGTCGGAGGGTGGACTGCGGCGTCACCGCCGCCGCAGTCCAGGACGGCCAGGGGTTTACGGCGGCGGATGAGGATTCGCGGGGTGTCGTGCGCCGGCGTGCGCACTGGACAAATTCCGCTGGGCGGCTTATTTTTGCCCGACAAGCCATGAAAGAATCCCCGTTGGTCTTGCTTGTTGGTCCCGCTGTCGGGTGTGCCGAGATGTTGCGGGCGGAGGGTTTTCAGGTGGAGTGTGTCGCCGACCTGGCCGGCGGCATCGCCGCCTTTCACCGGGGAAATTTTGCGCTGGTGATTTTGGACCTGGATTTGCCGGGCTGTCAGGGATTGGATGCGCTCTGCCGGTTTTACGAAGCCGCTCCCGGCGCGCCGCTGCTGGTGCTGGCGGGCCCGCCGAAAAAGTCCGGTCTGATTGTGGAAGCCATTTCGCGCGGGGCGCAGGATTGTTTGTTCAAAGACGCGTTGCCGGCGGCGGCGCTGGTGCAGGTGGCGCGCAACGCCATCGCGCGGCATAAATTTCAGCAATCGTCCTGCAGCGACAGCACGTTGTTGCGCGCGCTCATGCAGCACATTCCGGACGCGATTTATTTCAAGGACACGGCCAGTCGCTTCCTGATGATCAGTCAGGCTCACGCGAAGAAATTTCATCTGGCCAACCCCGCCGAAGCCATTGGCAAGACCGACCACGATTTTTTCAGCGAGGCGCACGCCGAGCAGGCGCTGGCTGATGAACGGGAAATCATGCGCACCGGCAAACCGCTGGTAGGCATCGAGGAAAAAGAGACCTGGCCCGATGGCAGCGAGACGTGGGTGTCCACCACCAAAATGCCGTTGCGTGATGCCACCGGCCGGATCATCGGCACCTTCGGCATTTCACGGGACATCACGTTGCGCAAGCAGATGCAGGACGCCCTGGCCCAGCGCACGCGGGAGCTGGAGCGGAAAAATCAGCAGATTGCCGAGGAACTCAAGATGGCCCGCGAATTGCAGATGGCCATGTTGCCGCACGAATTTCCATCCTTTCTCAACGGCCATGCCGGCGACAGCGCCCTGGAATTTTTCACGTTCTATCATCCCACCGGCGCCGTCAGCGGCGATTTCTTCACCGTCACCGCGTTGTCCGACTCGAAAGTGGGCGTGTTTATTTGCGACGTGATGGGGCACGACGTGCGCGCGGCGCTGGTCACGGCGATGCTGCGCGCGCAGGTTCAGGATTTGAGCGCCACAGTGTCCGAGCCGGGGCAGTTGCTGGCGCAAATTAACCACAACCTGTTCGGCATTTTCAAACAGACCGGGGCCACGATGTATGCCACGGCGTTTTATCTGGAAGCGGACGTGGCGTGCGGTCAGATGCGTTACGCCAGCGCGGCGCATCCCGACCCGCTGCAGGTGCGCCGGCGGGCCGGGGCGGTGGAACCGCTGGCCGGCCACGGCACGCCCGGCCGCAGCAAAGGGCCGGCGCTGGGGTTGTTTGGCGCCGCAGAATTTCCCACGCATCGCCGGGATTTGGAGGCCGGCGATTTAATCGCGCTTTACACCGACGGCCTGATTGAAATCAACTCGTCCGACCAGCTCCAGATTTTTACGCCCGAACGGCTCGCCAGGGCGTTGCAGCGCCGGACCCAATTGCCGGCGGCGGATTTGCTCAAGGGAGTGATTGAGGAGATTCACGAATTTTCCGGCCAGCCGGAATTTGAGGATGACGTTTGCCTGGTGGGAATGGAAGTCAAACGGCTGGCGTCCTGAACGGTCGTCCAGTCGCCGCTTCCGCAAAAGATCAGTTCCGCGGCGCGGAAGGAAGCAAAACGCCGATGGTCAAAGCTCTCTCTGTTCCGGCATTTTCCACGGATGCCGGTGTCGGTCCTTCTCCTGGCTCCATTGCCAAAGCCTGGTCTGCGCACCGAGAAGCGCCAGGGTCTGCCGTTCCTGTTTTTCCTTGAGTTCCTGGCGCAATTTCCAGACGGCCAGGAAGAGCCACCACAACAGCAGGAGCAGATACGTGGCGGCGATCAGACGCCGCAACACCGTCGCCAGGTACCGGTTAAACGGCGACATCATCGCGTCCTCACCGTTCCCTGCCGCCGCTCCGTCTTCGGGCGCAGCCGAAGCGATCAGACGATTCGGTCTGGCGACGTGCCCTTCCCGCCCAAATTCCATGGAACCGCCGTCGCGGATCGAAACGGTCATGGAAAATTTGCCGGCGTGTTTGTTGGCGAAGGTGAGGAAAGTCACACGGGTTTCCGCCCGGTCGTTTTCGGGTCGGACGCCTTGGGCGCGCCATTGGGAGCGGGGGACGGCGGGCAGGAACACGGCAGTCAGGAGGGTGATGACGGCTATGACCGCCAGGGGTTCCACCAGCGCGAAAGCCTTCGGCCCGTGATGGAGCGGTCGCGTTTTCATACCTGGGATTTAGCACAGGCAATGCCAAACGAATTTCCCCGTTGCCAGCCGGTGCGAAAGCGCTCTGTTGCGGCGATTTCACGCCATTTTGCGCGAATTTCACGCCGTTCAAGAGGTTCGTGACCGCGAATGAAGCAAACCGAGGAAGGGTTTCAATTGCCGCGGATTCCACGACTGGCCGGTGGCGGCGAGCGGGTTTTAATGCCGTACGGCCTGTTTGAAGACGAACAAGATTAACGCCACAATGATGGCCAGAACGATGCCTGCGCCAATCCAGAAATATTGCCCGGCCTTGTTCCGCTTTTTCGAGAACAGAGTGGTAGTGGCGTCCAGAGGAGGCGTGCCGCTGCTTTCCAGTTCACTCAAACTCACGCCGCGCGGCATGACCATCGTTCCGGTTGGCGAGAGCTTGGAGGCAGTAGAAGCCGCTGCGGGAGCCGGGGCCGGAGCCGGCGGTGCAGCCGCCGTGGTCGCGGCTGGCGGGGGCACGCCGGACGTTTCGCCGTTTTCCAGTTTCAATTCCACCTGGCCCAGCCGCAGGATTTGACCGGGTTTCAAGACGCCTTCGGTGATGCGGGTATCGTTGATGAAGGTGCCGTTGGTGGAGTTGAGGTCGCGGATGAGCACTTCGCTGCCCCGCAGCAGTGCCTCGCAATGATGGCTGGAAACCGAGGGGTCGGCAATTTGAAACGTGTTATCCTCCACGCGTCCAATGGTGGTGCGCTCCACCGCCAGTTCATGAGCGCGTCCGATCATGCCCTGGTTCTGGATAACAAGTCTGGCCATAGCTGCTGACCCGATTATCCCCGCCCCATGTATCAAGTCAAACGGAAATCTGCCTGAAATTTCAGGGCAATTCAAAGGGGTCTGATGTTTCTGCCGGCCGCGGTCTGGTCATTTGGGTTTCAGTTGCGGGAACAAAATGACGTCGCGAATGCTCTCCTGACCCAGCAGCATCATGCACAGTCTGTCAATTCCAATTCCAATTCCGCCCGCCGGGGGCATGCCGTGTTCGAGGGCGACCAAAAAATCCTCATCGAGTTTCTGTCGTTCGCCGCCGGCCTGATGTTCCAGGCGCGCGCGTTGTTCAATCGGATCGTTCTGCTCGGTGTAGCCGGGGGCGATTTCCTGGCCGTTGATGCAGCACTCGAAGACTTCGACGGTCGTGGGGTCTTCCGGGGAAAGCTTGGCCAGCGGCACTAGTTCCTTGGGCAGATGCGTGACAAAGGTCGGCTGAATGAGCGCCGGCTCGATCAATTTTTCAAACACGGCGCCGGTGACCTCGAAATCCTCGTAGTCTTTTCCGATTTCCGCGCCAAGGTCGTGGGCGCGTTGGCGGCGCTCAGCGGGGGAAATTTCGAACCAATCGTCGCCCGCTTTTTCGCGAATTAAATCCTTGTATTTGGCGCGTTTCCAATTTGGCGTGAGGTCAATGGTTTTTACAATTTTTCCTTCGGCATCCCGGGTTTCAATTTTCAGCGTTCCCAAAACGTTTTGTGCAACATGGCAAATCATTTCTTCGACGAGTTCCATCATCGTCTCGTAATCGCCGAACGCCTGGTAGGCTTCGAGCATGGTGAATTCCGGGTTGTGTTTGCGCGAAAGCCCTTCGTTGCGGAAGTTCCGACCAATTTCGAAGATCTTCTCCAGTCCGCCCACCAGCAGCCGTTTGAGATAAAGTTCCGGGGCGATGCGCAGATACAAGTCGCAACCGAGGGCGTTGTGATGCGTGCGGAACGGCTGGGCCGCGGCGCCGCCGGGAATGGCCTGCATCATGGGGGTCTCCACTTCCACAAAGCCGCGCGCGTGCAAAAAATTCCGAATCTCGCGGACGACGGCGCTGCGCTTCAAAAAAATTTCCTTGACGTCTGGATTGGCCATCAAATCCAGATACCGCTGGCGGTAGCGGATTTCCGTATCCGCCAGGCCGTGCCATTTTTCCGGCGGCGGCCGCAGGGCCTTGGCCAGAATCACGAACGAATCGAGCTTGACGGAAATTTCGCCGGTCCTGGTGGTGAACAGGGAACCGCGCGCGCCCAGAAAATCGCCCAGGTCCAGAAGCTGGAGAATCTCCCAACTGCCGGGTGCGATTTCCTCCAGATGATTTTTCTGCGCGTAAATTTGCAGGCGCCCGCTCTGGTCGCGGAGGTCGAAAAACAGGCTCCTGCCCATTTCGCGATACGCCGTCAGGCGCCCGGCCACGGCCACTGCGGCGCCTTCTTTCAATTCGCCGCGCTGATATTTTTCGCGCGCGGCGGCGCAGGTTTCGGTGGGCGAGAATTTGTTTTTGAAAGGGAAAACGCCTTTGGCTTGGAGCGCCTGGAGTTTGGCCCGGCGCTGCTCGATCAGCGAATGAGTTTCGTTCATTTGCAATGGCGGAGTAAATCAGAAAAGGCACCGCGGTGCGAGCGGAAATGATTGCAGGACAATCGCCCGGACCGGGGCGCAGCCGATTGACACGGCGAACCGGTGATCTGAAAACGCCGGCCGGTGGTCGGCGGCTCCGGCGGGCGCAGGAAAATCAGCTTCCCGGCGGGGAATCTTTTGCCGCTGGAGCAGCGGCGGCCGGTTTGCCCTGCAACGTTTGCTGAGCCGGCGGTGGATTGGTTTGGGGATGATACAACCCCGCCTGAATGAAGGGTTCCAGATAAGCGCCGTAGCCTTCGGCCGCCATTTGGTCCACGGGAATGAACCGCAGCGAGGCGGAGTTGATGCAGTAGCGCAAACCGCCTTTGTCCGGCGGCCCGTCGTCGAACACGTGGCCCAGATGCGAATCGGCCACGGGCGAGCGCACTTCCGTGCGAATCATGCCGTGGGAATAATCCGGCTTCTCAATCAGTTTCTCCCCGCCAATGGGCCGGGTGAAACTCGGCCAGCCGCAGCCGGAATCAAATTTATCCAGGGAGCTGAACAGCGGCTCGCCGGAGACGACGTCCACGTAAATGCCCGGCGCATGGTTGTTCCAATACGCGTTGTGGAACGGCGGTTCGGTGGCTGCCTGTTGGGTGACGGCGAATTGTTCGGGCGTCAGTTTTTTCTTCAACTCCGCTGCGGAAGGTTTTTTGAAATTTTTCAAATCCATAAGCGTTGGGGTGAAAGTGGTTGAAACGGCCGCCGGCTGCGCGCGGCTGGCCCGGAACGCCAGCGCCAGGAGCGCCGCTGCCAGCAGCCCCCAGGCGGCAATTTTGATGAGACCGCGGGATTGCATGTCGTTGGGAGGAATTTAGCCCAAATCGGTTCAAAGTCTACTCCCGCAAAACCGCGCGACTGGAGGCAAGCGGCGCTCCGGCGCTTTTTTGCCGTCCGTCGGCAAATGGGATTTGAGGCGCAACGGGTCATTTGCAATCGTGTGTTGCGAAAATTTCACGTTCCGGCGTCGCGTCGGGCTTGTGAGACGGACCGTCGGTCAACGGCAATTCCACGGTGAGGGTGGTGCCGGCGCCAGCGCGGCTGTGGACCCGGCATTGACCGCCAATTTCGGTCAGGCGCTGGCGCATGTTGTGCAGGCCATTGGCCCAGGCATCGGCGGGGGCGCGATCAAATCCGCAGCCATTGTCCTCAATGACGATTCGCAAGCCGGTCGGGCGGGACTCGAGCGAAGGGTTTTTCCGGATGACATCCGCCGGGGGATGGCGCCGCGGGTTTTCAAGACTGATGCGCAGCCAGACTTCCGTGGCGCGGGCGTGTTTGACGATGTTTTGGAGCGCTTCCTTGACGGCCAGAAAGACATTATGACGGACGTTGGCCGGCACTTCGCGCGCCGGCAGGTGTTCGGGTACATCCAACCGGCAACGGATATCGGCATCGCGCAGGTATTGCTGGGCAAATTGGGCCGTGTAATCCACCAGATGCGCCAGTGTGTCGTTGCGGGGATTGACGGCCCAGACGATTTCATCGAGCGATTTGACCGCTTCGCGGGCGGTGCGGGAGATTTTTTCGATGCGCTCGGCGGTTTTTTCTTTCCGGGCCAGGTCGCCGAGCACGGCGATGAGCGTGAGGCTGGCGCCGAGGTCGTCGTGAATATCCTTGGCGATGCGCGCGCGTTCGCGTTCCACGGCCTGGCGGCGTTCCAGTTCTTCCATCTGTCGTCGCAGACGGCGCGTGGCCAGATGCCGGGCTGTGCCGGCCACGCCGGCCAGAATGGAAAATGCGGCGAGAACCTCAAACCACCAGGTTTCGTAAAAGTGCGGCCGGATTCTCAACTCCAGTGCGGCGCCGGTTTTGTTCCAGACGCCGTCGCTGTTGCCGGCGATGACGCGGAAGCGATAATGGCCCGGCGGCAGCAAATTATACTGCACGAATCGTCGTGTGCCGGCCTGAGCCCAGTCGGCATCCACGCCCTCCAGCCGGTAGCGGAATTGGACGCGTTCCGGCGAGGCCAGGCTCAAGCCGGTGTAGCGGAATTCGACCTGATGTTTTCCCGGTGGAATGACCAACAGCGGCGCACGGCCGGCGTTTGGCAGCGGCCAGCCGGTCTGCAGACGCCCATCCACAAGCACTTCTTCGATCACCACCGGCGGCGGGACGGGGTTCGGGTGGAGTTCGCCCGGTTGAATCCACGCGGCGCCCTTGGCGGTGGCAAACCAGAGCCGGCCCTGTCGGTCGCGCCAGCCCGACGGCTGGTAGCCGCCGGAACATTCCAGGGAAGGCAAGCCATCTGACCGGCCGTAGGCCACGCCGGAAATGAATTTCACCTTGCCGCGCGCGAAATCGTCCAGCGCGCTTTTGGCCACGCAAAAAACGCCGTGATGTGTGCCGAGCCAGAGACGACCGCGCCCGTCATCAAGGACCTGGCAGATGACGTTGTCCGGCAGGCCGTCGCGGGTGGTGTAGCGGGTGAATTGCCCGTCGCGCAGCCGCAGCAGTCCGCCACGAAACGTCCCCGCCCATATCGTGCCGTCCGGCTCGGCCAACACGGACCAGATGGCGCCGGCCTGGGCGTCGGGCGGTTGAAATTCGGCAATGGAATTGCCGGCGATGCGGAACAATTCGCCGTTGCCGGTGCCGGCCCAGACGGCGCCGTTTTGATCCTCGGCCAGCGCGCGAACATTGTGCCGGGGAAAATTCTCGACGGGTTGAAAATGTTCCGGCGAGCCGTCAGGGGAAACGAACAACCCGCTGGTGGTGCCCGCCCAGACCCGGCCGGCGTGATCGGCCAGAATGGCCTTGACGCCGTGAATCAGCGGGGTCACCCGCTGGAAATACCCGTCCCTGCCGACATACAAATCTTCATTGCCGGTGCTGGTCCACAGCCGCCCGCGGCCGTCCGGGCACAAACAAAAAACCGAACCCAGGGCATTCCCGTCCGGGGCGGGCAGATTCGTCCATGCCCCATCCTGCCAGCGTTCCAGTCCGCCGCTCAACAGGCCGATCCAGACCGCGCCGTGGGCATCCTGGCAAACGGACTTGGCGGCCCGGGCCGTTCCGTCGTCCGCGGCGCCCACGGTGTGGCATTGCGCCTCGCGCACGCGCACTAGCCCGGCGGCGTCCAAGCCCGCCCATTCATCTCCTTCGCGGTCTTCAAAAAGGCAATAAACGCGGTCGCCGGGAAAACCGTCCGTGGGGGTCAAGGGGCGCACCCGGCCGGCAGCGTCCACGTGGATCAAGCCGCGTCCGTAGTTGTAGAACCAGGCGCCGCCGTGATGATCCGGTTGAATGCCGACCCGACCGAATTCGCCGGTGTAAATCCGTCGTTGCGGCGCCGGTGGCAGAAGCCAGCGGCGCCGATCCACAGGTTCCCGGCGGCGTCGGTGGTCAGGCAATTGAGGTTTGTG
>DASRCU010000096.1:0-19715 GCA_035652955.1 Verrucomicrobiia bacterium | reverse complement strand
GTTGCGATGGGCTTTGACCCGGCCTTTGCGTTTGCCGCTTTGTTTGCGGCCACCGGCCAGTCCCAGCCAGGAGGCGAAGTGTTTCTCGGTCTTCCACCGCGTCATGTCCGTGCCCACTTCGCTGATCAGTTGCAAGACCAGATACGTCCCCAGGCCCGGAATCTTCGTCACATCGCGTCCGCCGCAAATGCGCGCCAGCAACTGCTGGAACCGCTCAATGGCCGGCGCGTTGCGCCCCGGCGGCTTGGCCGGACCCAGTTTCACTGCCGGGGCGTTGCCCCCGCTCCCCGCTTCCCCGGCTGGGGTCGAAGGCTCCGGTCCGGCCAACGCGTGCAAGACGGCTTCCAGTTTCCGGTCGCAATCCTGAATCTTTTGCTGATAGGCTTCCCACAACTCCAACGCCTGACGCAACGCAAAGAGTTGCTCCTCTTTCCAGCAGCCCCGCAGACTTTCCTTGACCCGGTCGGATTTCTTCTAACACAGCGCGCAGGCCTTCGTTGGCGCGGCCCGCGCCAACGCAGAAATTGAACATGGTGTCGAGCGGGCCGTTGGTTTGCTGGAAGTCGGCGGAGATCAACCGCGGCGTCACGGTGGTGGTGCCGCCAAATAAATCGCCGGTGACGAACACAGCCGCCAAACCGGCGGCCAGACAGATCATTTTCCGTTTCTCAGCATTTTTGCCGGTCATAAAAATGCGTTGTGCCTGAGCATTTCCCGCCGGAGAAGCGGCCAGCTCAGCGGGCGGAAGCGTTTTCGGTTCCGTGGCCGCCTTCCAGCGCAAACGCCGCGTAACTGTGCGGCGGCAAATGAACCGAAAAGGCGACGCGGCGTTCGACATTTTCATTCCGCCAGTTCCCGCCGTGCGGCGGGGGCAATTGGCCGCGAATTATTTCTCCGGTAACGAGGTTTTTCAATTGCGTCGCGTTTCCCAGCGTGGAAATTTTCACATCCGCCGCCGTGGACAAAAAATTCTGCACGATGAATGTCCCGTTGTCGCAGGCGAACAGCGCCACTTGCGCCGGGCCGTCCAGCCGCACCGGAAAGCCGCGCATCACGAAATTTTTGATGGCGCCGGTCACTGCCGGCGGCAGCGCATAGAGGTCGGTGAAATTGTCCGGCATCGTCCAAACGTAGAGGATTCCTTTCGAGTAGCGGTTCATCAGCAGCAGTGGAAAACCGTTGCCGTGGGCTTCGGCCCGGACGAGCGACCAGGAATCGTTGGTGAGGAAATCAATTTCGGGGAACAGCACGTCGGCGTTCGTCTCGCCGTCGAGCGTGGAAAAATTGCCGGCGCCGAATCCGACCGCATAGTTGCGCGCCAAAAATTTCCGGTCCGTCCAGCGGATTTCGGCAATGTCCTCCATGCCCCGGTCCTGCAACGCGTGCAGCAGGCCGGAGGTGATGACGACGGATTGGCCGGCGCGCAACTGCGCTTTGATTTTGGCGACGATGTCGGGATCGGCTTTCGCTTCTTCGGTCAGCAGCACCAGGCCGGCATTGGTGGGAAAATACGGATACATTTCAATCGGGATGCCGATCATGCCCAGGTAATTTTGGAGAAAATCCTCGCCGCGGGAATGAAACGGCCGGTAGCTGGCGATGCCGATGGGGTTTCCGAGTCGTCCGAGAAATCGGTCCGCCTGTTCCAGTGAATAAGCGGCGACGCGCGCCCACGTCGGAGCGGCAACGCCGTTGGTCGCCGCGGTTAAATTGAAGCTGGTCGGCAAATTTTCCCACGCGCCGCGGTCGCCAACCTCAAACGGGCGGGTCAGAGCCGACCACTCAAAGAGCATGATTTGTGGCGCCTTGGCAAACAGCGTGTCCCAAAGCTGCTCGGCGTAGCGGTCCAGGTAACGGAGGCTGTAAGTGTCCACCCAGCCGCCGCCGTTGCGGCCCGGCGCGACGTGATCAAAGTAGCGGACGATTTCGTAGCTTTCGTATGGCTGCAAATGCTGGTCGGTGATGACCGGATCCCGCGTTTCGGTGCCGGTGTAGATGCCGTCGAAAATTTTTGGCTCGCGCTGCAAATCGTAACCGGAACCCTGGAAATGCTCATACCAGTTCGGGAACTTGACGACCATTTTCACCCTGGGATTCACGGCTTTGGCGGGCTTGACCAGCAGGTTTTCCGCCGCGTCGTCCATGAGTTTGAGCCGGAATTGTGTCCAGCTTTGATCGCCTTTCGCGGCAATGTCGGATTCATTCTTGGTCGTGTCGAAAAAGAAATCGTCCTGGATCACCTCGTCAAAATGCCGCGCGGCAAATTCCGCCGCCTTTTTGATGAAGGCGCGGTCCCGCGGGTCGGTGTAGCAAAACGATTGGAACTGGCCGCCGATATTTCCTTCCGACAGTGCCATGCCGCCGGCCACCTGCACGCCGTGGTCGAGGAAAAATTGTTTGGCACGCTCGGCTTGTTCATCGGTGAGCAGGCGCCGGTCGCGCTGCACCTCGATATAGACCTTGTCCACCTTCAACTGGCGGTGGATGCAATCCCAGTCGGCCCGAAGCTTTCCCGGCTGGTCGAAGCTCTGGACGACGTTGATGGGAATGTAAACCGCGACAGAAAAATTGGTGTAATTTCCGGCGCGGCCCAACAGAGTGGCGCAAAAAAATACAGCGGCCAGTCCCCATGCCTTTTTCAATTTCATGTTCAATGCCCTTCCACCACGGAAATTTTCCACGTAACTTTTCCGGCCAGCGGATCGGTGTTCAGTTTGAAACCGCCGCCGGATTGGGTCAGGGTAAGCTCCCGCGTTTGAGTTTCGCCCGGCAGGAAAATCAGGCCTTGGGCGGTTGTGGCGTGCCTGGCGAAAACGCGCAGCTCGATTTTCGACCAGTCCATTTGCGCCGTGCATTGTGCCAGCGCGATGTGCGGGATGACCGAACCGTCGCGCACCAGGATGAGGGCGGGGATTGGCCCGGCTTCGATGTTCTGCCAGCCACCGGGGTAAGCCTTGCCGGTCTGGTAATCAATCCACGTTCCCGGCGGCAGATAAACCGCGCGGCCCGTTGCGTGTTCGTGCATCAGCGGCGCGACCAGCATTTGGGAGCCGAAGAGATACTCGTCGTCCACCAGCCACGAGCCGGGGTCGTCCGGGTATTCCACGAACAACGCGCGCACCATCGGCAGGCCGTCTTCGGAGCAATCCCTGGCCTGGGCATAGACGTAAGGCATCAGGCAATATTTCAAATCGTCAATCGTGCGGAATTTGTCCATGAACGCCTGCCCGTAATGCCACGGTTCCTTGGGCGCCTCGCCGTGACAGCGGCTGTGCGAACTCAACATGCCGAACGCCAGCCAGCGCGCGAACAAGTCCTTGTCCATCGCCTGAACGGAATTGGCCGTGAACCCGCCAATGTCGTGGCTCCAAAACGAAAACCCGGACAGCCCCAACGACAGTCCGCCGCGCAGTTCCGCCGCCATGCCGTCATCGGTGCTCTCGGCGTCGCCGCCCCAGTGCACCGGATACCGCTGGCTGCCGGCCCAGGCACTGCGCGCCCAGATCAGGTTGTAGCCCTTGATTTTTTTCGTGATGTCGGCCACGGCCTTGTTGTAGCGCAATGGATACAGATTGTGCTCGTAAAAGCCGGTGCGGCCGTCGGCGTAAATGCCGTCCTCCGGCGCGGCCTCGCCGAAGTCCACTTTGATGGCGCTCACACCCATCTTCAACAGATGCGCCAGTTTGGCCTGATACCACTCAACGGTTTTGGGATTGGAAAAATCCAGCACGGCGTCCTCGTAAGGCAGGTTGCCCTGGCGGTCGCGCACGACCAGATGGTTTGTGACGAGTTCAGAAAACAATTTGTTCTTCGGCACGAAATACGGCAGTTGCCAGCAGGAGACGTGAAAGCCTTCGTCCTTCAAATCGGACAACATTTTTTCCGGAGTGGGGAAACGCGATTTGGAAAATTCGTAGTCGCACTGCCAGTCGGTCTCGAACCAGCCGGTGTCCAGATGAATCACGTCACAGGGAATCCGATATTGACGCAACCTGGCGGCCACGTCGTCCACCTGGGTTTCGCTGTTGTAAGTGCAGCGGCTCATCCACAGGCCGAACGACCACAGCGGCGGCAGGGGTGATTTGCCGGTCAGATCGGTGTATTCGTTCAAAATTTCCCTGGGCGTGCCGAGGAAGACGAACAGGTCCAGTGCGTCATCGCCGATCATCAGCGAATCCACGCCGCTGAAATCATGGCCGAAGTCGCAGGTCATCGGCGTGCTGGTGTGCAGGAACATGCCGTAACCGCGGCTGCTCATGAAAAAGGGCACAGGCTTATACATGCCGGGGTTTTGAATGCCGTTGGCGTCGTCGGTCCAAAGCACAATCTTCTGACCCCGCTTGTCCAGGCCGGTGAAGGATTCGCCGCAACCGAAGATTTTTTCGCCGGGCGAGAGCGTGAAGGCCGCGTGGTAACTGCGCGAATAATCCGCCGCCCGCCGCACGAAGCCGAACGGCAGCACCGGGGTGAAGGTGGATCGGTTGTCATCCGCATGATCGGTTTCCGTGAGTAATTTGCCGCTCGCGTCGCGGATTTCGATATGAAACGGGTTTTGCTGGATGGTCACCGACCCGAACGCGCTGGCATAGCGCCACCCACCCGGAACCTTTTCGTATTTCCACGAATCATCCGTGGGCACCGCCCCGGCCAGCATGAGCTCCGGCTGCGGCGGATGCACCTGCGGCCCGCTGGTCATGCGGATGCGGAGCGTGCGCGGCGAGACAAAATCAATCCAGAACGGCAGTTCCGGATTGGCGGCGTATTCGTTTTCGGGAAATTCGTTCGGACCGACCGGGGTGATGAGCGCCAGGTCGTTGTCAAACGCATGCCGCACGCGATACTGCGCCCGCTGGTAAATGATTTTTCCAGAATGAGTCGCCGGGTCAAACTCCGAAACCCGGTCGGCGAGATAATACGTGTTTTCCAACGCCCGGAAATCGCCGCTGATGTCCACCGGATCGTTGAGCAGCCGCGGCATGGCGGTGGCGGCAGTGGCGGCCAGCCCCAGCAGACCGGCGACGGCGATTTTGCGGAATGCAATCATGTCGGCAGCCATTTATTTTCCACGTTCACAGTGCGGTTCAGCTTAGCCGAGGCGGACGGTTTCGTTGTATCGTCAAAATGAATGAGGTCTGCCCGATCGGCGCGTGAGTTGAAAGGCAAAACAACGCCCCCTCAAACGGCCAGGAAGGAAAAAGTGCCGCGCGGCAGGACGGGTCAGAGCGTCCCGGCTGATCAAAAGTCAAGCGCAAAATTAAAAAGCCACTTGAAAATTTTCTCTGGCTGTCCGTCCCGGCTGTCGTTTGGTTCAAGGCGGCGCCCCGGGCGTCATCCGACTCGCACGTCTTCCGGAGTTCCCGAGAGGCAGCCTCGGCCAAGAGGTTGCAGGAGCGGCGGGTTCCGTCAGCCGTTTGGCCAGCGATTGCAATTCCTCCAGGAACACTTGCACCACCGGCGTGGTTCTGCCCCGCCAGTGCGCTCCCACAATCACTGGTGGAAAATCCGGCAGGGGGATTACGCGAATGTTGGCCGGCGGGACTTTCTGCGGGACCGGCACCGAAACGCCGATGCCCAGCCCGTTGGCCACGTAGGTTTCGACCAGATCCACCGAAGTAACCTCCATACTGGGAAACCATTCCACCCCGAGTTCATTGAGGCGGGCAAGGAAATTTTGGCAGAGCGGCCCGCCCTGCGGCAGACAGATTAACGGCTCTTCGATCTTGTCGCGTTGCCACAATTGTTCCGCGCTCGTATACCGACTGCTCTTTTCCACCAGGAGCACCAACGGCAATTCCAGCAGGCTCAGCGAGTGCACGCCGGGTGGAGCCTTTTTCTCGATCAAGGTGACAATCAGATCCACTTGCCCTTCCTGCAAGAGGTGCTCCAGTTGGACCGGTGAACCTTCGCGGAGAGTGATTTTCAGACCGGGAAACTTCTTGCGCACGCCTTGAAACAGCTTCGGCAGATGTTCGCGCAGAATGAGGGTCGAAGCCCCGATGCGCACCTGCCGCACGCGTCCGCCCTGCAAGTCACTCTCGATTGTTTCGAGTCTGGAGAAGAACGGCTGGATGAAATTGAAAAGCCTTTCACCGGCGGGCGTCAGGGCGAAAGGCCGGCGACGAAACAACGTGACGCCCAGATGCTCTTCCAATTGGGCCACCTGCCCGCTCACCGCCGGCTGCTGGATGCCGTAGGGAATGTGGCGCACCGCCGACATGATACCGCCGTGCCGGGCGACGTAATAGAACAATTCCAAATGATGGATGTTCATCGAAAATGCTGATGATGAAATTAAGTTTATCAATTAACACCCTGGAAGTCAATTGACGTATAAAACCAGCATGACCTTCGAAACAATTGTAGCTGCGTTGGCCGTCGGGGGCACGGCAATTGCCACAGGCTTGCTGGCCACCTTCATTCAAACCTCGCTCCATTTTGCGCTGGGACATCACCGGATCGGCGGGTGGTTTTTCCGCAGCCACATCAAGTGCCACCATACCATCTATTCGGGGAAAAAACTGGCGACACCCGAGTATGAAGACGAGGAAACCAGCCTGACTCTGTTTTATCTCATTCCCACTGCGGTCGCTGTTTCCATTGCGTATCAGGTGCTGCCGCGAGCATTGTTCTGGGTCCATCTCGGCACGTTTGTGGTTTTATTCGCGCTGCATGTTTACGTGCACGTCCAGTTTCACGTGCGGAAGTCCTGGCTGAACCGGTTCGGGTGGTTTCGGCGACTCCGACGACTGCACAACATTCATCATCTTAATCACCATAAAAATTATTCCCTCCTGCAACCGTTCTGGGACCGCCTCTTGGGCAGCTACCAGGCGAGTTATCCGAAAACACGAAGAGGTTGAATCCTATGAGCCTGAACGAAAAAATTGGTATCAGCCTGGCCCTGTTGCCGGTGAGTTACTATGCGACAACGTTATGCCTCTGGTTTGGACACTGGTTTTCTCACCAGCCCAACAGTCCGTTGCGTGATCATCACCTTCAGAGCCATCACCGGTTGTATCCGAATTCCCGACGTTGCCGAGCGCCAAAATTCCGCTGCGCAAAGGGTAAATTCGACAGCAACAAAGCGCTGTTTCCCTGGCTGCTGATTCCGCTGTGCATGGAAGGGGTGCTCCTGCCGTCATGGCTGGCGGTGGCAGGGATGTTTCAAGTGGCGTTGATGACCGCCATTGTGGCCTGGGTCCACGTTCAATTTCATTTGGAACATTCCGTTCTCGACGGCCGGGTCTGGTTTGCGCGTGCCCGTGCCAGACACGAGATTCATCATGATCAAGACAAGAATTTTGCCGTCGGCGACCACTTTTGGGATCGCTTGTTTGGAACTTTTGCCGATGCCGGAACGGTAATGCAGCTCAGTTCCCGGGTGAATCATCCACGCGCACCGCAGTCGCAATCATCTCCCACGCCCGAACAGAAAGCCTTTGCTCAACCCAAACCCTGCCGATGCGGATCCTGCAGACTGGCTTGTTGCTGCCGCCATTCTCATAACAAGGCGGCGGAATCTTTGCATTCTCCGACATACTCCCCATTCGTGAAAAGTCCGGCCGGCCCTCAAGCAACGGATTCTGCGACGTCTTCTCACCCTTCCATTACAACACACAAAACAAAGAAAGGAGTCTGACATGAAAGGATCCAGTTCTGATCCAAATTGGCCATCCCTTGCGTTTGGCCGGGGAACCACCGCCTGGCGACTTATGATCACGAGGCCACGAAAGCCGAACAGTTGGTGTGAGGTTCCCCATCCCATCCATCCCAGTCAACCGAACAAATTGAAGCTCAAAATGAAAAAACCGGTCCTGATACACCCCCTTTCCAACGAAAAACAATCGCCCCTGTGTCTGGCCGGGAAACTTTCGGCTGTGCTTGTTCTGTCATGGCTGGTTGCAGGCTGCGCTTCTATGTCGCCCGTCATCAGACCCATCAGTGTGGGTCCGCCGCCCCCCGGCCCGCCGGCAGTTTTGGTGCTGGGCGATCTCCGTTTTGCCGATGATCAGATGGCTAATCCCAATCGGCAGCTCCTGCTCCATGCCTTCCAGCTCGGCGTGGAACAATGGTGCGTCGCCAGTCATTCCTTCCAGGTGCGCACGGACACCACTTCAAGCAATGCGCCTGCGGACGCGATGGTGTTGACCGGAACATTGACCGAGCACGTTGCCATGCTCAGCCCCGCCGACACAACCATTAGTGGCCAGTTTGTCATCCGCTCGCCCGACGGAACCCAATTGGCGTTGTTTGTGGCGCATACGGAGCCGAGCCAGAATAGCGAGGATTACAAGGCCATGTGGCTGGGAAGCGTTGTGGCCGAGTTCATTGACCGGTGGGCGTGGTCGGAAAAATCGCCTTAACCGGGGCATACCAGGCAATTTCAATGTCAATTTGACGATTCACAGTTCATAGAAAGGAGCACGACCATGAGCACCATAAAACGATTTTCCGCCGTCGCGATGTTTCTGTTGCTGGCCATGACCATGACCGGCTGCCTTTTTGGTCGCAAACATTCGGCGCTGAACCCGGCGTGGCAGCCATCCTCCCAGGTGGCGTTGTTACCGCTCGCCAGCGAGGACATCGAAGGGCCGAGAATGCCCACCAACAAGCTGGTGCGAATCACGAACAAGGTTTTGGATACACTGGCCGCCGGCAAAACACATCAATTGATCGGACCGAGCAAAGTCGCCAGCCAGTTCGACAATATATCGGAACTTCACCATCTGGTGGAGCCATTCAATCCTTCGGCCATTTACACTGACCAGGCAGCTTCAAATCACCTGGCATCATGGGGACGTTCGCTGGGGATTAATAAAGTGGTGCGAACCAGGATTTCGTTTTGGAGCAATACCGCGGCAGGTGAACCCGACATAGCTCAGGGCTTTTTACTCATGGGCGGCATGGGCTTCGGTTGGGCCGGCCAGGTGCAAGTGGACATGGAATTGATTGAACTTTCTCCCGCACATTTCATCCGCAAGGCCAGCGGACGAAGCTACTACGATGGAGTAGCGGGCCTGGCGTTAATAATGGTTCCCGTTTACGAACAAAGAACCGTCGGGAGGGCCGTGGATAACGCCTGCCGTGATGCGATGCACCGCTTATTTGAGGCCGAGAATCAGACGAAACAAGCCAAAGGAAACTGAAGCCGCTGAATTGAATTGGAGCGCGATCGGACCACCAGACAGAAAGTTCTGTTCCAACCCGGCGAACCGGACGAACTGGATGGGCGAACTTCAAAGGATTTATCGCCCGCAGAAGATCGTAAGGTTCTGGATAGTGTTTGCCTGTGGGCCATCCTGGCGAAGGATCAAACCAAAGATGACTGGCGGGTGCTCGGTTCCGGTCGTTCCGAATGGTTGAATCATCGGTTTGTCGGCGCCGGCGTGTTTCAATGGCTCGATGTAGCGCCGGAGAACAGGTTCTCACACGAGCGCCACGCGGCGCCGGCCGCAGGTCCTGAGCCATTCGCGAAGGTCCGAGGCCGGCAGATTACCTATCCGACCTCCGATTCATCGGGCGAGAAAACGAGCCGGCGGCTGATTTGAATCCAGGCGACAACAGGGCGCCAAAATACCTGAAATTATCCGGCCTGATGTTAAATTATGCCGTGGATCGCAACGCTCAAACTTCCGCTTCGACGGCGATTTCGGTGTCGAAACCGGAGGCGCGAAATCCGGCCGGCCTGGCGGATTTTCCTCCCGAATACTTCGCGCTGGTGATGGCCACTGGGATTGTTTCCCTGGCCGTGCATGACCAGGGCTGGGAACAAGTGGCCCGGGCGTTGTTTTGGTTAAACCTCGCCGCTTACTTCGTGCTCTGGGTGCTGACGCTGTTGCGTCTCTTCCGTTATCGGGCGCGATTGACGGATGACCTGACCCACCATTTCCACAGCGCGGGATTCCTGACCATCGTGGCGGGAACCTACGTTCTGGGATGTCAATTTGCCATTTTGACTCCCTGGATGTCGGTGGCCAAGGTGTTGTGGCTTGTCGGCGTTGGCTTGTGGGTGGTGTTGAATTACACGTTCTTCACGGTAGTCACGGTGCGCAATCCCAAGCCCTCGTTGGAAGCCGGCATCAACGGCGTCTGGCTGCTGACGGTGGTCGCTACCGAATCCATCAGCGTGCTCGGCACGCTGGTGGCACCGTCCTTCTCCAGAACCAAGCTGGCGCATTTTGTGTCCCTGGCGGCCGGGCTGACCGGCGCCATGTTTTACCTGTTCTTCATCACCTTGATTCTCTATCGCTGGATGTTTTTCCGGATGCGGCCGGAGAAGCTGACGCCGGATTACTGGATTGACATGGGAGCATTGGCCATCGCCACGCTGGCTGGCGCACTGCTGCTATCCGCCGCCAACCGCTGGAGTCTGCTGCGCGATTTGACACCGTTCCTGGCGGGCTTCACGCTGCTGTTCTGGACAACGGCCACCTGGTGGATTCCGCTTTTGTTGATCGTGGAAATTTGGCGGCACGCGAAGGGACACGTGAAATGGGCTTACAGTCCCGACTATTGGTCACTGGTTTTCCCGCTGGGAATGTATTCTCTGGCCACGGGCGTACTGGGCAAAACCCTGAATTTGCCTTCACTGGGCTCCATTGCTGCGATATTCGCTTGGATTGCCACGTGTGCCTGGGCCGTTACGTTCTTTGGTTTGATCCGCAATCTGGCGCGTCAGCTTCAGCGGCCAACGGCGTGAAAATGCGCCTTGAGATACCTGGCCCGCCGGCGACCTTCCGGCCATGATAACGCCTGGTTTCATTTTTCAACTGGCGCAGCAACTCAGTTTGTTCACGTCTTTGGTGAAAGCCAGTGCCGCCAGCTTCACCCCTTCACTCAACGTCAGATACGGATGAAAACAGGCCGTCAACTCGCGCACGGGGATGCCGAACTTGATGGCCAGGCTGATCTCCATGAGCAATTCCGAACCTTCCGGCGCCAGGATGCGCGCGCCGACCAACTGGTCCGTGGCGCGGTGGCGAATCAGTTTGATGAAACCACGCGTGTCGCGCGCGGCCAGGGAACGCGGCACGTGCGACAGGGGCAAGACGGATACGTCAACTTCGAGGCCTTGTGCGGCGGCTTGGTTTTCGTCAAGGCCGACACCCGCCACCTGCGGGTCGGTGAAGATGACCCACGGCAAAGCCGTGTAATCGCGCTGGCGCCTCGCGCCGGTCAGCGCGTTTTCCGCCGCCAGACTGCCTTCGTAAGCGGCGGCATAGACGAACATGTTCTCGCCGAGCACGTCACCGGCGGCATAGATACCGGGCACGTTGGTCTGAAGCATGTCATCCACGGCAATCGCACCCTGTGCATTGGTCTTGACGCCAACGGCTTCCAGCCCCGTATTTTCGATGTTGGGCGTGCGCCCGGTGGCGACCAGCAAATGCGTGGCGCGAAAGGTGCGCCGCTGTCCGTCAACGTCGGCTTCCACCACGATCCCCTCTTTGTCCTGTGCCACCCGCCGGGTGCTGACGCCGGTGACAATCTCCAGGCCTTCCTCGCGCAGAAAACCAGTCAGGGCCTCCGTCAGGTCCGGCGTTTGATCGGGCAGGATGCGGTCAGAACGTTGCAGCACCGTTACGCGGCTGCCAAAGCGGGCGAACATCTGCGCGCATTCCAACGCGATGTAACGGCCGCCAATCACCAGCAAGGATTCCGGCAGCGTTTCCAGTTCAAACGCCGTTTCGTTGGTGAGGCAGGGGACGCTGTCCAGACCGGGAATTGGCGGGACGTTGGGCCGTGCGCCCGTCGCGAGGAGAATCGCATCGGCCTTGAGCTTGAGCGAGCCGGCGGCGACGGTTCGGGCGTCCAGCAAACGTCCCCGGCCTTTGATGAAGGTGATGTTTGGATTGTCGCCGATGACATCGGCATACTTGGCCTGGCGCAATTCTCGAACCAGCGCGCGCTTCTGTTCAATGACTTCTTTGAAACTGGTCAGCCGGCCTGAAGTCGCAATGCCCGCGAAGGCCGGCGGATGAGCCGCGCGATAAAGGGCTTCCGCGCCGCGAATCAGCGTCTTGGACGGCACACAACCGACGTTGACGCATGTGCCGCCCATCGGCAAACCGTCGTTGACGATGACGGCGCACGCGCCGAGTTCGGCGGCCTTGAGCGCGGCAGAAAACGCCGCGCTGCCGCCGCCGATGATGACCAGCGTCTTGCCATCGGCAGAATGCGCGGAGGGAGAGGCGGGGACGGTTGCCCGTCCGGGAGTGGCGGTTGTGCAGCAGTTTGACATGGCAGTGCGATCGCTTGGAATTATTTGTCAGCGATTTCCGCTTTGAACCCCGTTTGGTCAATCACGGCGATGAGTTTCTGCGGCGAAATTTTGGTGGCGTCGTATTGCACAGTCGCCGTCTTGGTGTCGAAGCTCACCCGGGCGCTTTGCACGCCGGGCTGCTTACGCAGCATGGCCTGGATGCTGACGGCGCACGCCGCGCAATCCATGCTGGGAATCCTCACCTGCAAGACGGCTACGTTTGTGCTGACCACGGCGGATGGCGCGCAACAGGCGTCGCCGTTCGGCGGACCGGCCCGCAGCAACGCCGAGGAAAGGCTCGGAAACGCCGCCGCCGCTACGACGAAGGCCGTGGCAAACCACAGCACCACCTTGCTCCATCTGGCCACCGGCTCGGTGGCACAGGCCGAATCTTCTTCACAAGCGGCTTTCGGCTTGCGATACGTGAGATACCAAGCCAGCGCCAGCAAGGCGAAGGTCACGCCCAGAAACACGGGCCGCCATTTCTCAAACACGGCGGACGCTGCAAAGCCGCCTGCCCCCAATGCCACGGCCACCAACGGGCCGATGCAACACAGTGACGCCGTGATGGCGGCCAGGATGCTGCCGCCCAAAGTCGCCTTTCGTAGAGCTTTCGATTTGTCCATAAACAACCTTTCATTTCGGTCTATGGCGCAATCTACAGCCTCTACTTAACTAGAGGGTCAAAAACTTTTTTTAACTTTTTTTCGGGCCGGTCCAGGCGGCAATTGTATGGGCAAACGCTCGATTAAATCGCAAAACTCGCCCGCGCACTTCCGCTGCCGTGAAGTTTCCTTTTCCCATTTGGGCACGACTGCGGCCAAAGCCCGTCGAAACGCCTGCAACGCGGCCATGCGCGCGTCCAGCTCCTGTAAATGTTTTTTGGCCACCTCGGCCACGCAGCGGCAGGGCGCCCGCCCTTGCTGGCGCAAACCGAGGATTTCTTTGATCTCCTCCAGCGTGAAACCCAGCGCTTGCGCCTTCTTGATAAACTGAACGCGGCGCAGCGCCTCGGGCGGGTAGAGGCGATAGTTTGCTGCGGAGCGGTCAGGTTTGGGCAACAAACCAATCCGCTCGTAATAATGCAATGTCTGCACGCCGACGCCGGCGCGTTCGGCCAAATCGCCAACCTTCAAAGGAGAGGCAGTCATCGCTCAAAAAGCTCTCACGCCGTTCCGCGAATTGAATCGCGCCTGATTTTCCTTTAAGTTGGCCACTTTTTCGAGTTTATATTTGAGGCCGAGCGACGGCGCGGTCTGTTCGGCGGTCGCCGTCAGCACCTTGCACTTGGCGCAGCCGGCGGCGAGGATTTGGATTTTCATAAGATTATCCCTTCACGTCGTTTTGTGTTCAATGGTTTTGGTTGTGGAAACGGGCGTTCAGCCAGCGGCGAACGCGGCAACACCTGGTTGCCGTAACCGAGCACCGTGTAAGTTGCGCCAGAAAAAGAATGGGGCGGCCAATATTGCCGGATGTAAACGCCGGTGGATGCGCCGATTTCGATTAGGTGTAGCTCCTAAATGACCCCCAAGATAAGCAGAAATGCCGGCAGACTGCGGCGGGGCCGGAAGCCGGCTTCGATCCATGGCCATTGGCGGGTCTGCCAGTAGAGCAACACCAGCAGTTCCAGCGCGTGAATGACGGCGCATCCGCTTCAGCGGCCAATGGCGTGAACCTTAACGGAATCATCAACTGTTGAAATGTTTGGCGCGGCA
Organism: Verrucomicrobiia bacterium; assembly: GCA_035652955.1. GTDB lineage: Bacteria > Verrucomicrobiota > Verrucomicrobiia > Limisphaerales > UBA11358 > UBA11358. Next base: position 5,738 of record DASRCU010000096.1, on the reverse strand, counting down.
AAGAATCTCCGCGCCCCTTCGGCGACCACTGCGGCGGCATCGTCCGTAGAGAATCGGTCGGTATTGACCACCAAATCATAGTGCAACTCCTCGTCCAGGCGGGCGTGAAAATGGGCCTTGAGATACCTGGCCCGCCGGCGATCTTCCGTCCGGACAAACCTGGCGGCGGCTTCCGGCGTCAGGTTCCGGCGTTTTTGCACCCGTTCAATCCGTTTGGGCAGGGAGCCGGTCAGCCGGACGTGGAACACGTTCGGCAAGTTGGCCGTCACCACCGTGGCGCCGTGCCCAACCAGGATGACATGGCCGGCCATCGCCAGGCGGAGGGTGGTCTCCACCACCTGCGGCACCAGCACCCACGACGGCGGACGCAAACCAAATAAATCATCCATCAGCTCATCAATAAACAGCCGCTTTTCCTCCGTGATTTTTTGCGCCAATTCCTTTGGCCAGCGATGCTCCTGCAAGGCCGTTTCGATCAGTTCCTGGTCGAAGACCGCCCACCGCGAGTTGCCCTGGCATTCCAGATCTTGGAGCTGTTGGACCAATTGCTCGGATATGGCGCGGACGCCGGCGCCGGTTTCATGGGAAATCGTAATGGCCGGGTGAAGGACGAGTGGTTGGGCTGTCGCCAGGCGTTCATAACGAGCCTGGCATTGGCTGATGATATAAGCGCTGGATTTCCGGCATGAAATATCAAGACTCATAACGTTTGGCGGCCAATATCGGCCGGAATTTCAGCGGATCTCCGATGTTTGCCAGCGGTCCCTTGCTGCGGGACTCCTCTTCCTCGTGGTAACGCATCCGGGCCGCGATAATTTCGCCGCGCCCCAAATAACCCACCAAGCGATCCGGCCTGTCCCGGCGTACCACCGGCAGCCGGCCGATGTTGTGCCGAAGCATTTTGGCGATGGCATCATGCAGCAATTCGTCGGGATAAGTAACCACCAGCTTTGTCTTTCCCGCTTCCAGCACCGGCACGTCGCCCTGTGGCGCGCTCTGCAACACTCGCAGCAGGTCTCCTCGCGTGATAATACCGGCCAGCTTTTGCCCGGCATCCACAATGACCAATCCCTGACGCCGGGAAACGTCCGGGTCGCCTCTGGCAATCCGATCGGACAGCTCCCCGACTGTCATCTTGGAAGAAACCGTGGGCGGCTGACGGTCCATCACTTCGCCCACCCGCATCAGCTCAAACAAATCCACGCTGTATTCACGGGCGATGTGCTGTCCGCGCCGGGCGAGTTTCTCCGTTAAAATGGAACGCCGCAGCACCAGCACCGTGACTCCCAGCGCCGCCACGCTGCCAATGAACAGGGCCGGCAAGGCGTTCAAATCGTGTGTTAATTCCAGGATGAAGACCATGCCGGTGAACGGCGAGCGCATGGTTCCACCCATGATGGCTCCCATGCCGACCATGGCCCACAGCCCCGGATCACCGGCGGGCAGCCATTGGCCCAGCAAAGCGCCCAACGAACCGCCGATGATGAGCAGCGGCGCCAAAACGCCACCGGACGTGCCCGAACCCAGAGCCACTGCCCACACCACCGCCTTGGCGATTAAAAGCCCAATCAACATCCCACCGACCAGATGTCCGAGCATCAGCGTGTGGATGGTGCGATAACCCACACCCAGCACCCGCGGATCAATCAAGCCGCCAATGCCCACCACCACCGCGCCCAGCGCCGGCCACCACATCCAGTGAATCGGCAGCTTTTGAAACGAGTCCTCGCAGGCATACACCAAAGCCGTCAGCAGCCATGAACCAAACCCGGCCGCCAGACCGATGATCAGCGCCGCCACCAATCCACTGGCACCCAACGCCGGGTGCGGCGGGACCGGAAACATCGGCCCGGCACCCAACAGCGGCACACGCAAAACCGAAGCCACCACTGACGCCACCGCCACCGGGATGAAACTTCTCGGCTTCCATTCGAACAGCAACAGCTCCACCGCCAGCAACACCGCCGCAATCGGGGTGGCGAATACGGCGGACATACCGCTGGCTGCGCCAGCCACCAGCAGCGTTTTCCGTTCCGCCGCCGAAAGATGAAAGAGCTGGGCAAACAATGACCCGAACGCGCCGCCAGTCATGATGATCGGTCCTTCCGCGCCGAATGGCCCGCCGGTGCCGATGGAAATGGCTGACGACAACGGCTTAAGAATGGCCACCTTGGGGTTGATCAGACTCCGCCCCAGGAGGATGGCTTCCAAGGCTTCCGGGATGCCATGTCCCCGGATCTTGTCCGAGCCATAACGCGCCATCAGCCCGACAATCAGCGCGCCGATTACCGGCACCGCCGCCATCCACCAGCCCAGATGACTCTGTCCGGGCAACGATGGTTCGGCGGATAAGCGGTGAAAGAAGGAGAGATTGGTGAACACCGCAATCAACCAAAGCAGCGCCCTGGCCACCAGTGCGCCGATCACTCCAATGGGGATCGCCAGGGCGGACAACAGCAACATCCGCTGATCCGTGCGGAAATCCCCCAGCGAATCAGCGGGTGGCCCTCCTGCAGGGGCCGCCATCGTTCCTTCCGAATCAGACCGTTTTTCAATCGTCATCCTTTGACATTACATCGTAGAACGATATAATTCAAGCGTCTTTGGCCGGCGTCAAGTGGTCAGTTTTTGTTCAACAAAAGAAACGCATGACTCACAAAGCCAAACTCACTCAAGCCGACTACGAGGCGCTGGCCGAGTTCCGCTACGCACTGCGCCAATTCCTGCATTTCAGCGAAGACGCCGCCCGCACGAGGGGGCTCACCCCGCAACAACATCAGGCGATGCTGGCCATCAAAGGTTTTCCGGGCGGGGGTCGGATCACCATCGGCGAACTGGCCGAGCGGCTGCAGATCCGCCACCACAGCGCCGTGGGATTAACGGACCGCCTGGTGGCGGAACATTACGTCCGGCGGGTGACGGACAAACAGGATCGCCGCCAGGTGCGGCTGGCCCTCACTCCGCGCGGCGAGGCCATCCTCGAAAAACTTTCAGCCGCTCATCGCGAAGAGCTCCAGCGCCTGGGACCGCAAATCAAGCGGCTTTTGACGCGGTTGCGCGGCGCCAAACTCTCGCGCCCAAAGTCCATCACACCGGATGATGTGGTGGATGAAAAAATTTGACCCAGGTCAAGGAACCGGGATTGCGCCTGCTCTATTTTGCCGGCGCGATTCGATCAAAGACACAAAACTGACATGGATGCCGCCGAAAAATTGCTTTTGATGTTTTTCCTCCTGGCCGCCGTGGCCACGTTCGTGTTCGTGGCCGTCGCCTGGTCCACGCGGTTGCCGGAACAGGAGCAGGCGGAAGTGCAGCATCGGGGATATGTCATCCGGGGCCGATGGTTTCTGGGTTTGACGCTGGGGTTGCTGGCTGTTTTCTTCGGGACGATTCCGTTCTTTCCTTACCTGGCCGCGGCGGCGGCCTTGCAGCCCGCCGAGAAGGTGCCGGTCATCGCCATGCAATTTGCTTTTATCATGCCGGACCATTTTCCGCTGAACCGCCGGATTCTGTTTGAAGTCACCTCGCGGGACGTCAACCACGGTTTTGGCATCTACAATCCGGAAGGCCAGCTCATCGCGCAGACTCAGGCGATGCCGGATTATGTGAATTATCTGGCGGTCACCTTCCACCAGCCGGGCCATTACACCGCGCGCTGTTTGGAATACTGCGGCGTTGGGCACGCGATCATGCAAAAGGATTTTACGGTGGAAGGCGCTTCGCCGGCACCGGCGCCGATGCCGATGCAGGAGCCATCGGGCACCAACACCGTCCCCAGCAGCAATGAAAGCAATCCCTTCGAATAACTCGTCTCCCGGCCGGGGGGTGATGAAGCTTTATCTGATCTCCGGTCTGTTGGTGGTCGCGCTGATGTTGCCGGCGGGTCTGACCATGCGCGCGGCGCAGGCGGGATGGCTGCCAGCGCTGCCGCCGGACCTTTTTTACGCCTTGTTGACCCTGCACGGCGCCGGAATGATTGTGGCGCTGGCGGTGTGCGCGATGGGCGCGCTGTGGTTTCTGATCCGCCGCCACATCGAACTGAATGCGCCGCTGGCGGTGCTGGCGTGGCTGTTGATTATGCTGGGCGTTGTCGGTGTGGTGGTGGCGACGTTGGTTGGGCGCTTCGCCGGGTTATACACGTTTCTTTATCCGCTGCCGTTTGACGGGAACTGGCCGGGCTGGTCCACAGGTGTTTTTCTGATCAGCATGGTGCTGGTCAACGCCGGCTGGATGATTTGGAGTTTTCAAATGATTGGCGCGGTGCTGCGGGCCTGCGGCGGTTTGCGCGGGGCGCTGGCGTGGGATTATGTGTGGCACAAACCGGCCTTCCAAGCCGCAGGCCGGCAACCACCACCGCCGGAAGCGCTCCCGGCCTTTATGACGGGTTTTGACGGATTGATTGCCGGCATGGCGGCCACGCTGCTGGGCGTGTCGGTGCTGGTGCGCTGGCTGGATCCGCGGGTGGTCATTGATCCGCTGTGGGTGAAAAACCTCACCTACTTTTGGGCGCACACGTTCGCCAATTTGATTATCTACATGCTGGCGGCGCTGATTTACGTGGGCATGCCTTACGCCACCCGGCGAACTTACCACACTTCAACCGTCCTGGTGGTTGGCTGGTGGACTTCAATGGTTTTAACTCTGACCAATTATTTTCACCACCTTTACATGGATTTTGTGCAGCCGGGAATTTTGCAGTATTTCGGCGAATTATCGTCCTACCTGTCGGCGTTGCCGGTGACGGCGGTGACGGTGTTCAGCGCGCTGATGCTGGTCTGGCGGTCGCGCACGCGCTGGACGCTGGGCGCGATTTTCATGTATTCGGGTCTGGTCGGCTGGGTGGTGGGCGGCATCGGCGCGGAGATAGACGCCAGCGTGCCCTTCAACGTGCATCTGCACAACACGCTCTGGGTGCCGGCGCATTTCCACACCTATCTGCTGGGCGGCTGCCTGCTGTTTGTCATGGGCTGGGTGTTTTTGCTGCTCGAATCACGCAGCGCGAGAGAGACAAGTGGAATCATGCGCTGGTTGATTGCCGCGCTGTCGTTTGGCGGCATGATTGTGTTTCTGCTGGGATTTTATTTCGGCGGCGCTTATGGCGTGCCGCGGCGATACGCCATCGAGCCGGCGCCCGGCCCGTTCATCGCTCAATTCGCCACTATCGGTGCCGTCATCATGCTGATTGGGTTCACGCTGGCCTTTATTGAAGGATGGCGCCTGCGCTGGAATCGCGCCGACGATCGTCCGTTGTGGCCGGGCGAATTAACAGAGGAGGCATCTCATGGAGAATGACCGTCCGCTCCAACGCAAAGCCATCGTTGGCATGGGCATTGTGGGCGCGCTGATCACGCTGGACGGCGTCACGATCCCGCTGCGCTCGCACGAGATGACGAGCATTGCCGTGCATCATCTGCTCCACAGCGGCATGGCGGCGGGGACGGGTTTGCTGGCGATGGCGCTGGCGGCCAATCTGCCAAAACGGAACCGGGAACGCGCCTGGTGGGTGCTGCCGGCCGTCCTGGCGCCGGTGATTGGCCTGGCGCTGATGTGGCCTTCAGAATACGCCTACCTGATGAGCCATCCCTGGCTGCATTTGCTGGATCATTTGGGAATCGCGCTTTGCAGTTTCCTGGCGGTGTTCGCCGCGCAAGCCTACGTGCGCGGGCTGGGCTGGCCGATGCTGGTGCTGCTGGTGGGCATGGACGCGGCGGCGGCGGGCGGATTCGGTGTTTCTTCCG
>DASRCU010000095.1:0-9801 GCA_035652955.1 Verrucomicrobiia bacterium | reverse complement strand
TTGGTGCGGCAAAAGCCCATGAGCCGCTTGCCGGCGCGGGAAAGTCCGTCGAGTTGGCGTTTCTCGGCGGGGGTGGCGGTTTGCGCGGCGGTTTTGTCCACGAAGTTGCCGAGCCCGTAGCGGGCGAGGACGAGCCGGTTGATGGCATCCACGACCTCGTCGCGGTAAAGCCGGGCGTACTGGTCGTTCGGATCTGATTCATCGAGCGTGAAGCGAACGGTCTTGGGGACGCGGGTGGGAAAATACGAGCGCGTGCCGTCGGTGAACGTCAGATACTTCCGGCCGTTTTGCGGATCGGTCTCGGCGTAGTTTTCCTCGATGAAACTGCGGGTGCGTCGCACGAGGAACAGGCGCATCAGCTCGCGCCAGTCGTCAGGGTGCTCGCTTTTCTCGAAGGCGGCCAGCGTGCGGACATTGGCTTGGTGACGGCGCAGGAACTCGACTTCGCCGCCGAGTTCGCGCAGCAATTGTTCGGGGCGCAGGCCGAGGTCTTTGTCTTCGGGCACAAACAGGCGAAGTTGAGACGAGAGGTCGAGATAGGACTTGTTGTAGGGCGTGGCCGAGAGCAGGACGCACTTGCTGTCGTTTTTCTCGATGTATTCCTGGATGGACCGGAAGGTTTTGGATTCCCGGTTGCGGAGGTTCTGGCTTTCGTCCACCAACACCAGCCGGTAACGTTTTGTTTCCGGCAATTCGCGGATGGCCCGGCTGAAGGGAATGACCTTGGCGATGAGCCGGTAGCGTTCCCGGTAATCCTCCCACATCGAGACGAGGTTTTTCGGGCAGAGGATGAGCGTTTCCCAGTTGTAGTCGTCCTGAAAAATGCGCAGCACCGCCGCTGCCATGACGGTTTTGCCGAGGCCGACGACATCGCCGATCAATACGCCGTCGCGTTTATGCAGATGATGCGCCGCCACGCGAACGGCGGCAGATTGGAACTCGAACAGCCGATCCGGCAGGTCGGCCGGCAATTTGAATTCCGCCAGGCCTGCCCGAGCTTCCTGCGCAAGATGGTAAGCGATCTTGAGGTAGATGTGGAAGGGCGGAATGAGTTCTTCGCGCGCCCAGCTTTCGCCAATGATCGCCGCCAACTCATCGGAGATGTCCACACACCAGTGGTCATTCCACCGGTCGTTGAACCAATTCATCAACTTGGCTGTCGCGTCCTGGTCGAGCACATCCACATTCAACTCGCCCTGGTCGGAAAGCCCGGCAAGCGTCAGATTGCTGCTGCCGAGATAGGCCGTGCGCGGATTGTCGGCATCGTTGCGATGCAGCAGGTACAGCTTGGCGTGCAGCGGATAGTGCAGATGCAGCTTGACGACAACCTTTTTGGCTTTGATCTGGCGCGCGAGGCGGCGCAGGCCGGTCTCGTCCTCATTGGACGGCGCGCCGAAGGTAAGTTGGCGGCGAAATTCCTCCGCCATTTCCCGTTTCAGCCGCAGCACGGTCGGGTTGTCGGGCGAAGAGGGATGTTTGGTCAGCGACAACGCTTCACGCAACAATTCATGGGGCGGGCGCTGCATCCCGATCAGCAGCCGGCATTGGCGACCGTCGCCGCCCGGCCACGGCTCGATAAAAGAATCCAACGCCTTCCAGCCGCGCAGATTGAAGTAGCCGACGCAGAAATCGGCGCGCTCGGAAACCGCCAGCGTCTGCCGCAGCGCCGGCAGAAGCTCTTGCTGGATGTTGTCAAAAATCCGCGGCATGGGCGGAAGTGTAGTTAGGCGGTCCGCCGCCGACAAGCTTGGCTCTCGCACCGACCTCTAAAACGGTCATGGCCCGGGCGAGCCACTGCTTTTTCTTATTGACAATCCGGTCATCAGCCTGCAGACGCGGGATTACCACGAGCGGCGTGGCCTGTTGCCCCGACCTGTTTCCGGCAAATTATCGGTTTTGCCCGCCCGATGCGCCGCGCGGCGTTCAGTTATCGGGAGGGCGCAAGTGCCTGGTTTCACGCTGGAGGAAATCAAAGAAATTCTCGACTTGTGTAAGCATGGCCGCGCCCCCTCCCGCTGCGTGGCCAAGGTGGGCAAAAACACTTGCAGGAATTGACACGCATGGCGGCGTTGCAGGCCGTTCGGCAGGCGATGCTGGCTTTGCCAGGAGGTTTCCGAAGTTTGAGTAACACTTCAAAATCCGCCTCTAAAATTCCAAAATATCCAATGAATATCCGTCTTGCCATGCCATCCGACGCGTATTAGAATAACCCGCAACTTGCAACCCATGTGGGAATGCCGCAAATGTTTTGGCATTGGCCGGACGGCAAGAAGAGTCCTGTCCGCCTGGCTGGTATTGCAACTGCTGTTTGTTTTGGCGGTAGTCGCCTGCCCGGCCCTGCATCACGCGCTTCACCCGGATAGCAACCACCCGGACCATCATTGTCTGGCAACCACCTTTGCGAAGGGCCAATTAAGCGGGCCGGAGATGATGCCTGTCGTCGCGTTGCAGGTTGTTTTGGTGTTTTGTGCCGTGGTGCTCTCCAGCGGATCACCACGGTTGTCTTTCGAGTATCGTTTTGCTGCCAGTCGCGCTCCTCCGCGCTTCTAAGTTCTCCGTTTCTTTGTTCTTCAACGGGTTTTCCAGGCCAGGCCCGGTCTGGAAGGCGAGTGGTTATTAGACTGTAACCGGGCGGTCAGGAGAAAAGTTCCAGGGCTATGTCATGCCTTGATCCGACAGGGCCAGTAACAGAGGGACGAACGGCTCAATCGTCAAGCAATTTTTGGTCAGTCGCATGGTTTTAATTTGTAAGAGAGGCGGTTTGCGTTTTATCGCGACCGCGGGGTTGGCGCTCCTCGCCGGCTGCGCGGTGGGGCCGAACTTTCAAGCGCCCGCCCCTCCCCAGGTCAGCGCCTACACCGTGGCGCCGCTGCGGAGGACCGCCGGCACCGGGAAAGTCGCCGGCGGCGAAGCGCAAAATTTTGTGAAAGGGCTTGACATTCCGGGAGAGTGGTGGGCGCTGTTTCATTCGAGGCCGCTCAATGAATTGATTGAGTGTTCGTTGAGCAACAATCCTGATCTCAAGGCGGCAGAAGCGGCGTTGCGGGTGGCCAGAGAGAATGTCCTGGCTCAACGCGGCCTTTACTTTCCCCATGTCAGCGCCGGTTTTTCAGCGAGCCGCCAGAAGCAGCCGGAAACCCTCGCGCCGGTGCCGAATTACCCGGCAGTGCCGAATGAGTTTCAGTATGATTTGTTCACTCCGCAGGTGAGCGTTTCGTATGTGCCGGATGTCTTTGGCCTGAACCGGCGGACGTTGGAATCCTTGAAGGCGCAGGAAAACGCGGTGCGTTTCCAATGGATCGCAACTTACATCACTTTGAGCGCCAACGTGGCGGTTGCCGCCATTGAGGAGGCGTCGTTGCGGGCGCAGATTGAGGCGACCCGCCGGCTGATCGGCATCAATTCCAACATGGTTCAAATCCTGCGTTATCAATTTGCCAAAGGTTACGCCAGCCGGCTCGATGTGGCCGCCCAGGAATCGCAACTGGCGCAGGCGGCGGCGGCGTTGCCGCCGTTGCTCAAGCAACTGGCCCAGCAGGATGATCTGCTGGCCGTGCTGGCCGGCCGCTACCCCAGCCAGCAGACGGGTGTGCAGTTCACGCTATCCAGCCTGCAGCTCCCGCAGGAATTGCCCTTGAGTCTGCCCTCGCAACTGGTGGCCCAGCGACCCGACGTGCGTCAGGCGGAGGAGAACCTGCACGCCGCCAGCGCCCAGATTGGTGTGGCCATCGCCAACCGTCTTCCCAATATCACCTTGACCGCCAACGCCGGCAGCACGGCGCTGGCCATTGACAAAGTGTTCGCGTCGGGCACCGGCTTTTGGGGCTTGGGCGCGGCGGTCACGGCTCCTCTTTTTCAGGGCGGTTCTTTACTGCATCAAGAGCGCGCCGCCCAGGCGGCTTATGTTCAGGCCGCGGAAGAATATCGAAGCACGGTTTTAACCGCCTTTCAAAATGTGGCCGACACCTTGAACGCACTGGAACAGGACGCCAACGCCGTGAAGACAGCCGCCGCGGCGGTTTCGGCCGCCAGGATGACGCTTCATTTGACTCAGGAACAGGCGAGGGCCGGCTACGCCAACGAACTGGCTTTGTTAAGCGCTGAACAAACTTATCAGCAGGCCCAAATCAATCTGGTGCAGGCGCAGGCCAATCGTTTTGCTGATACGGTGGCGTTGTTTCAAGCGCTGGGCGGGGGATGGTGGCATCGCGCGGATTTAACCAAGGAAGACCATGAATAAGAAACTGCTTGCTCTCATGGCGTTGGCGGCCGCGGTGTGCTTCAGCGGTTGTTCGCCAAAAGCTGGCAACGACTCGCCGGCGCCGCTTTTAACCGCCAGCAACGTGACGCTGACGGCGGCGCAACGACAACACATTCATCTTTACACCGTCGTTCCGTCTCGGTTTCAGAAGACGATTGAAACGACGGGGGTGGTGGATTTTGATCAAGACCGGGCGACGACGGTGTTGGCGCCGTTCGGCGGTCCGGTGACAAAGTTGCGGGTATCCCTGGGCCAGCCGGTTCAGGCCGGCGCGGCGCTGGCCGAAGTGTCTTCGCCCGACTTCGCGGCGGCCGTCAGCGCCTATCGCAAGGCGCTGGTCACGGCCCAAACCGCCCGCCGTTTGGCCGATTTGGACCAGGACTTGTTGCGCCACCACGGTGTTTCGCAGAAGGAAGCGGATCAGGCCGAGTCCGACGCCGTCAATGCCGAAGCCGACCGGGATGCCGCGCTCCAGGCGCTGCTCTCGCTGAAAGTTGATCCCCGGATCATCAAAGCCATTCAAGCGGGTCAGGCCGTTTCCAACGTGGACGGCATCATCCGGTCGCCGGTTGCCGGGACGGTGGTGGAAAAATTGATTACGCCCGGAGAACTTCTCCAGGCGGGGGTGACGCCGTGTTTTACAGTGGCCGATCTATCCCGCGTCTGGATCCAGGCACACGTTTTCGGCCCGGACCTCAGTTCGGTGCGCGTCGGCGACCCTGCCGAAGTGGAAACGGACCTGGCTTCCAATGCCATTCCGGGAACCGTGGATTACATTTCGGCCGAAGTGGACCCGGATACCCAGTCGTTTTTGGTGCGCGTAGTCGCCGACAACCCGGACGATGTTTTAAGGAAGGGGATGTATGTCCGCGTGCGGATTCGCGCCCGCCAGGAAAGCACCGGTCTGCTGGTGCCCGCTTCCGCCATATTGCGCGACGAGGAAAATCGGCCGTTTGTTTACGTGGCCCAGCCCGATGGCAGCTTTGCCCGGCGACACGTGATCCAGGGTTATCGCGTCGGAGACAAGTATGACATTACCTCCGGCCTGCGTGCCGGCGACCAGGTGGTGGTGGAAGGCGGAATCTTTGTTCAATTTCTCCAAAACCAGTGAGCACTTCCTTTCCCCTAACGGGACCTCCGCCGCGCACGGCTTCGATCCTGAACCGGATTGTGGCCTCGTCGTTGCGGCAGCGATTCCTGGTGATCCTGATGACGCTCGTGCTCATCGGCGCGGGGTCGTGGTCGCTGGACCGTCTGCCGGTGGATGCCTATCCGGATCTCTCGCCGCCAATGGTGGAGATCATCACGCAATGGCCGGGCCATGCCGCCGAGGAGGTGGAACGGCTGATCACCGTGCCGGTGGAGCGGGAGATGAACGGTATTCCGCGGGTGGTCACGATTCGTTCGATTTCGCTCTATGGATTGTCCGACGTCATCCTCACTTTTCGCGACGGCACGGACAATTACTTTGCCCGCCAGCGGGTTTTCAACCGGATTGCCGGGTTGAGTCTGCCCGGCGGCGTGACGCCCTCGGTGTCGCCGCTTTATTCGCCTTCGGGCCTGATTTATCGCTACGTGCTCCAAAGCTGCGACCGGTCGCCGATGGAACTCAAGACCATCGAGGATTGGATCGTTGAACCGCAATACAAATCCGTTCCCGGCGTGGCGGATGATTCGGGGTTTGGCGGGGGCAACATGCAATACCAGGTGTTGTTGGACCCGGTCAAGGTTGCCGCCGTCGGCTTGTCGGTGCCGCAGGTGGAAGCGGCGTTGGCAGCCAACAACGCCAATGCCGGCGGCGGGTTTTATTCCCAAGGCGGCCAATTTTACTATGTGCGCGGCCTCGGGCGGCTGGCCACTTTGGAAGACATCGGCAACGTGGTGTTGACGGTGCATCGCGGCACGCCGGTGCTGGTCAAGGACGTCGGGCGTGTGGTCATAGGCACCGCCCCGAGGCTGGGCGAATTCGGCTACATGAACCAGAACGACGCCGTGGAAGGCGTCATCCTGATGCGCACCGGTGAAAAGACTCAAGATGTTTTGAAACGGGTGGAAGCAAAAACGCGGGAACTCAATGACCAAATCCTGCCCAAGGATGTCAAAATTCTGCCGTTCTATGACCGCAGCGATTTGATCGCGCTGACGACACAGGTGGTGGAACGTAATTTGTTGCGCGGCATGTTCCTGGTCGTCGTGGTCCTCATCTTCTTTCTCTATGACCTTCGCGCCGGATTGATTGTCGCCACGGCCATTCCCTTGTCATTGCTGTTCGCGTTTATCTGTCTGGACCTGCAAAACGCGTCGGCCAACCTGCTGTCCATTGGCGCAGTGGATTTCGGTATTCTGGTGAACAGCGCGGTGGTGATGGTGGAAAACATTTTCCGCCAAATTGCCGCGCGCCGAGGCACTCCGTTCGATGTCCGGGAAGTCATTGCCGGCGCAGCGGCCGAAGTGGATCGCCCACTGTTCTACGCCGTGGCGGTAACGGTGGCCGGTTTCCTGCCAATCTATGCCTTGTCCGGTCCTTCCGGCAAACTTTTCAAACCGATGGCCGACACCATGGTCTTCGCCCTGGTCGGCTCCTTGCTGGTCACGCTGACCCTGTTGCCGGTGTTGTGCGCCTGGTTCCTGCGCAGGGGCGTCCAGGAACGGCGCAACGCCATTTTTGAAGTTGTTAAATCCAGTTATGCCAAAGGGCTTGATTTGTGCCTGGCTCATCCCTGGGGGACAGCCTTCGCCTCGGCCATTCTCCTGGCGGGTTCACTGCTGCTGATTCCTCGAATCGGCGCCGAGTTCATGCCCAAACTGGATGAAGGTGCCCTCTGGGTGCGCGCCACCATGCCTTACACCATTTCGTTCGACGAAGCGGCCAAGATCGCTCCCCAGGTACGCGACATCCTCCGCTCCTTCCCTCAAGTTACCACCGTCACCTCCGAATTGGGTCGGCCCGACGACGGCACAGACCCGACCGGATTTTTTAACGTGGAGTTTTATGTTGGGTTAAAGCCTTACTCGCAGTGGACCGGTCCCATTCGTACAAAAGCCGAACTGATTGACGCCATTAACCGGAAACTGCAGTCGTTTCCCGGCATCATTTTCAATTACACCCAGCCCGCCGAAGACGCGGTGGATGAAGCCGAAACCGGTCTGAAAAGCGCCCTGGCAGTCAAGATATTCGGTCCCGATCTGAAAACCCTGGAACAGAAAGGCAAAGCCATCAAACAAGTTTTGGAACAAGTCCGCGGCATCCGCGACGTCACGCTGGTGCAAGAACTCGGCCAGCCGAGCCTGACCATCAAAATCAATCGCGCCCGGATTGCCCGTTACGGTTTGAATGTCGCCGACATCAACAGCCTGATCCAGACCGGCATTGGCGGAGACGTGGCCACGCAAGTGGTACAAGGCGAAAAACAATTTGACCTGATCGTCCGTCTGGACCGTCCCTACCGGGACAATCCCGAAGAAATCGCCAACATTCCCGTAGCCACCCCCGGCGGTCAGCAGATTCCGCTCAAGGAATTCGCCGACATCCAGGTTACCCAGGGCGCATCGTTTATTTATCGCCAGGACAATTCACGCTACATCGGGATCCAGTTCTCCGTGGAGGGACGCGACCTGGCTGGCGCCGTCCAGGACGCCATGCGCCAGGTCAAACAAAAGGTTTCCCTGCCGCAAGGTTACCGCCTGGATTGGGGCGGCGAATACAAGCAATACACCGCTTCTCGCCGGCAACTGAAGGTCATTCTTCCGCTGACCTTGTTCCTGATTTTCCTGCTGCTTTTTGCGCTTTACAATAACCTGAAATTTCCCTTCATCACCGTGCTCGGCGTTTTGCTGTCGGCGCCGGTGGGCGGCCTCGTGGCATTGTGGATGACCGGTACGCCGTTCTCGGTTTCCTCCGGCATCGGTTTCCTGGCTCTGTTCGGCGTGTCGGTGCAAACTGCAGTCGTTTACATCTCCTATGTCAATGAACTGCGCCTGGGCGGCGCCAGCCTTGCCGAGGCCGTCCGCGAAGGTGCGCTGCGCCAACTGCGTCCGATCATGATGACCGCCCTCGTTGCGGCCTTTGGCTTGTTGCCGGCAGCAATGGCCACAGGCGTGGGTACGGACTCCCAACGCCCGTTTGCGCTGGTGATCGTTAGCGGTCTGTTCACGCGATTGTTGATCAGCATCTTTTTAATGCCCGCCCTTTATGCCCTCGTCGCCCGTCAGGGGGACCGGCTGGAAGTATAAAGACAACCTCATTGATGAAGAACCAGTCGGACCAACCGACCTGCCAGGGTGTGGCCGTCAACTCGCCGTTGCTTGAAACCCTTGGATTGCCAGACCCATTGCCCGTTACACGACGCTCCAGAAGTTCAGCGCCTGAAGCTGGGAGTTGGCGATAGCCGCGGCGATGATCCGCACAAACACGACGCGGCTCAAGGACGCCGTGCCGCATTTGAGAGTGGTTCTGCTGAGCAGCCGAGGGGAGGCGGAGGGGATGGAATCGGCGCGAGACGCCGATGCCGACGGTCTGCCCGATGAGTGGGAATTCCATTGGTTCGGCACCCTCGCTTTCTCCCCCGATTGCCTCGACGCCTACGGCAACACCTTCCTTTACGATTACCAAAACGGCTACGATCCGAACGTCCTTGAATTTTCGATTGAAGCGACCAACAATTACGTCCGCACCGCTTCCCCGACCCTGCAATTGGACATTATCGCCGGCATCCCGTTTTATCAAGCCGTGCTGGTGGACAACACCAATCTGGCCGCTGCTTCCTGGACGGCTTATAGTTCTTCAAATCTCACGCTCAACCTCGGCAGCACCGAAGGCTGGCATGAAATTTGGATCGGGCTGAAAGGCCTGCCCGATGAGGCGAGCAAGACCTGGGTCTGGAAACGCTTGAAACTGGATCGCACTGCCCCTCTGCTGGTCATCACTAACCCCGTGGTCACCACGGTTCAGCAGCCAATGATTGAATTGCAGGGCTACAGCCCGGAAGAAATAGCCAGCATCAGTTACGACCTCACCAACGCCGCCGGGCTGTTCACCAGCCAGCCGGTGCTTGTCCTGGACCGGCATTACGACACCAACACCTGGGAATTCACCACCAATACGTTTCAAGCCTTTGACATTCCCCTGACCAACGGCCTGAACACCTTCACCCTCCACGCCACCGACCTGGCCGGCAACACGACCAACCTGATCCTCAATTACACGCTGGATTATACCGGCAAACCGGCGCCGGCCCTGCAACTTTACTGGCCGCAGGACGGCACGCGAATCTGCGGAAGCCGTTTCACCTGGCGCGGGCGCGTGGACGATTTCACCGCGCAATTGACCGCCCAAATCGTGGATGCCAGTGGGAACACGAATTTGGTGCCGGTGTTGGTCGAACGCGACGGGAACTGGTGGGCCGAGAACCTGCCCTTGAGCGGCGGGACGAATGAATTAACCTTGACGGCGACGGATGCGGCGGGTAATGTGGTTACAACCAACATCAGTATAATCCAAAGCCCCTTGCAGTTGATTATGAACGATGTGCCCGGCGACC
>DASRCU010000094.1:0-21513 GCA_035652955.1 Verrucomicrobiia bacterium | reverse complement strand
CGCCAAGGCGTAATCGTCCCAGGCGTATTCCAGGGTGGTGGCGACGCCGGCGTTGCCGTCAGCGTAAGGCGGGCTGGGATCCGGCACCACCACGTCATCAATCCAGCCCTGTTTCAGGTATTGGGCCAGATGCCCGCGCGGCCCGCGCGGGTCGGTGGCGTTTTTGCGGAGATACTCGTAAGCCGCGCTCCAATCAAAATTGAATCCGCGTTCCCATGCGCCCAGATACATGAACACCGCGTTGTCACCGTGAAACGATGTGCTCATCCAGCCCGATTCCCGCGCCATCTCCAGATGGGTTTCCAGCACGTTGGTCAGCAAATCCGGCTCCAGGAGCATCAGCAGCACAATCTGATCCCGGCCCGTGTCCCAGAACGGCACGCCGGTGTAGCGGTCGTAATCGGCCACGTGAATGCGGCCGTCCAGGCCGCGGAACGGCTCGCCGCGCCGGGCAATAAGCCGCGGGCTGGAAAATGAATGATAGAGCGCCGAATAAAACAACCGTCGCTCGTGCTCCGTGCCGCCCTGGACCTGGATGAGGTTTAACTTCCGACTCCACATTTCGGCGTCGTGCTTTCTCACCCCGTCAAAGTCCCACCCCGGGTTTTCTGATTCCAGCTTTTGCCGCGCTTCGTCGTAACTGCCGCCGGTGGCGATTTTGACCAGGATTTGTTCACCGTCCGTCGTAGTAAAATTCAGCCAGCAGCCGGCGTAGCCGCCCGATTCCGAGCGTGAATCGGGATGAATCACGTCATGCCGCTGCACCCGGACACCCTCCACCGTCGGCGTAACCTGCCGGAACGTGCCGAACGATTGAAACGGCTTGGAGAATTCCGCGACAAAAAATCTTCCACTCCGTCGCCCGCCACCGGCGCTCTGCCCGCGCACCGTATGGTCGCCGACGATTTCGATGCTCGCTTCGCCCGGACCGGGGTCCATCAGCACCACGCCGCGTTTTGTTTGTGGAAAGGTAAAGCGATAAAAACCAGTGTGTTCGGTCGTCGTCAGCTCCGTTCTGATTTTGTAATCGGGGAAACAGACCGCATAGTAGCCCGGCGATGCCCGCTCCGATTTTTTGTCGTAGGCCGACGCATAACCGCGGTCTGGCGGCACCGTCCAATCGCCGACCAGCGGCATGATTGTCAACCCCGGCGCCGGAGCGGAAAAGCCAATCATCGTCTTGCGTTCGTGGATGTAAGGCCAGCGAATGCCGTGATTGTCGGCGGCTTCCGCGAGGTCTTTGTTGAGGGGATTCAGCAGGACTTCGCGGTGCGGCAGCGCCGGACCGGGCCAGACGAACCCGGTGTAAAGTTCCTCGCCCGGCGGCGGCGCGTTACCGATGAGCGAAGGGTCGGTCAAGGCCGCCGTGCCGACAAGCGGATTGGCCAGCGTCACCGGCGATTCGCCGGCCTGGCCAGGAGCTGTCGCCGCCAACACCAAAATGCCCGAAAGGCACGCGCCAAACTTTCGCATCATTCAGATACAATGAACGTTCCTCCCGCAAAACCAAACCATATAAATCTACGGTTGCCCCGCGCCGGAGACGTCGCGTTCGATGGACGTCGCGAAAACGTGCCGGCGGGTTCCGCGCTTGGCCGGTGGCGCCGTCGGAGTGGCCAGACAACCGCCGGGCTTCAATGCCGGAAATGACGCACGCCGGTAAAGGCCATGGCCATGCCGCGCGCGTCCGCCGCCGCAATCACTTCGGCGTCCCGCACGGAACCGCCCGGTTGAATGGCCGCCGTCGCGCCCGCTTCGGCCGCGGCGACGAGTCCGTCGGGAAACGGGAAGAACGCATCGCTGCACACCACGCTGCCCTTGAGCGAAAGTTTGGCTTCAGCCGCCTTCCAAACGGCGAGACGGCTGGCATCCACCCGGCTCATTTGTCCGGCACCGATGCCCAGGGTGCGATCACCGGCACAATAGACGATGGCATTGGATTTGACGTGCTTGACGACGCGCCAGCCAAACAGCATGGCGCGCAGTTCGGCATCCGTCGGGGGCCGCCGCGTGACGATTTTCAAATCGGCGCCGGTGGTGATTCTCAAATCCCGTTGCTGAAGCAGGTACGAATCAGCGCCAACGCTGCGGAGGTCAAGCTGCAGGCCGTCGTTGGGCGATTTTAACATTTTCATCAGTCGCAGGTTTTTCTTCGGCTGCAAAACGGCCAGCGCCTCCGGCGAAAAATCCGGCGCGACGATGACTTCGCTGAAAATTTCGGCGATGGCGCGGGCTCCGTCGCCGTCAAGCGGCCGGTTGACGGCGATGATGCCGCCGAAGGGGGCCTGGCGGTCCGTGGCCAACGCCTTCTCCCACGCTTCGCGCAGGGTCGCGCCCTGCCCCACGCCGCACGGGTTGGTGTGTTTCAAAATCGCCAGCGTTGGCGCGTCATCCTTGAATTCGGCGATCAACGCCGCAGCCGCCGTCAAATCCAGAATGTTGTTGTAGGAAAGCTCCTTGCCGGAAAGCTGCGTGAAGAAATTTTTGAATCGGCCGTAAAGGGCTGCGGCCTGATGCGGGTTCTCGCCGTAGCGCAGCGGCTGGACCAGCGGCGCCGAAACGGCGAGCGCGGCCGGCAATTCCGAACGGGGCACCGCAAACTCCGCGCTCAGGTGCGCCGCGATGGCCGCGTCGTACGCTGCGGTGCGCGCAAACACTTTGGCCGCCAGTTTCCGCCGCAGTTCCAGGGTGGTGTTGCCGGTTTCGGAAATTTGTTTGGCGACTTCGGCGTAATCGAACGGGTCCACGATCACTGTGACGCTTTCGTGATTTTTGGCGGCGCTGCGCAGCATCGCCGGCCCACCGATGTCAATGTTCTCAACAGCTTCGGCCAGCGACACCCCCGCCCTGGCGACGGTCGCCTCGAACGGATACAGGTTGACCGCGACCAGATCAATCGGGGCGATACCGTGTTCACAGGCGGCGGCCTCATGGGCCGCGTGGCCGCGAATGAAAAGCAATCCGCCATGCACCCGGGGGTGCAGCGTCTTGACCCGGCCATCGAACATTTCCGGCAAACCGGTATGCTCGCTGAGGTCTTTGACTTTCAGTCCGGCTTCCCGCAACGTTCTGGCGGTGCCGCCGGTGGAGAGAATTTCAATGCCGGCCTGGGCCAGGATTTGGGCGAACGGAACCAAGCCGGTCTTGTCCGAAACGGAAAGCAATGCGCGTTGGATCTTTGCCATGACGCGCGATAATTTTCCAGAACCCCGTCCCCACCGCAATTCAAACCGGCACGATGCTGCGCCCCTTTTTGTTTCGCCTGCCCGGATTCAAGCGCCAAGCGGCTTCATCCCGGCGGACGGGAGCAGGTTTCCACACTCAACGGCGGTTCCTCCCAGGAACGTTGCTGCGGGTCGGTGGGATGCACCTGCTGCTTGACGGCGCGATGGATGCGCCAGATGGCCAGCAGCGTGTAAAACGCCACCGCCCCGGCATAGGCAATCATGCCCAGCCCGATGGCAAAGGGCACGAGCCGCATCTCGCTGAACCCCACCAGGGCCACGCCCACCGCAGCGGTCAGGAGCGTGTTGCCGGCCAGACAGAACAGGTAAAGCGTCACGCGCGTTTCCCGGATGCGTTCCACGTGCCAGTGCCGGTAAATTTCCTCGCCCAGGGAACGCATGAGCCAGGCGGACTGGAAATTGCGCGCGGCCACCAGCACGCTGGCCGTGGCAATGACGATTGCCGACAGCGGCCAGAAAGCCACCAGCAGGCAAATCACCACGTTGAGCGGCACCCCCCATTTCCAACCGAGTTTTTTGGCGATGGGATTGCCTTCCAGCACCAGATTCGGCGTGGCAATCCACGTGCTCAAAAAATCCATGCCGCGCGAAAACACCAGCAGAGCCAGGAACAAAAAATACTCGCGACTGGCAAAAGGAACCGTGTTATCCATAAATCAAAGCCGGGAGGAAAAAGACGGAATCGCCGCACACCGCCGGGGCGGGTGGTTTTGGCGTTCTGCCTTCTGCCTTCTTCATTTGGTCTGGTAAATCTGTTCGGGCGTTATACGAGCCGCGGTTCCGTTATCTTAAACGATTTTCCATCCTTTTCAACCGAGCGATAGAAACAGGATTTGTAACCCTCGTGACAGGCGGCGCCGATTTGTTCGACTTGAATTAATAGCGTGTCGCCGTCGCAATCGAAGGAGATGTCCTTGACGGTTTGGGTGTGGCCGCTGGTTTCGCCCTTCATCCAGAATTTCCGGCGCGAGCGGCTCCAGAAATGCGTCCGGCCGGTGGCCAGGGTTTTTTCGAGCGACGCGCGATTCATCCACGCCATCATCAGCACCCGGCCGGTGGCCTGTTCCTGGATGATGGCCGGAATCAGGCCTTGGGCGTCAAATTTCAATTGATCGTAAAAGTTCACGGCATCAGGTTAAAACGTCGGCAACAAAAGGCAAAAGTTTTCGCCGCGGTGTCGCTGCTCAAAATCCGCCGGTTTGGCGTTCAATGCTTCAATGGTGTTGACAAATTCGTCGCGGAGGGCGGATCCGGCGGCACATTAGTCGTTGTTTTGGCCAAAGTGGCGGAAAAGGGCGGCGCATTGGGGAGCGCCGGCACGGCGTTGGTCAGCGGCGCAACCACAGGCGCCGCGGCCGGTGCGGCGAGGGCATTGGTTCGGGCGGCTTCCTTTTCGCGTTCGACCAGGTTGCGTTCCAGTCGCTGTTTCAAATCGGCATAGGCAGCGTTGGTCACGGCGTCCAAGTGCGCCTGGGCCTCGGCGAAACGGCCGGCAGCGATTTTGACGCGGGCCAGATGGATGAGGACGCCTTCGCGTTCGAAGTCGTTGTGCGCGATGTTCAAGGCGTTGGTCCAGGCGGCCAGGGCGTCATTGGTGCGCAGCGGTTTGATGCCGTAATAGCTTTCCGCGTAATCTGTGGCCAGGGTGAAATCCTCCGGCGCCAGTTTCATGGCCTGCCGGTAAAGATCCAGCGCCTTGTCAAACACCTGCTGTTCGTTGAGGTGAAAAAACGCCTCCGCGTCTTTGCGGAACAAATACACCGTGGTGGCGAAATTCTCGTAATACACCGGCTCGGTCGGGTCCAGTTCAATGGCCTTGGCGTAATCCACAAAGGCGTTGGTGACGGGGCTGAATTCACCGTAATAATTGGCCAGATTGTTCCACACGGCGGGATTGTTCGGGTCCAATTCGCGGGATTTTTGGTATTCCGTCACGGCCGCCTCCTCTTCGCCGATGTCGTTGAGGAAGGTGCCATAAGCCAGATGACCACGCGCACTGTTGGGGTAGCGTTTCAAAAAATCCTCGTATTTGGCCCGCACCAGGTCCAGTCGCGCCCGGATGCGGCGGTTGAGTTCGGTGCGCGACTCGCCTCCGCCTTGGGCGGCAAAGGCTTGATTTTCCCGAATCCACCGGTCCACCTCGTCCATCGCGGCGTCGTCGTCCTCCATCACTTTGTCCAGCGCCTGTGTTTCCGGGTCGTTGGGATTGGGCACCGCCATTGACACGCCGGTTTGTTGCTGGACGAGGTTGCTGACGGCCAGGGGCGGGTTGGTAGCCAGCAGCGCGCTCAACAAGCCGAGGGCGAGATTGCTCATGTCCGGTAATTTATCACCCCGCCCGGAAGTGTCGAATTCAATCGTCGTCGCCGTTCTCCTTCACCGCCCATCGGGATAAGGAACCTGGGGGCCTTTAACCGAGCGCCACAGGATGCGATTGAACAGGTCTTCGGGGCACTGGTCTTCCTTGTTGAGCGGCAACCGGGCGGAAACGTAGGCGTCGTGGCGCAACTGGGGGTTGCGCAGGGTTCGGGGATCGGGATTCATTTCGTCGAGCGGCACCTGATTGGCAACCGCCTCGAATGGGGTGAAGTCGGGCGTGTTGGTAAAGCAATCGAACATCGGCGTGGCCGTGGCATCCAGTTGGTTCATGGGCGGCAGGCCCAGAATCAATTCCACGGTGCGCAGCAGGCTGGTTTGATTGTATTGCGTGTGGACGACGGCGTGGCGGCGCGTGTAGGCGCTGGCGACATATGCCGTGGTCCGGTAGCCGCTCACGTGATCCCAGCCATCCTGCGGATCGTCTTCAATCGCAAAAATGCAGGTGTTGGTCCAGAACGGCGAGTGACTGACGGTTTCGATAATTCGGCCCAGGGCCAGGTCGTTGTCGGCCACCATCGCTTCGGGCGTCGGCTCGCCCCATTTTGTGCCGCTGGTGTGGTCATCCGGCAGCCAGATGATGATCAGGTCCGGCAGGCGGCCGGCGGCTTCAAATTGTTTGAAATCTTCGATGAACAATCCGGCCCGCACGGCGTCCGGCACGGTCAAATCAAAACCGGGATAATTGGTGGCGATATACGGACGCAGAAATTCCAGGTCCGGTTCGGTGGAGTATTCCACCGCGCGGGTGCCGTTGGTCCAGTCGCGATACAGGTCCAGCCAGCGCGTGACCGGTTGGCCCGAGTCTTTCCACCGATGATGCGGCGTGGTAAATTCACCGAAGTCCACCACCGTTTTGCCGTGTTCGATGGCGTCGTTCCAGATGAAACCCGCCGGCGAATAAGCCATCGCATCGCGCGCCCCGGAGTCGGCGCCGGCGGGATAACTGCGCGGCCAGCCGGCAAATTCGCGTTCCACGTAATCGGTGGCGATGCCGCTGTCGGTCCATTGATGGCCGTCGGCGCTCAAGATGCTGCAGCAGTAGGTGTTGTCCAGGAGCGTAAATTCGCGCACCAATTGGTGTTGATTGGGCGTCACGCGCTCGCCAAAGACACACAAGGCCGGGTCGCCGTTGCCCTCGGCCACATCGCCCAGCACCTGATCGTAAGTGCGGTTTTCCTTGATGATGTAAATGACGTGTTGGAACACGCTCGGTTCGCCCACGCGCTCCGGTACCGGTACCGGCGGGCGACCCGGCCGCGGCGGCAGTTTGGCCTGCGCCAGCAGCGGATACCGCAAATCGGTCAGGGCCGTCCGCGTGTCCGCCGCCAGTTCCTGCGGCGTCGGCACCGGCACCAGGGAGAGCGAACCGTAGTATTCCTTGCTGTTGTAACCCGGCGCGCCGTTGCCCCGGCGTTTGGGCGCGCGCTCGGTTTGGGGGGCGATGTCCTTCAAATTCGCCACGTCAATTCGTTGCCGGCGGGCGTCGTAAACGATGTCGGCCGGGAACCAGCCGACGGGGATCAGGCCCAGCATTTTCACGTTGCCGGCGCGGTAACGATGAATGGGGAACAGACCCAGGAACCGCCCCGACGGTTTGAATTGAAACACGGCCACGGCGTTCTGGGTGCCATTGCACACAAACAATTTCCGGCCGGAAGCATCGAACGCCAGCGCGTTGGGTTGCGCGCCAAATAAATCCGCCGGATTCTGCCGCGCGCACAACGTCTCCACCACCCGGTCACGACGCGTGTCAATGATGCTGACGGTGTCCTCGCCGGCGTTGGCGCAGGCGAGGAATTTTTTGTCCGGGGAGAGCGCCAGGGCACAGGCATGGCGGCCGGTCAGAATCTCCTCTTTCTCGCGCGGCGCACCGGATTTTGCCTTCAGCTCAATCACCGAGACCGACCCTTCGCTGGCGATGGAGCGGGCGTCCACCCGCACCGTGCCGTTGCGCCCGATGGGACCGACCAGGCAGCGGGCATCGGGCCGGCGGCCGCCCCAGTTGCTCACGTAGATTTTGTCGCCGCACAACGCCACATCGTACGGCGCGTTGCCCACGTCCCAGGCGCGCAAAACCCGTCCCGTGGCGGCGTCCAGTTCAAAGAGCCGGTTGGCCACGTTGCCGGCCACGTAAATTTTCTTGCCGTCCGGCGAAACGGCAATTCCAGTGGGAACCTCCGCCTTGCGGCCCGGTTTGTCGGCCGGGGGCAAGGGAATGGAAAATTCCGGCGAAACGGTTCCCGTCGCGCCGACCCGAAACACTTTCACATCGCCATTGACATCGGAAAGATAAATCCGCCGGCCATCCGGTGAAAAAGTCAGACCGGTGAAACTCAACTTGGGTTGGTCGTTGGCGCCCAGGATCAGTTCGGAAACGGGGCCGAGGGATTCGGCGCCTCGAGGAAAGGCCACGCGTTGTCGAATTTGGCCGGTGGCGGCATCCAGGACGAGCAGTTCGGGTTTCAACCCGGAAGTCACCAGCCATCGGCCATCCGGGCTGAGCGCCAGCGCGTTGGGCCGCACGCCGGGCAATTCGACGAGCGTGCCGGCCGGCGTGACCCATTGGTTGTCCGGCGTTTCCAAACCGCCGGCGCGCCGGCCGACGACGGCGGTAGTGGCGTCGAAATCTTCCGGCGCCGCCAACAACGGGCCGTTCCACCGCGCAGCCAGCGCGCCAAGGGCCAGAAAAAAAATGCGCTTCATCAAGGAATGATAACGACGGGGCCGGACGGGCGTCAGTTACAAATTGGTGAAAGGGCGGAGAAAAATTCATGCCGGCGGTTGGGGGCGAAACGGATTCCCCTTGACCGGAGCCGCCTCGGTGCGTGGCAGGAACGGCTGGCTCAAAAATAAATAAATCCAGGCCACCACAAAATGCGCCGCGAACACGAACGCGAACGCCACCAGATTCAGCAATCCCGAACCGTAAAGCCAGACCCCCGCCGTCATCCACAACGCGCCCGGCAACAGCGCCGCGGCGGATAATTTCCAACTGGCGCACCAATCCAAATCCCGATTCCCGTAAAATCCAATCAGCCACGCCGGCAGGAAATAAATCGTGGCCAGCAGCCACCAACTCACCAGCAGCATCAGGACTGTGGCGACAAAGACCAAGAACAGAATCTCCGCCGTCCATGCGCCCCAAAGCGGTTCCAGGTCCAGCCGATTGAACGGCACCCCCCAGGCCGGCGGATACCCCAAATCCGCGTATCCCAACAAGGAAAAAACGCGGACCGATTCGGCGCCGAACTCGATCTGCACATCGCGGGGGGATCGAATGCGGCCCGAATGCTCCGGGTCCACGTCGAACGCCAGAAATTTTCCTTCGGCCAGCTCTTGCGGCGAGGGGCCGGACCAGGTCAACCGTCCGTTGCGAATTTCACCCGTCTCGGGCAATTGACGGATTGCCGCGCCAATCGTCGGAAAACAGCCGGTATCCAGAAACCAGATCACCGACGCGGCGGCTAGCATCGCCACCACGAGTTGGACGAGGAAAAGCCGGCCGAGCCGGGCGTGCGCAAAAGCCGCCACGCCGCGAGGCGTGAAGGGTTCCCAGGCAAACGGCGTTTCGGCAAAGGCGCTCATCGGGCGCAGATTAGCGTAAAGCGCCAAACCGTTAAACCGTGGAATGGCGCCTCAAGTTTGCCTTTCCCTCGAACTGGCCACCTTCATCGAACACACCTCATCGTGCCAACGAGGATGGCCGGACCGCCGGGCCGGTGGCTCCAGCCTTTTCCGGTACCCATCCAGCGTTCGGCGGGACGACACGATGGGAAGATAAAATCCTCGCTGGTGACGCAGCGCCGCCTTACCTTCCCCCAAGGAACCGCCGTTCCCCAAAGGAACCGTCACCCCACCAGGGTGTGGGCAGGGGCGCGCTACCTTTGCTCCCAAAAGCTACTGTAGAGATGCTCTGCGGGCGTCCGGTCACCGTCTGATCCGACCGGCAGCCGCGGCAGTTGAAGTTGAAGAGACCCACCTTCCGCTGCATAAATCCCAAAGAGTTTCATTGATTGCCGGGTGACGGGGGCGGATTCGGATTGGGCACGGGCACATGCAGCACGGGCACCGGATAACGCAACTTCATTACTTCATCCACCATCACTTCGATGAAATACACGCCGGCGACTTTGAATTCGACGTTGCCGAAAATCATGACGCCGGTTGCCGAATGAGCGGGGTCGCGCAATTCAAACTTCGTCTCCGCCTTGCTGACCACCGAGGTCTGATCCGGCGCGATGATGCGAATGGTTTCGTTGAATCGCCCCAGGCCGGCCGTCCAGCGATTGAACACGCACAAGCGGGGCGCCACGATTGGCACCCGCGGCACGCGGAGAAAACTCATGACGCCGATGAGCAGCAGATTGCCGTTGGCTTCCTGGCGGACTTCCTCGCAGAGCAGCGAGCATTGCAGATCGGGGAGGATACGAGTTGGATTCATGGGCTTCGGTGTTGAACCCTGGTTCAAGGCGGTTTGCCATTCAACGATTCAACGAAGCCAGCTCCGCCGCCCGCACGGTGTTGGCCATCAGCATGGCAATGGTCATGGGGCCGACGCCGCCGGGGTTAGGCGTGATCCGGCCGGCCACCTGCGAGACGCCGGCAAAATCCACGTCCCCCACCAGCCGCGATCCTTTCGGCGCGCCGGGATCGCTGACCCGATTGACTCCGACGTCAATCACCGTCGCGCCGGGCTTAACCATTTCTGCCTTGACAAATTCGGCGGCGCCCATGGCCGCGATCAAAATGTCCGCCCGCCGGCAATGCGCGGCGATGTCGCGCGTGGCGGAGTGGCAGAGGGTGACGGTGGCATTGGCGTGCCGGCTTTTCTGGCAGAGCATGGCGGCCATGGGTTTGCCCACGATGTTGCCGCGGCCCAGAATCACCACTTCGGCACCCTCGGTGCGGACGCCGGAGCGAACCAGCAGCTCCACAATGCCTGCCGGCGTGCAGGGGCGAAAGCCGGTCGTGTCGCCCAGCACCAGCTTGCCGACGTTCACCGGATGAAAACCGTCCACGTCCTTGTGTGGCGAAACGGCCGAATAAACATTCGACTCGGAAATGTGTCGGGGCAACGGGGCCTGCACAAGAATGCCGTGCAGGCGGGTATCGGCGTTCAAGCGCGCAATCAGCGCCAGCAATTCCACCTCGGTGACGGCTTCCGGCAGAACGTGCGTTTCGGAAAAAAGGCCCAATTCGGCGCAAGCCTTTTCTTTACGGCCCACATAGACCTTGGAAGCGGGGTCTTCGCCGACACGTACGAAAGCCAGACCCGGCGTCACGCCGCGTTGCTTCAACGCCGCGATACGCGGCACCAGTTCACCAAGCAACCGGGTGGCGATGGCGCGTCCATCAATAATGGCGGCGCGGCTCAACGGGAGTGCAGTTTCTGTTCCCGCGGGCTGTAATAAATCTTCCGCGGGACGGCGTTGGAATCAATCACCTGAATACTGTCCACGGTCAGCACCGGAATATCATGCCATCGCTTGGCCAGCCCTTCCTCGCCGGAGGCAATGATGCGCATTCCCACGTAACGACCAAAATCCAAGTTGGTGCTCGTGGTGTAGAGAAAATCAATGTTCTGGTCGGTGGCCGGGTCATACAATTCGTAAGCCGTCGGCGCAATGAGGCTGCCCACGTGGCGGACCACACCTTCCCGTGTCGCCATGCGGGGACCGGGGTTGGACTCGGTCTGCAACGTGACGGTTGCGGAGGCCGGCGTGGTTTCCACCGCCGGCGGCGTGGGGGGCGCCGTCACCACCGGCTGGGTTTCCGGAACCGGCGGCGGCGCGGGCGGTGTTACCGGCGGCGGGGGTGGCGGTGGCGGCGTGGCGGCTACGGCGGGCGCAGGGGCTTGTTTCAAATACATGGCGGCAACAAAGGCATAGGCGTTTGACGGCGCGTCTATTTCCATCCAGTTCCCCTTGGTTTGAACCTCATTGACGGTGGCGCCTTGTTCCAGGAGGCCGACGACGCTGTAATTTTCGCCGGGCCCGGCACGAAGATTCAATTTCCGGGCAGTGACCGTCTTGCTGGTTGGGTCAATGTATTTGCCAAAAACCCACACGTGCGGGGCGGGATAAACAATTCTGGCCCATTGGGCCGGTTCGCCGGGCGCGTGTTTGGCCAGATTGATTTGGTCGAGCACCGTGACGGTATCACCCTGGTTCAAATGCGCAATTACCTCGCCGCGAAGTCCGGCCTGGCCACGAACGGCGAGGTGGCTGGCGATTACTTCCGCCGGCCCCGGCGTGAGGGTCACGGTCGGTTCGTGCAAAGCGGGCCGGCGGTGTTCGGCGCCGGGCCGGGCGCGGTGTTTGACGGCGCGCGCAGCCGGCTGGGCGGCGGGAGGCGGCGTTGACGGCGCGGTTTCTGCGGCCGGGGAAGTGACCGGGGCGGGTATTTCCGGCAGCGCATTGGTGTTGTTTTGCGCCATGGCGCCCGAGGTAAGCATCGCGCCCAAAATCAACCAGCAATTCGTTTTCATGTTTGCGAAAGTAAAGTTTTAATCTCCGTCTCTGTCAATGCCCGCCAATGGCCGGGCTTCAACTCGCCCAGTTTGACCGTTCCAATTTGCGTGCGCACCAATTTTTTGACCGTCAACCCCTGCGATGCGAACAGCCGCCGCACCTCGTGATTTTTGCCTTCGTTTAACTCCAGTTCCACCACGCTCTGCGACCGGCCGGCGGAAAGCAGCACCGCCCTTTGCGCCCGCAGCTTTTGGCCGCTGTCAAAGATGCCCCGCAGGAACTTCTCCAGCACAGAGCGTTCCACTTTGCCGTCCACGGTGGCCACGTACTTCTTGCGGACGCCGTAGCGCGGATGGGTCAGGCGCAGCGCGAATTGTCCATCATTGGTCAGAAAAATCAATCCTTCGCTGTGGAAATCCAGTCGGCCTGCCGAATAAACCATTTGCCATTGGCGGGGCAACAGCCCGTAAATCGTCGGCCGGCCCCGTTCATCCCGGCGCGAACAAACACACCCGCGCGGTTTGTGCAAAGCCAGATAAAGCTTCCGCTGCGGGCGGACTTCCCGGCCGTCCACGGCAACGGTGTCGCGCGCCGGATCCACTTTCGTGCCCAGGCGCCGGACAATCTGTCCGTTTACCGCCACGCGCCCGTCCAGAATGAACTGCTCGGCGGCGCGCCGCGAGGCCACACCCGCCTCGGCCAAAAATTTTTGCAGACGGCTGTTCATCCCGCCGGACCGTCGAACAGTTGCCCGTCAAAAGGAGTGAGCATTCCCCCATTGACGATTCAACGATTCAATCTCGGTCCTTACGCTTCGGGCTTGGTCTTGCGCAGGCCGGTGATGCGGTCGCCTTCCTTCCACTGGCCGCGTTTTTTGAGCAACTCGACGCGCTCGAAACGTTTGAGGACATTGCGCCTGCCACCCAGGGTGGCTGCCGCGCGCAGACTGCGATGCTGTGACATAAATTCCCTTTGGTTGAACGTTCCGTAAAAACGGGGTTGCAGGATAACAAATCCAGTCCCCCTCGCAACGTTGAATTCACCATTTCAATTCCTGCAGCCGGCGGGCGACTTCCTCGGCATTGGCCCGGCTGTTGAAGGCGCTGAGGCGGAAATAACCCTCGCCCCGCGCTCCAAAGCCGCTGCCGGGCGTGACGACCACGTGCGCCTGGTGCAGAATTTTGTCGAAGACCTGCCAGCTTGTGAGACCCCGGGGGGCGCGCACCCAAAGATAGGGTGCGTTCACGCCGCCGAACACTTTCAGACCGGCCCGCTCCACGCCTTCACGCAAAATTTTTGCGTTGCCGAGATAGTGTTCGATCAGGGCGCGCACCTGCCGTTTGCCTTCCGGCGAATACAACGCCTCGGCGCCGCGCTGCGTGATGTAGCTGACGCCGTTGAACTTGGTCGTCATGCGCCGCAACCAGAGCGGATGCAGCGGATGCCGGTTGCCAGCGCGGTCCCGCGCGCGGAGCGATTGGGGCACTACCGTGAACGCGCAGCGCACGCCGGTAAAACCCCCGTTTTTCGAGAAGCTGCGGAATTCGATGGCGCACTCACGCGCGCCTGGAATTTCGTAGATGGAATGCGGCAAAGTCGGGTCGGTAATGTACGCCTCGTAGGCGGCGTCAAACAGGATGAGGGCCTGGTGTTTCAACGCATAATGGACCCACGCTTCGAGTTGCCCGCGCGTGGCCGCCGCGCCGGTGGGATTGTTCGGCGAGCACAGATAGATCACATCCACCGGCCGCTTCGGCGGTTCGGGAACAAATCCGTTGCCCGGCCGGCACGGCAAATAAACCAGCCGGGCGTAAGCGCCGGCGTCGTTGGCCGGACCGGTGTGACCGGCCATGACGTTGGTGTCCACATAGACCGGATAGACCGGATCGCTGATGGCGATTTTGTTTTTGGCGCCGAGGATGTCGAGAATGTTGCCGCAATCGCATTTGGAGCCGTCGCTGACGAAAATCTCATCGTCGGCCACTTCCAGGCCGCGGTCGCGAAAATCGTTCCGGGCGATGGCGGCGCGCAACCATTCGTAGCCCTGCTCCGGACCGTAGCCGTGGAAGGTCTCCCGCGACGCCAGCTCATCCACCGCCCGATGCATCGCGGCGATGGCCGCCGGCGGCAGTGGTTCGGTCACGTCGCCAATGCCGCAGCGAATGAGTCGCGGAGCGGCGGCGGGATTCGCCTCGCAAAACGCCTTGACGCGTCGGCCGATTTCGGGAAAGAGATAACCGGCTTTCAGTTTCAAAAAATGCTCGTTGAGAAATGCCATGGCGCACACAGCTAAACATGGATCGGCGCAGAAGTAAAATCGGCAATGCCGCCGCGCCTTTTCAGACCCAACCGCGCTTTGTTCCAGAAAGGCGGCGCCCTCTTTGGGAATGACAGGGCGGCACGGCTTTCAGGAAAGCGGCTCTTTTGTTCTGAAAGAGTGGCGTTTTCATTTAGAAGGGGGGCAGACGCACGCCGCGCGTTCCCCACCGGCATAGCCGAAGGCTGTCGCGGCAGAACAGGTCTCTTTTTTTAACGGCAGGATGTCGGTTGTCCGCCAATTTCCGTTCCACGGCGCGACCGGTTTGAACCGTCAATCAATAGGCTGCCTGGGCGCCTTTGATGGAGCGTTTCGGCATCCACGGCATCATGGCGCGCAGTCGGGCGCCGACTTTTTCGATGGGATGCTTTTCGCCCTGTTTGAGCAAGGCGTTGTATTTTTTGTAGCCGCTTTGATATTCGGCGATCCAGCCTTTGGCGAATTTGCCGGACTGAATGTCCTGGAGGGCGGCCTTCATCCGGCGCTTGACACTGGCATCAATGATTTTCGGGCCGACGGTCACATCACCCCACTTGGCGGTTTCGGAGATGGAGAAGCGCATGCCGCTGATGCCCGATTCGTTCATCAAATCCACGATCAGCTTCAACTCGTGCAGGCACTCAAAGTAGGCCATTTCCGGCGAGTAACCGGCTTCCACAAGGGTTTCAAAACCGGCCAGCGTCAGCGCCGTCAACCCGCCGCAGAGCACGCATTGCTCGCCGAACAAATCCGTCTCGGTCTCTTCCTTGAACGTCGTCTGCAACACGCCCGCTCGCGTGGCGCCGATGCCCTTGGCCCAGGCCAGCGCGATCGCCTTGGCATCCTTGCCCGGATTTTGATGGACGGCAATCAGACTGGGCACGCCTTTGCCTTCGACATACTGGCGGCGGACGATGTGGCCGGGGCCTTTGGGCGCGACCATGATGACATTCACATTTTTCGGCGGCACAATGGTCTGGAAATGAATCGAGAAGCCATGCGAGAACAACAGCGTCTTGCCGGCACTTAAATTGGGCGCGATGTCTTTTTCATAAACCGCCGGCTGCCTGGTGTCCGGCAAGGCAACAAAAATCACGTCGGCGCGGCGGGCGGCTTCGGCGGTGCTGACCACTTCAAATCCTTTCTCCTTTGCCACGGGGATGGATTTGCTTCCTTCATAAAGGCCAATGATCACCTGGCAGCCGCTGTCCTTGAGATTGAGCGCGTGGGCGTGGCCCTGCGAACCAAAGCCCAGCACGGCGAGGGTTTTGTTTTGGAGCACGCCGAGGTCGGCGTCGTTGTCGCGATAGATTTTTGCCATAACAATTCGAATGGGACGGGGAACCTAGCAGCTCCCAAACACGGGGTCAATTTGCAAATTGAGTGGAACCGGAAAATCGTCTCCACACCTTGCTTTGACGGGCAAAGACCGGTCGGCGGGGCTGGGCAAGAGCCGATTGTTCCTCTGCGGCAAACAACATCGGCGCCGCCCGGCGTTCCGGAAAGACCATGTCGTGTGACCCGAAAGCCGGAGCGCGCTTTTTGCCGCGGCACGCTATTGCTCTCTTGGCTTCCGCTCTGGTTTTGAATACCTTGGCTCATTTGACGCGAACGGGAAATTCGCGCTTATGAGCAAAGAATTCATACGCATTGGCGGGGCGCGCGAGCACAATCTCAAAAATCTCACGCTGCAAATCCCGCGTGACAAGCTGGTGGTCATCACCGGCCTGAGCGGCAGCGGCAAATCGTCGCTGGCCTTCGACACCATCTATGCCGAGGGCCAGCGCAAATACGTCGAGTCGCTCTCCGCCTACGCGCGCCAGTTTCTGGATCAACTTCAGAAACCGGACGTGGATTTTATTGAAGGCCTGTCGCCGGCCATCGCCATCGAACAGCGCAGCGCCGGCGGCAACCCGCGGTCCATCATCGCCACCACCACGGAGATTTACGATTACCTGCGGCTGCTTTATGCGCACATCGGCAAACCCCATTGCCCCGACACCGGCGTGCCCATCGCCGCGCAAACCCCCGGCGACATCGTGGACAAAATCCTCGCTCTGCCGCCGAAAACCAAAGTCCTGCTGCTGGCACCGATTGTCCGCCGGCAAAAGGGCGAGTTTCGCGACGTTTTTGAGCGGCTGGCGCGCGAGGGTTTCGTCCGCGCCCGTGTGGACGGGCAATTCATCGAACTCGGCGATCCGAGCCGCCGCGTCAAGCTGGATAAGAAAAAATTCCACAACATTGAAGCCGTGGTGGACCGGCTGGTAATTGACGACAAGATTCGCGTGCGCCTGGCCGATTCGGTGGAAACGGCGC
Source organism: Verrucomicrobiia bacterium (assembly GCA_035652955.1). Lineage (GTDB taxonomy): Bacteria > Verrucomicrobiota > Verrucomicrobiia > Limisphaerales > UBA11358 > UBA11358. The sequence goes on along the minus strand of DASRCU010000094.1, from coordinate 4,807 downwards.
TGCGCTGGGGCGACGGCGTGATGTTCACGCTGCATCAATTGCCTGACGGCAGGGCCGATGCGCCGGCCGGCCGCGCTGAACGGCCGGCCGCCCCCGCCGACTCGGAATGGATCGAGACCCTTCATTCGAGCAAAATGTGTTCGCCGGCCACGGGCAAAAGTTTCGATCCGCCCACCCCCAAGCATTTTTCCTTCAACGCCCCCGCCGGCGCCTGCCCCGTCTGCCACGGCCTCGGCCAAAAAATGGTTTTTGACGAACATCTGGTGGTACCCGACCCCGACGCGCCGCTGGAAACCGCCATCCAACCGTGGCGCCGCGCCGGCAAGCGGATGAACATTTACTACAAAGCCCTGCTCCGCTCCGTCGCCGCGCATTGCCAGGTGGACCTCCAGACGCCCTGGAAGGACCTGCCCGACGATTTCAAGCAGCTCCTGCTGCACGGCTCCGGCGACGGCGAGGTGAATTTTCGTTTCTGGCGTGCCGGCAGCCTGCACACCGTCCGCCGCCCGTTCGAGGGAGTGCTGCCGAACCTGGAACGGCTGTTCACCGAAAGCGAAAGCGAATTCGTCCGCGACCGGCTCAAACCGTATTTAAGCCCGCAACCCTGCGACGCCTGCAAAGGCAAGCGGCTCAAACCCGAAATCCTGGCCGTGACGTTGGAAGCGGATGAAAACTTCCAGCTTCCCGAGGCCGCCTTCCGGCAGCGGAAAACCGAAAACTCGAAACTGAAAACTCAGAAGATTCCCGGCCTGTCCATCATGGATGTCTGCGCGCTCTCGGTGGAACAGGCCGATGCCTTTTTCGCCCACCTCAAACTCACCGAGTTCGAGGAGAAAATCGCCCGCGAGATCATCAAGGAAATCCGCGCCCGGCTGGGCTTTCTCAAAAACGTCGGCCTGGGCTACCTGACGCTCGACCGCGAAAGCGGCACGCTCTCCGGCGGCGAAGCCCAGCGCATCCGGCTGGCCACGCAAATCGGTGCCGCGCTGGTGGGCGTGCTTTACGTGCTGGACGAACCGAGCATCGGTCTGCACCAGCGGGACAACGACCGGCTGCTGGCCACGCTCAAGGGATTGCGCGACCTGGGCAACACCGTCATCGTCGTGGAACACGACGCCGATACCATTCGCCAGGCGGATTATCTGGTGGACCTCGGCCCCGGCGCGGGCGTTCACGGCGGCCAGGTGGTTGCGGCTGGAACACTGCCGGAAGTCCTGCAGAACCCCCATTCGCTCACCGCCAAATACCTCACCGGTGAACTGCAAATTCCGGTTCCCCGGCAGCGCCGCGCGCCCAGCGCCGAAAAAGGCTGGCTGGAAATTCTCGGTTGCCGCGAAAACAACCTGCAAAACATAGACGTGCGCCTTCCGCTGGGCACGTTGACCTGCGTGACCGGCGTGAGCGGCTCGGGCAAAAGCACGCTCGTCAATGACATTTTGCAGCGCGCCCTCTTCCGCAAATTCTACGGCGCGCGGGAAATCCCCGGCGCCCACCGCGCCCTCAAGGGATTTGAAAATCTCGACAAAGTCATTGTGATTGACCAGACGCCCATCGGCCGCACCCCGCGCAGCAACCCGGCCACCTACACCGGCATGTTCAATCACATCCGCGATCTCTTCGCCCAACTGCCCGCAGCCAGGGTCCGCGGCTACGCGCCCGGCCGCTTCAGCTTCAACGTCAAGGGCGGCCGCTGCGAGAAATGCGAGGGCGACGGCGTGTTGAAAATCGAAATGAATTTTCTGCCGCCAGTGTATGTCACCTGCGAAGCCTGCGGCGGACGGCGTTACAACCGCGAAACCCTCGAAATCACCTACAAAGGCAAGAACATCGCCGACGTGCTGGACATGACGGTGGACGAGGCGGTGGATTTTTTCCGCGCCGTTCCGAAAATTTACGAGCCGTTGCTGACGCTGGCCGAGGTCGGGCTGGGATACCTTCATCTGGGGCAGCAGGCGACGACGTTGAGCGGCGGCGAGGCGCAACGCGTGAAACTGGCCGCCGAATTATCCCGCAAGGCCACCGGCCGGACGCTCTACATTCTGGACGAGCCGACTACCGGCCTGCATTTCCATGACGTCGCCAAATTGCTCGAGGTGCTGTTCAAATTGCGCGACGCCGGCAACACCCTGGTCGTTATCGAACACAACCTGGATGTGATCAAGACGGCAGACTGGATTATTGACCTGGGGCCCGAAGGCGGCGCCGGCGGCGGACGGATCGTGGCCGAAGGTCCGCCGGAAAAAATCGCCGCCTGCGCGGAAAGTTACACCGGCCGGTATTTGCAAAGCGTGTTGAAGCGTTGAAGGGCTGCAGATTTTCCCGTTCGGCAATTCAACGAACCCGGCCCTCCCTGAATTGCTTGGGCGAGAGACCGGTGGCCTGCTTGAAGGCCACGCAGAAGCTGTTGGGATTTTGGTAACCGCACATGCGGGCCAACACTTCGATTTTGTGGTCGGACTGGCTCAGGAGCTGCTTGGCCCGTTCGATGCGGACGCGCTGCAATTCCTGGCCCGGCGTGCGGCCGATGTTTTCCACAAACGCCTTGTGCAACCCGCGCCGCGACATCGCCGCCACTTCCACGAGGTCTTTAACGCTGATAGGCTGGTGGGCATGTTCCCAGATGAACCGCAGACTGTTGGCCACTCCCTTGTGTCCAATGGCCAGCAGATCGCTGCTCTTGCGGGTGATGATCCCGGCCGCCGGCACGCGAATCGGTTCCCGCGGCGGCTTCCGCCCGCGCATCAAATCGTCCAGCAACGCCGCGCCGCGGTAACCGAGCGTTTCCAGATTGGTGTCCACACTGGAAATGGGCGTGTGCATGCTCTCGGCAGCCAGGAGATAATTTTCGGCACCGACGATGGCCACCTGTTCGGGCACGGCCAGTCCGGCGCTTTCGCAGGATTCCAGCACGTCCAGCGCCTGGTCGTCGTTGGCGGCGAACACGCCCAGCGGCTTGGGCAACGCCTTCAATTGCGTCACCAGCCAGCGCCGTTTGCGCTGCCATTGCTCGCGGTCATCACGGTATTCGGGGGCTTTGTGCCAGCGCAGCCAGATGCATTCGTTGCCGGAACGTTTCAAGGCCTCAATGAATCCCTGGCCGCGCTCTTCGTAAGACCAGTTGTCGGTGTCGCTGTAAAAGGCAAAGTGCCGGAAACCGCGCGAGAGAAAATGCTCCGCCACCAGGGAAGCCGCGTGGGCGTGGTCTTCAAGCACCCGGGCGAACTTCAGATGCGGCCGGCGAAAACTGAAATCCACCGTGGGCTTGCGCGCCTGCCGGACAAATTCCGCCAGGTCGTCGCCCGCCCCCAGCCAGGCGAGAATACCATCGCCCTCCCAGCCCCACGGAATGACCTTTTCACGGGCGAGATTGGCGGAAAGATGCCACTGATGCTCCAGCGCATATTTTTCAATGCCGCGGTGCAGCCGGTAATCATACCAGCCCAGGGCGATCAACACGCGTTTCTGTTTCCGGGGCATTCTGTGCACAAGGTCGTCGAACAGTGCACTTTTTTCAAGTTTTTGCGGCGGTCGGCGCCGCCGCCGGCGCTTGACTTTTCTCAAGCCAGAGGCAGGATGCGGTGCCGGCGGCGCTGCAATCCGAAACAACCATGCGATTTTCCATTCACCACATCTACCGCTGCATATTCAAGGTCTGGAGACGCCGGCGTTTTGCTCTTTTCGTCCGACTGCTTTCCCCTCAAATCACCCAATCCCTGCTCGACGTCGGCGGCGCCCCGGAATTTTGGACGGAGCATCCGGTGATTCTCGGCCGGATTGACACGTTGAATGTGTTTCCGATAGAGCGGGGGGGGGGGGATTTTTCCGAGTATCACATTCGAACGTTTGTGGGGGATGGTTGTGCGTTGCCGTTTGCGGACCAGAGCTATGACATCGCTTTTTCCAACAGCGTGATCGAGCACGTGGGATCGTGGGAGCGGCAACAGGCCTTTGCCAGGGAGATCCGCCGGGTTGGCAAATCCCTTTGGGTGCAAACGCCGGCCTTTGCGTGCCCCATCGAGCCGCATTATCTGGCGCCGTTCGTTCATTGGTTGCCCAGGGCGATCCAGCGAAGAATCATTCGCTGGGCGACGCCGCGCGGGTGGCTGGAGCGGCCGTCGGCCCAACAGGTCAACGAAATGGTTGAGAGCATCCGTCTGCTCACCAGGCGGGAGATGCGGATGTTGTTTCCCGACTGCCAGATTTACACGGAACGTTTGCTGGGAGTCATCCCGAAGTCTTACATTGCCATCAAAAAAGCCGCCGGGCCAACCTCAGCGCAGTAATTCCTCGGCAATCTGCACGGCGTTGAGCGCGGCGCCCTTGAGCAATTGGTCGCCGCTGACCCAAAAGCACAGGCCGTTGTCCAGCGCGCAATCCTTGCGAAGACGGCCCACCTGGCAGTTGTCCCGTTCGCTGGTGAACAGCGGCATGGGATATTTTTGGTTCTCCGGTTCGTCCACCACGTCCAATCCGGGCGCTTTTTGGAGGACTTCGCGCGCGGCCTCCAGACTCACCGGCCTTTCGAATTCCGCGCTCACGGCCACCGAGTGGGAACGATACACCGGCACCCGCACGCAGGTCACACTGGCGCGAAAGGTGGGATGATGCATGATTTTTCGCCCTTCGTTCTCCATTTTCATCTCTTCGCGAGTGTAACCGTTCGGCAGGAACCGATCCACCTGCGGCAGCACGTTGAAGGCGATTTGATGTGGAAACGCCTCCCGCGTGACAGGCCGGCCGGAAACGATCTCGCCAATCTGCCGCTTTAATTCTTCCATGGCCCGGGCGCCGGCGCCGCTGACGGCTT
>DASRCU010000093.1:0-36962 GCA_035652955.1 Verrucomicrobiia bacterium | reverse complement strand
GGTTAAAATCAACGTGCCGACACCCGCTTTCGTCAGCGAGGAAGGACCGCCGTTATCGGCGATCGTCGAGCTGATGGTGAGCGGGTTGGCCGCGCTGTTGTGAATGACGATCAAGTCGGCATTGGGCGCGCCCAACAAGGTTCCACCGCTGATGGACGAAGCGCCGGCGGCGTTGCCGGGCACCAGCAGACCGCCCGATGACAAGGTCAAGGTCTGCCCCGCGCCAATGGTCACCGCTGCCGGTCCGGTGAGTTTCAACGAATTGATGCTTTCCGTATTCACGCTGGCGGAGGGATTGGCCGTCAGCACGACGTTGCTGGCCGCTCCCCACAGCGCGGGATTCGCTTGATTTTGGTAGGCAGCATAAGCCGTCGAACCAATGCCCGTATTCCCCGGCACCACCCAGTCGTTGCCGGCCCAGGTCGCCCAGCCGCCGATGATGCCGTTGACGGTGGGCACGTTGGTCATGAACAGACCGACCTGCGGGCTGGCGGATTTCTGCCCGATGTTGTTGAAATCAATCGTGCCGCCCACGTTGCGGGTAATACCGCCGATGGTGTCAATCATGGAACTGCTCGATTGCCGGTTGCGCTCGGCAAACGACGAGCCACCCGGATTCAGAACCAGTTTGAAACTGTTGCGAATGGTGTCATTGGCATCGTCGTTCTGGAAAATGCCGGCGTTGCCCAGGACAATGCGGCCCGGCGGCACGCCCACGTAAATGACGGTTGACGTGGCCGGGGATTGAAAATTAGTGCTCAGAACCAGGTTGCCATAGTTCATCACGATGTCGCCGGTAAAGTTATTGGGGTTGTCGAAAACGATGGCGCCCAGGCCGTTTTGTGTGAGACCGCCACTGCCGCCGATGCCTGCTCCGTTGAAGTTGTAAGTGAGCGCCGTGTTGCGGAAAGTCATGGAACCGGGCGTTACCGCCTGGCTCACCGTCACGTTCGGATTGGCGGCGGTGTCGTCGAAAATGACGTTGTCGAAGGTGTAGAAATTGTCGGGGGTTCCGTTATTCAGCCAATTTTGGGTGTTATCCTGAACACCCCAGGTGGCGCCGTTGGCCCCGCTCCAGACCAGGTTGGCCGGCGTGGCGCTGCCGCTGACGGTGACGGTCAAACTGTTGGCCGTGGTGCCGAAGGTAGCGGAAATGCCGCGTGGCAGGGCGCTGGCCTGGACGTTGGCGGCGCTGCCCGAAAGTGTTCCGCCGGCGAGCATGAGGGTATAGGTGCCGTTGCCGTAAGTGCCGGTCATGGGATTAAGCGCCAGCGTGGTGAGACCGCTTAAATTGATGTTGCCGGTGACGTAGAGCAAATCGTTAGTGCCGCCGCCGGGGGTGGTGGCGCTGTTCAGATCGTAGAAAATGGTCTCGCTGGAAAGGTTCAGGTTGCCGTTGGTAATGGTCAGGGTTCCGGCCTCGCCCGAATTGTAGATAAAGAGCCTGCCGCTGTTGAACAAATTCAATGTGCCAACAATGTCGCCGTTAAATCCAGAAGGCCGGCCGGCGGTGATGTCCTGCTGCGGCGGCGTATAGCCTCCAGACCCAAACGCCGAAACATCCAGCACGCCGCCGGGAGAAATGGTGAGCGGACCGGAACCCAGCGCCGCGGAAGCCCCCAGGGCAAGGGTGCCGGCATTAATGCGCGTCGGGCCGGTGTAACTGCTGAAACCGGTCAGCGTGAGGGTGTTGGTATTGACCTTGGTCAAGCCCACCGTACCGGAGCTGTTCTCAATGGTGCCGGAAAATGTGCCGGCGGAGTTGGTGGGGTTATTCCCCACGGTCAAAATATAGGTGCCCGTGCCGTTCAAGTTATCCACAAAGCCGTTCCCATAAAGGCCGTTGACCGTGGCGCCGACGCCGTTCAAATCCAGCGTGCCGTTGTTGGTGAAATCTCCTGCCGCCGTCCCGTTGGGAATGCCACCGGTATTGCCCATCTGCACCGTGCCGCTGTTGACGGTCACCCCGCGGGTAAAGGTGTTGGCCGCGCCCAACCGCAGGGTGCCGCTGCCATTGACGATCACACCGCCGTTCCCGCTGACCACGCCGTTCAAGTAGACATTGCCGCCGCCACCGATCGTCAGATCAAAGCCGTTGAGGTCGAGCGTACCGCCCAGGACCAGCGGCGCACCGGCGGCGTTGTTGGTGAATCCCTGATTGGCGCCCAGCAAAATCGGAATGTTGTTGGTGTTGAAACCATCATTGTCGGTAATGCCGTTGGTCAGGATGAGGTTGTTGGCGCCGGTGGGGACGTTCAGAAACGAAAAAGTGTTGTAAGTAATGCTGCCCAACCCGAGGCCTGCGGCCAGGTTGTTGGTGTTGATGGCGCCGGTGTTGCCGGCGAAGATCAGACTGTCCCCCACCGCCGGTACGCCGGTCAGGGAGTTGGTATCCAGCCAGTTTGCCGCCGTGCCCCACCGGGCATCAGGCGTAGCGGCGCCGGTCCACGTCCAAACGTCTGCGCGGGCCGACCCCATCAGACCACAGAGGGTCACACTTGTCAGGCCGACGGAGGCGAAGACTTTGAATACTTTCAGAAGGGTACCGGGAGTTCGAGTTTTCATGGCGTACAATTTGAGGTTTGAGGATGGTTCGCCGGATTGAGGGCAAACCGACGACGCGCTGTCTTTCATCCAACAGGATTTCATGTTCTCAACTATGCGACGCCTGAAGAGTTCCTGCCATCGCCAATTCTGGTGATGGGGGAGGCCGGAAGCGTTGGATCAGGCAGGAGCCGGCACCAGGCGACGCCGGCAAACTCATCGAACCGGCGCCATGTCCGGGCGCGGGCGGCCCAGATGTTTGGCCACGGCTTCGGTGCGCGAGCGCACATGCAATTTTTCGTAAATGTGCCGGATGTGCGTGTGCACGGTGGCGTAACTGACCTGGATTTTGTCGGCAATTTCCTTGTAGAGAAAGCCCTGAGCCAGCAAGTCCAGAATCTCTGCTTCGCGCGGAGTCAGGTTTTGCGCCTCCGCCGGCGCCGGTTGTTGGAAGGATTGGACGATTTTGCGCGCGATGTGGCTGCTCATGGGCGAACCGCCCTGGTGCACATCCCGGATGGCTTCCAACAATTCCTCCGGCGGCGTTTGCTTGAGCAGGTAGCCGGTGGCCCCCGCCGCCAGCGCGTTGAAAATATTCTCGGTGTTTTGATAGACGGTGAGCATGATGATTTGCGTCTGGGGCAATTGCGGCTTGAGCCGCCGCACGCACTCGACGCCACTGGCGCCAGGCAGGTTGATGTCCATCAATACCACCGCGGGCTTGATTTTGGGAATCTCCGCCAGGGCGCTCTCGGCATCCGCATGCCGGCTGACACAGCAAAACCCGGGCGAACCGTCAATCAGTCGCGCCAGGGTGGAGCGCACCTGTGGATTGTCTTCGACGATGGAAACGGAAATTTTCATGGCGCAACGGGGACAACCGACGGCAAAAAAATGGACAAACAAAAACCCAATTGCGCACCAGAGAACCGATCGCTTTGCGCCTTCGGGCTTTCCACTTTGGGGATGCTCATGGTCAAAAAGTTACGCCGTCTCGCCATTTCCGCCCATCGCCACAATTGGCGATGCGTCGTATTTCAAGCGCACGGTCATTTCCACGCGGGTGCCCCGGCCGGCATCGCTGTAAACGGCGCAACGCCCGCCCACAGCCGCCAGGCGTTTTTCCAGATTGACCAGACCCAAACCGGCCGCCAGGCGGTCGGTGCCGGTCGGGGACGGCCCGGAGCGCGAGGCGGAGCCTCGGCGCTTTTTGTCGAGGCCCGCCTCTGCTTCCTCCTGGTGGGCGAGGGGTTCGCCGGCCAAACCTTTTCCATTGTCCTGCACAATCAGGGTGAAGGCGGCCGCGTCAAGGCGCAAGCGAAGCCAGACTTCCGTGGCGCCGGCATGTTTGACGACATTGTTCAACGCTTCCTTGAGGGCGAGGAACAAATTGTAACGCAATTCGGCGTCCACTCGCGCCGCCGGCAGGGTTGCCGGCAAATCCATGCGGCAGCGGATGCCGGCGGTGCGCAGAAAATCCTCGGCGTAGGCCGAAATATAATCCATCAGGCCGTTGAGGGTGTCGTGCTGCGGATCCACGGCCCAGACAATTTCGTCCATCGCGCGGGTCAATTGGCGGGCGGCGGCGGAGATGCGCTCCAGGTGTTTGCCGGTTTGTTCCGGTTCGCGCCGGGCCAATTCGCTCAGCAGGGTAATTTGCGTCAGGCCGGCGCCGATGTCGTCGTGAATGTCCTTGGCGATGCGGGTGCGGTCGCGTTCAATGGCGTGCTGCTGTTCCAGCCGGGCGAGCCGGCGACGGTATTTGCGGGTGACGAGCCGGCGCACGGCAAACGCCACGGCCGCCAAGAGGCCCAGACCGGTCGAAATCTGAAACCATACCGTCTGGTAAAAATACGGTTGGACGGTGAACTGGATGCTGGCGCCCTGCCAATTCCACGCCCCGCGGCTGTTGCAGGCAATGACATGGAAACGGTAGCGGCGCGGCGCCAATTGTCCGTAACGCACCGTCCGTTGATTGCCGGCGTCCACCCAATCGGTATCCACGCCGTCGAGCCGGTAACGGAAACGGGTTTTGTCCGGCGCGTCAAAGTTCAGCGCGGTGAACTGGAATTCAAACTGCTTGTGGCCCGGCGGCACGATGATTTTGCCGCGGTTCAAAGAGATCGGCTCGCCGTCCACACGTAATTCCTCGATGAGCACCGGCGGCGGTGTGGAATTGGCCGTCAATTCCCCCGGCTCAAACCAGACGGCTCCGCGCAGGGTGGTCCACCACAATTTCCCATCCGCCGCCCGCCAGCAGGCGGGCTGATAACCGTCGGAAAATTCCAGCGACGGCAAACCGTCCAGGCGATCATACGTCACGTAATCCACGCGCTGGACCTTGCCGTTGGCGCAGGCATCGAGATCGGACCGGGAGAGGCAATAAATGCCCTGATGCGTGCCCAGCCAGAGCCGGCCATGACCGTCCTCCAGCATCTGGCTGATGACGTCCAGCGGCAGGCCTTCCCGGGCCGTGAATCGCGTGAATTGCCCGTCCCGAAAGCACAACAACCCGCCGCGAAAGGTGCCGGCCCATACCGTGCCGTCGGCCTCGGCCACCAGCGAATAAATCGGCTGCTCAGCCAGCGCATCCTTCGGGCGGAAGGGTTGCACGCCGTTGGTGGTGCAACGATACAGCGCGCCGTCGTCGGCGCCGGCCCACACCGTGCCGTCCGGCGCCTCGGCCAGCGCGCGAAACGCCGGCAGGACGCCCGAGGGCGTGGTTTGGAAAATGCGCCGCATGTCGCCCGCCCAGACGGCCAGGCCGGTTTTGGTGCCGATCCAGGTGCGTCCGGCGCGATCCATCAAAATTGACTTGACACCATGCACTTCCCATGACGCGCGCTGCACGTGGCCGTCGCGGAATTCATACAAATCCTCGCCTTCGCCCGCGCTCAGCCAGAGGCCGCCGTCGGGCCGCGGGAAAATGGAAAAGACGAAATTGGCCGAGGCGCTGGGGCCGACGGTGAAGTCCGTCAATTTTCCATTTTGCCAGCGACATAAACCGCCGCCGGCCGTGCCCAGCCACACAGCGCCGGCGGCGTCCTGGCAAACTGCCAGCACCGTGCGCGTCGGAAGCCCCTCGGCCGGGCCGATGACATGGAAATGTCGTTCGCGCAACCGAGCCAGCCCGCCGTGATCCACTCCGATCCAAATGCCTCCCTCGCCGCTCTGAAACCAGGCGCCCACGCGGTCGCCGGGCAAACCGTTGGCCATGGTCAGCCGCTGAAATTTTCCGGTCGGGGTAATGTGAAACAAGCCGTTGCCGTAATGATTAAACCACAGCCCGCCCTCGCGGTCTTCGTGCGCGCCCATGGCGCGGCCGGAGGCGGCGCCGAGCAAACCGCGCCATTCGGTGGCCTCGGCCACCCAGGCACGGCCTTTCATTTCCCGAAACCGTTCGCCGTCCAGGACCCACAGCGCGCCCGACCGCGTGGGAAACAAAAATGTCGGTTCGATTTTCGATTCGTCGTTGGTCGGGGTCACATTTTCAAAATGGTGGCCGTCCCAGCGGGCGATTTCATTTTCCGCCCCGGCCCAGACCACGCCGCGCTCGTCGGCAGCCAGGGTGTACACGCGATTGGTGCCCAGGCCGCCGTTGTCGGGCAATTCGGCGAAGGCGCCGTTGTAAAATTGCAGCAGGCGGCCGGCGCGCGTCAAAAACCACAATCGGCCGCGACGGTCGGCGCATTGGAAGAAGGGGCGCGAACCGGGCGGCGGCTCGAACACACTCCAGTTGGTGTGGGTTGAGGCCGGAGGACGTTGCAGCACTTCGCCGTATTGGGTGACGAACACGACCTGGTTGGAGGTGGAAAACGCCAGCGAGGTGTGCAGATCAAATTGCGTCTGGTCCGGCCATTCGTTGCGGAAAACGCCGGCGCGGCAGGACGTCAGCCCGCCGCGAAAGGTATTGATCCAGAGCGTGCCCCGGGCATCCACATACAATCCCTGAATACGCGGCTGGGTGAGCGCCGGGGTATTGACCGGATCGAACAGGACAAAGCGCTCGCCATCGAAGCGGGCCAGCCCGTTGTAAGTGCCCACCCACAAATAACCGTCGGGCGTCTGCGCGATAGCCGTGACCGTGCTGCTGGGCAGGCCTTTCTCCGTGTCCCAATCGTCCACCAAATAATCCGAAGCGGCTGCCGTTTGGAACATCGCCGGGACACACCAGAAGTTTCCCGCCGCGACCCCGGCCAAAACCAATCGGCGCCAGGCTTGGAGAACAGTGCGCGGATGCACAGCCAAATTATACCGCCTCGGCCCTCAAAAAACCATCCCGAAGCCCGACGTCACGCCCTGCCGGCCGGATTCCCTGCCGCCGGCACTGGGGACACAGGCTGGTCTCTCAAAGCCGGCGCTGACCGCACCAGAATTTTCAACGGCCGGATGCCGACGAGGCGTAATCTTCCATTCCCGCGCATGAGCAGACCGGATGGCGGTCGCCGAAGACATTGTCCACGCGGCTGACGTGCGGCCAGAATTTGTATTCGTGCAGCCACGGGGCCGGAAACGCCGCTTGCTGGCGCGAATAAGGCCGGTCCCAATGGTCGTCGGCGATCTGGTCGGCGGTGTGCGGGGCGTTTTTGAGCAGATTATTTTGGGCGTCGGTCGAACCGTTTTCGATCGCCGTCATTTCCGCGTGAATGGAAATCATCGCCTCGCAAAAACGGTCCAGCTCGGCTTTGGATTCGCTTTCGGTGGGTTCCACCATCAGCGTGCCGGCGACGGGCCAGGAGAGCGTGGGGGCGTGAAAGCCGTAATCCATGAGCCGCTTGGCGACATCTTCGGCGGTGACCTGTTGGAAGGCGCGCAAATCCAAAATGCATTCATGCGCCACCAGACCGTGGTTTTTGTAAAGCGTCGGAAAATAATTTTCCAGCCGTCGGGCAAGGTAATTGGCGTTGAGGATGGCGTACTTGGTCGCCTCCGTCAGCCCGTCGGCGCCCATCAGGACAATATACATCCACGAAATCGGCAGCAGGCTGGCGCTGCCCCAGGGCGCGGCGGAAACCGGGCCGATGGCGGATGGCGAATGGGAAAGGGGCGCCTGGCAATCCAGGGCGGGATGGCGCGGCAGAAAGGGGAGCAGATGCTTTGCCACGGCGATTGGCCCGACGCCGGGGCCGCCGCCGCCGTGCGGAATGCAAAACGTCTTGTGCAGATTCAAATGACACACGTCCGCGCCGATGAATCCCGGCGAGGTGAGGCCGACCTGCGCATTCATGTTCGCGCCGTCCATGTAAACCTGTCCGCCGCAGGCGTGGATGATTTCGCAAATCTCGCGAATGGTTTCTTCAAAAACGCCGTGCGTGCTGGGATAGGTAACCATCAGACAAGCCAGTTCATTCTGGTGCGCCCGGGCTTTGGCGCGCAAATCGGCCAGGTCAATGTTGCCCTGCGCATCGCAGGCGACGGCGACGATTTTCATGCCGGCCATAGCGGCGCTGGCGGGATTGGTGCCGTGCGCGGAAGTGGGGATCAGACAAACGCGGCGATGCCCCTCGCCGCGCGATTCATGCCAGGCGCGGATAACGAGCAAGCCGGCGTATTCGCCCTGCGAGCCGGCGTTGGGCTGCAAGGAAACGCCCGCCAAACCGGTGATTTCCGCCAGCCAGCCCTCCAGTTGCGCGAACAGTTTCTGATAACCGCGCGTCTGTTCCGGCGGCGCAAACGGATGAATCTTTGCAAACTCCGGCCAGGAAATCGGCATCAGTTCCGCCGCGGCGTTGAGCTTCATCGTACACGAGCCCAGCGGAATCATCGAACCGGTCAGCGACAGGTCGCGGGATTCGAGCCGCTTGAGGTAGCGGAGCATTTCGGTTTCAGAGTGGTAAGTATTGAACACCGGGTGCTGAAGAAATTTCGAGCGACGAGGTTCAAATTCCGGGTTTTTCGGCTTCAGTTCGCCAATGGAAAAGTCCACGGCCCGGTCACCGTTAAAAATCCGCCAGATTTCCTCCACCTCTTCGACGCGCGTGGTTTCGTCCAGGGAAATGCCGACCGTCGTTCCGTCAATCGGGCGGAAATTCATGCGGTGCGCCCGGGCGATGTTGAGAATGGCGGCGGATGACGTCCCTTCCACGCGAAGGGTGTCAAAGAAATTTTTGGTGGCGATTTTAAGGCCGAGCCTTTCCAGGCCGGCGGCCAGGAGCCGCGTCAGGGTGTGAACCCGCTGGGCAATTTTTTTTAATCCGTCCGGCCCGTGATAGCAGGCATAGAACGCCGCCGCAATGGCCAGCAGCGCCTGCGCGGTGCAAATGTTGCTGGTGGCTTTTTCGCGGCGGATGTGCTGTTCGCGGGTGCCCAGCGCCAGGCGCAACGCCGGCCGGCCGCGCGAATCTTTGGACACCCCCACCAGGCGCCCCGGCATCTGACGCTTGAATTCGCCGCGGGTGGCGAAAAACGCCGCGTGCGGTCCGCCGTAACCGAGCGGCACGCCAAAACGTTGCGCGCTGCCGACGGCGATGTCCGCGCCAAACTCGCCCGGTGGTTTGAGGAGCGTGAGCGCCAGCAGATCCGTGGCCACGGTGAGCAATGCGCCGGCAGCGTGGGCCTGTTCGGCCAAACCGGAATAATCGTCAATCGCCCCAAAGGTGTCGGGATATTGCACCAGCGCGCCGAAAACATTTTCGCGGAATTGAAAATTTTCGGGGTTGCCCACCACTACTTCGATGCCCAGCGCCCGGGCGCGCGTTTGGACGACGGCGATGCTTTGCGGATGGCACGTTTCGGAAACGAAAAACACGTTTCGCGCCCGCGAGTCGCCGCTCCGGCCGTTTTGGAGCCGATGGCTCATCATCATCGCCTCGGCGCAAGCGGTGGCTTCATCCAGCAACGACGCGTTGGCAATGTCCAGCGCCGTCAGATCGGCCACCAGGGTCTGGAAATTCAGCAGCGCTTCGAGCCGGCCCTGAGAAATTTCGGCCTGATACGGCGTGTATTGCGTGTACCAGCCGGGATTTTCCAGCACGTTCCGCTGGATGACCGGCGGCGTGATGCAGTCGTAATAGCCCAGCCCGATGAACGAGCGGAAGACCTGGTTTTCGCCGGCGATTTTCCGCAATTCGGCCAACGCTTCCCATTCCGACTTTGCAGAGGGCAGGTTTAATTTTCCCGGCAGCCGGATGTTTTGCGGAATGGCGGCGTCAATAAGCTCGTCCAGATTTTTGAAGCCGAGCTGCGCAAGCATCTGGCGCGTTTCCGCGGCATTCGGGCCGATGTGCCGGCGCACAAACCGGTCGGGATGCGGCAACAAATTTTCGGTCAAAGACATCACGCGAGCATAAAATTTGCCGGCACAAAAAGCGAGACGAATTGCAACCGCATGAATGGCCCTTACCCCAATATATCCGGCAGGCGGGGGAAATCCGCACAAGTAATGGTGTTTTTCGGCCAAAATTTCTTTAGTTTGGCGTTGTGTGGGAAAGGCCGTTTTTATACTATTTTGGCAGATGAGTTGTCAGGCCCGGAGACGGGCTTTCTGGAGAGTTTATGGCGAAAAAATCTGATCTGCTGATGGTGGAAAACCCGTCGGCCACCGGCGTGGGCGAGAAATACGACGCGACGAAAATTGACAAGCTGGAGGGCTTGGAAGGGGTGCGCAAGCGGCCCGACATGTACATCGGTTCGCTGGATGAGCGCGGCTTGCACCATTGCGTTTTTGAGGTGCTGGACAATTCGATTGACGAGCACCTGGCCGGCTATTGCAACAAGATTGAAGTCACCGTGCATGTGGACGGCTCGGTGTCCATTCGCGATGACGGACGGGGCATTCCGGTGGACATTCACCCCAAGTGGAAAATGCCGGCGGTGGAATTGGTGCTGACCAATTTGCATGCCGGCGGCAAGTTCGGCCAGGGCGCCTACAAATATTCCGGGGGTCTGCACGGCGTGGGTGCCAAATGCGTCAACGCCCTTTCGGAATGGTTCAAGGTGGAGGTCTCGCGCGACGAAAAGGTCTATTCCATGGAATTCGCCCGCGGCAAGACGACGCAAAAACTCGAAGTCATCGGCAAATCCAAAAAAACCGGCACGCTGATCACCTTCAAGCCGGATCCGGAAATTTTCACGCTCACGACGGAGTTCAAATTTGACATCCTGGCCAACCGCCTCCGGGAACTGGCCTTCCTGAATCCGGGCATTGAAATTGTGCTCAAGGACGAGCGCGATGAAAGAACCGAGACCTTTTTCTACCGCGACGGCATCGAACAATTCGTGCGGCAACTGGCCAAAAGCAAACAACCCCTCCACCCCAAACCGATCGTCCTGGCGGGCAAACGGCAAAGCAAGGTGGATGGCCGCGACGAGGAGGTGTTTGTGGATTGCGTGTTGCAATACACCGAGAGTTACAGCGACCAAATCCTTTGCTTTGCCAATTCCATCCCCAACCCCGAAGGCGGCACGCACCTGACCGGCTTCCGTTCGGCCCTGACGCGCGCCATCAACCAATACGCCCGACAGAACAATTTGCTGAAGGAAAAGGACCCGGCGATTTCCGGCGACGACGTGCGCGAAGGTCTGGTCTGCGTCTTGAGCGTCAAGCTGCCCAACCCGCGTTTTGAGGCGCAAACCAAAGTCAAACTCGCCAACACGGAAATTGACGGCATCGTCTCGTCCATTGTGTACGACGGGTTGATGACCCATTTCGACGCCAATCCGGGCGTGGCCAAAAAAATCGTGGAGAAGGCGCTGCTGGCCGCGCGGGCGCGGGAAGCGGCGCGCAAGGCGCGTGAAACGGTGCGCAAAGGGGCGCTCACCGGCGGCGGTTTGCCGGGCAAACTGGCGGATTGCTCCGATCGTGACCCGGCCAATACCGAATTGTTCATTGTAGAAGGCGATTCGGCCGGCGGCTCGGCCAAGCAGGGACGCGACCGGAAGTTCCAGGCCATTCTGCCCATCCGCGGCAAATTGATTAATGTTCAAAAGGCGCGTCTGGACAAGGTGCTGGCCAACGAGGAAATCCGCACCATGATCACCGCCGTGGGTACGGGCATTGGCGACGGTGAAAGCGAGGGGGCGTTCAATCTCGAAAAACTCCGCTATCACAAGATCATCATCATGACCGATGCCGACGTGGACGGCTCGCACATTCGCACCTTGCTGTTGACGTTTTTTTACCGGCAGATGCCGGAACTGATCAAACGGGGCTTTGTGTATATCGCCCAGCCGCCGCTGTATCAAATCGCGCGCAAGAAACGCGTCGAATACGTGGAGGACGACGCGCGGCTGAATAAAATTTTGATTGAACTGGGCACCGAAGAGGTGCGCCTGGTGAATCTGGCCGACAAAAAGGAATTGACGCAAAAACAGCTCGGCGAAATTCTCGAATTACTGGAGTCGCTCGACAAATACGCCCGGGCGCTCAAACGCCACGGCGGCGATTTTGCCGAATACGTCGAGCGCCGCCACAAAAAGACCGGCGACCTGCCACGGCATCTGGTCAAGGTGCGCGAAGGCAATCAGGAAACGGTGCATTATTTCCACACGGAGGACGAACTGGCCCGGTTCGGCGCCGCAAACCCCGATCTGAAATTGTTCGGTGCCGAAGACGAAGGCGAGGGGACGGTCCTGGAAAAGAAAAACGGTTCGCCGCGACGGGCGCACCATGTGGAACTGCACGAGAGCAAGGCCATTGCCGAATTGCTGGCCAAGCTGGCCAAAAAAGGCTTCAGCGTGGAACATTACGCGGCGCAGGATCAGCCGCTGTTTGAACTGCACGAGGGTGAGGGCGAGCGCGAAATCGTCCGCCCCCTCTTTTCCATTCCGGAGATTCTTTCGGCGGTCAAGGAAGTCGGCAAACGGGGATTGTCCATCAAACGATTCAAGGGGCTTGGCGAAATGAACCCCAGCGAATTGTTTGAAACCACCATGGACCCGGCCCGGCGGAAATTGCTGCGGATTGATCTGACCGACGCCGTCGAAGCCGAGGAAATGTTCACCAAACTGATGGGCGAAGAAGTCGAGCCGCGGCGCCAGTTCATCGAAGACAACGCGCTCAACGTGCGCAACCTGGATATCTAATTTTTTCGACAGAAAAACCTTATGGCCGATAAAAACGATTCCCATGACTTGCCGGTGAGCAACACGCCGTTGTTTGCCGCCGGCGAGAAAATCGCCAAGGTCAACGTCGCCGAGGAAATCAAGAATTCGTTTCTGGACTACTCGATGTCGGTGATCATTTCCCGCGCCTTGCCGGACGCGCGGGATGGGCTGAAGCCCTCGCAGCGGCGGATTTTGTTTGCCATGCACGAGCTGGGCGTGATGCCCAACCGCAAGCATCTCAAGTGCGCCAAGATCGTCGGCGAAACGATGGGCAACTACCATCCGCACGGCGATCAGGCGATCTACCCGACGCTGGTTCACATGGCGCAGCCGTGGGCCATGCGCGAACGGCTGGTGGATGGTCAAGGCAATTTCGGCTCCGTCGAAGGCGACCCGCCGGCGTCCATGCGTTATACCGAGGCGCGGCTGGCCCCGTTGGGCGCGGTGCTCATGGAGGACATGGATCAGGACACGGTGGATTTCGTGCCGAATTACGACGAGACCCGCACCGAACCGACGGTTTTTCCGGCGGCGTTTCCGAATCTGCTGGTCAACGGCGGCACCGGTATCGCCGTCGGCATGGCCACCAACATTCCGCCGCACAATCTGGGCGAGGTGATTGACGCGGTGTGCGCCCAGATTGACGACCCGGCCATTTCGCTGAAGGGCCTGATGAAATACATCAAAGGCCCGGACTTTCCGACCGGCTGCATGATTTGCGGGCTGGAGGGCATCAAAAGTTATTTTGAAACCGGGCGCGGCAGCCTCAAAGTGCGCGGCAAGGTGGGGATTGAGGAACTCAAGGGCGGCCGTCAGCAGATCGTCATCACGGAAATCCCCTACGGCGTCAATCGCGCCGAACTGGTCAAGCGCATCGCCGAACTGGTCAACGAAAAAGTCCCGGGCTTTACGGACATCACCGATGCGCGGGATGAATCCGACGAGCACACGCGCGTGGTGATCGAGCTCAAGCGCGACGCCATCCCGAAGGTGGTCATCAACAACCTGTTCAAACAGACGGCGCTGGAGACGAGTTTCGCCGTCAACATGCTGGCCATTGACCACGGCCGGCCCAAGACACTCGGCCTGAAGGAACTCATCGCCTGCTACATCGAGCACCGGCGCGAAGTGGTGTTGCGCCGCACGCGGTTTCAGTTGCAAAAGGCCGAGGAACGGGCGGAGCTTCTCGAAGGCTACCTCTGTGCGCTGGCCAATCTCGATGAATTCATCCAAATCATTCGCGGCAGCAAAACTCGCGAGGAGGCGCGCGTCAAACTGCTCGCGTTTGAGTGGACGCAAAAGCAGGTCGAGCGCTGGGGTGTCTTCATCCGCAACGAAGCGCGTTTGACGAAAGGCCGCTACGCGCTGACCGAGCGGCAGGTAGATGCGATCCTGGAGTTGCGACTCTACCAATTGACCGGCCTGGAAATTGACAAGGTTGAGACGGAATACAAGGAATTGCTCGAACGCATCAAGGATTTGCTGGACATCCTCGCCAGGGAAGCACGGGTGATGGCCCTCATCAAGGCCGAGCTGAAGGCCATCAAGGAAAAATACGCCACGCCGCGCAAGACCGAACTGGTCCCCGACGAAGGCGAAATCGCCATCGAAGACCTCATTGCCAACGAAGGCGTCATCATCACCCTCACGCACAACGGCCTGATCAAGCGCACCAACATTTCCAGCTACCGCGCCCAGCGCCGCGGCGGCAAAGGCGTCATCGGCATGACCACCCGGGAAGGCGCCACCGACGAGGACAAGGATTTCATCGAACACCTGTTCACCGCCAGCACGCATGATTACCTGATGTTCTTCACGAACACCGGCCGCGTGTATGTCGAGCGCGTGCATGAAATCCCCGACATGGGCCGCGCCGCCAAAGGGCGGAGCATCGCCAACCTGCTGGAATTGAAAGCCGGCGAAACCATCGCCGCCTTGATTCGCGTTCAATCCCGGACCGACGCGAACAAAAACGACGTGACCTGGGAACAGCCCGGCTACCTTTTCTTTGCCACCCGGCAGGGCACCGTCAAGAAAACGGAGTTGAAGGAGTTCGCCAACGTCCGCAAAGGCGGCATCATCGCCATCGGCATCGAACCGGGCGACGTGTTGATTGACGTCAAGCTCACCACCGGCCGCGACGAAGTGGTCCTCATCACGCGCGACGGCATGAGCATCCGCTTTCACGAGGAAGACGTGCGCCCCATGGGCCGGCCCGCCGCCGGCGTGCGCGGCATCCATCTGGAAAAAGGCGACGCCGTGGTGGCGCTGGCCATTGCAGTGCCGGACGCCACCCTGTTGGTGGCCGGCGAAAATGGCATCGGCAAACGCACGCCCTTCGATGAATACCGCGTCCAATCCCGCGGCGGCAAAGGCATCATCACCATGAAGACCACCGAAAAAACCGGTGCAGCGGTGGGGGCGTTGACCGTGCGCGAGAATGACGAAATCATGCTCATCACCTTCAAAGGCCAGATGGTCCGCACGCGCGTAGCCGACATCCGCGAAGCCGGGCGCAACACCCAGGGCGTCAAGCTCGTCACCTTGGAGGCCGGAGACAAATTGCAGGCCATCGCGCCGGTCATCGGCGAGGAAAAGGAAGACGCCGCCGGGCAAGAAGCCGCGCCGGGCAAATAAACCCCGGAAAATTTTTCAAATTTTTTCAACTCGCCGCTTGCCCGGCAGCGGGTTTGCGTTAAATTCCCATATCCGGATTCCACCAAAAGGAGCTGGAAACGGGGCTTCTGCCGATCGGTTCCTCATCCCGAAACGGGTTGTCGGCAGCAAGCACCATGAAAATTATCGTCCGGCCTGCCCTGGCGGGCGCCCCACCGACGCAATTGGCGCGGCGCAGAGGAGCGGTGTTGTCTCGAACCGCCCTTCTGCTGTAACTTTGGTCCCTCGCCTCCGTCTGGCTAAAAGAGGAGCGTGGCAAAGCCAGGGCGCGCTCAACACAATGAAACTTATGAAATCCAAACTTTTTCTGTTGCCGGCGCTGCTGTTGCTGGCCGGCTGCGCCACCACCAGCACCATCCAATCGCGTGAACAGGAACGCGCCGCGGCCTATGCCTCCTTTTCTCCCGAAGTCAAGGCGCTGGTCAATCAGGGGCGGATTGCCGTGGGCATGACGCCTGACGCCGTTTACATCGCCTGGGGGAAACCTGATGAAGTGCTGCAAAGCGGCAATCAAAATGGTGAATTCACCACCTGGGTCTATCGCGGCGCGTTTTTGGAGGAAACGCGGTACTGGGTGGGACGACGTTTTCCTCATCTGGAACACGATTACGAGCCGCGCAGCTACGTCCGCGCTGAAATTGTTTTTGCCAACGGCGTCGTGCAATCCTGGCGCACGCTGCCGGAGCCGAATTATTGAACCCAACTAAGCCGAACGCCCCCTCCAACCTTCATCCGAGCAATTCGTTATGATGATTAGCCCGATGTTTCGAGTGTGTCCGCACCTGACGTGGTGGTTGCTGGCGACGATGCTGTTTGCGGCTTGCGCGCCATCTGGAGCCTTGGCGGCACAGACGGTCATTTTACATCTCAAAGGCGGCGACCAGGTCAGCGGCGTGATCGTTTCCGAAAGCACCAATCAAGTGGTCCTTTCCAATGCCTGGGCCGGGACGCTTTCCATTCCGTTGACCGAAATCGCCAAACGCGAGCCAACCACGACCGCTACCAACGCCGCACCCCCCGCCCCGGTGCTGTCGCCAAACAAACCGTCTCCCGCTGTCGCCGCCGTTAAACCCACGGCCAAGGCCCCCCAAAAATCTCACGGCACGTGGCACGGCCAGGTTAACGTGGGCATGGACGCCATTTTTGGCACTACAGACCAGCAGAGTTACTCCGGGGATGGACAGTTGACCTATATCCTGCCTTACAAATCCAACCCGAAAAAATTTTTCCGAAACACGGTACAGGCCAACGGGGAATATCAGCGAACCGATGGCGAAGAATCCGCCAATCGCGCCTATGGCAGCAATAAAAGCGACTTTGACATTTGGAACAAATACTACGCCTACGCCCTCGAAGGCGTGGGGTACGACGAAGTGCAGAAGATTGATTTGAAGTATCAATTCGGACCGGGCGCCGGCATGCACGTGCTGCAACTGACGAACTTCGCACTGGACGGCGAGGCGGGTTTGAGCTACGAAGTGCAACACCGCAGCAACGCCCCCAACCTGGAAACGTTTTACCTGCGGCTGGCCGAGAATTTCACCTGGAAGCTGGGCAAAAATCTCAAGCTGACCGAGGAACTGCAATTTTATCCCGACCTGGAAAACCTGGGCCAGTACCGCAATGATTTCACCTCCACCTTGAGCTACGGGTTTTGGGAGCATTTTTCCTGGAACCTCACGGTGATTGACCGTTACGACACTGAATTATCGCCGGGCGTGGAGCCGAACCAGTTCGAACTCCGCTCTTCACTGGGCTTCAACTTTTGACGCCCGTCTCCGGCACTCAGGGCGCGAGCCGCTCCTGTTTCCAGGAACCGTCCGGTTGCCGCGTATATTGGAAGCGGTCATGCAAGCGATTCGGCCGGCCCTGCCAGAATTCGATCCGCTCCGGTCTGAGCACGAATCCGCCCCAGTTGGGCGGCAACGGGACCGGGCCTGGAAATTTCGCCGCCATGGCCTTCCACTTCGCCTCCAGGGCGGCCCGGTCGGGGACCACATCACGCTGATTGGACGCCCAGGCGGCCAGTTGGCTGCCGCGCGGGCGGGTCTTGAAATAGGCCTCGGATTCTTGACGGGAAATCTTCTCCACCGTGCCGGCCACACACACCTGCCGCTCCAGTTCCGGCCAGTAAAAAGTCAAGGCCGCGTGGGGGTTGTCCGCCAATTCCAGGGCCTTGCGGCTTTCGTAATTGGTGTAAAAGACAAAGCCGCGTTCATCCGCGCCTTTGAGCAACACGGTGCGCGCCGAAGGAACGCCGTTTTTATCCACCGTGGCTAGCACCATGGCATTGGCATCCGCCGACGAACGGCCGAGCAGGGCCTGTCCCAACTTGAAAAGCGCAATGCCGATTTTCCGCCAGCGGCCGCCGGACGCCTCGCCCGCCGCCTGGGCGAACCATTTCTGAAACTGCGCCATTGGATTGGCGTTCAAATCGGCGCGCCGCAATTCGCCCCGCGTGTAATCCCTTCTGAAATCCGCCAGATTCATGGCTGAAAACGCCTTACATTGCCCGAAACACCGTCAGCCCCAAGCCCGTGATGACGGCGGCAAAGGCCAGCCGGATCCCGCACAACATCCGCACACGCGCCGGACTGGCCGTGGCCCACTGGATGAAATCGCGCAATCGCCATGGCGTAACGGTGAACCACAGTCCCAACACAACAAACACATAAGCCCAAAGTTGAATCACCAGCACCCACGGCGTCTGACCCAAATGCGGCCGGCCCGTGTCCACCATCAATTTCGCCAGCAACAACAGCAGCACCGCCAGTGCCCGCACCGCCAAAAAATCCTGTACGAAAAGGCACGTCAAAATTCCCACCGCCACAAACCCGGCCAGCATCCACGGTTTGAACGCCGAAAAATCCGCGATGGGTTCCCGGTTGACGTTCCAGGCAAACCAAGCCGTGGCCAGCAGCATCAACACCACGCCCACCGGCAGATTGCGAGGAAACCCCCGCGCCGCCGCCGCCAGCCGCTCCGGCCGGAACAGGCCGTAAACCTGCGGCAATCCCATGCCAACACCCAGCAGGATGGACAACCAGGACAATTTCATCTGCCGCAGGATAATCTCAAAAGGCCGGCGATGAACACGAAAAACTTTTCGCCCCTTCACTCATCCCTCCGTTGTTCTTGTGGATGCCGTCTCCTCGGCAGCTTTGCCCGCCCAAGCCGTCGTCTCGGCCCAAAAGTCAATGGCCCCTGGTTATGTGTCCTAAAAAAACTTGCCATGTTGATGAAACGGAAATAGAATGTCTTTCTGTATTTCAACGAAGGTATTTTATGGCACGTATTTGTGAATTGACCGGCAAACGGCCGCAGAAAGGCAGCATCATTTGGCGTTCGGGCAAGCCCAAGAAGCAGGGCGGCATCGGCACGCACGTCACGGCCATCACCAAGCGCCGGTTCTTTCCAAATCTGCAGCGGGTGAAGGCGCTTCTGCCCAACGGCCAGGTGCGCCATATCCGCGTGGCGGCCAGCGCCATCAAAAAAGGACTCGTCGTCAAGGCGCCCAAACGGAATTGGAAACCGGCGCCAGCCAAAGCAGCGTGAGAAGGGGGCGCGGCGGAAACGCCGCCCGGCCGTCGGGCCTGGCTGCCGCTGTTTTTCGGCCCGGTTTCCCGTCGCCGCGCGGGGCCTCACGCCTCTTTCAGAAACAACGCTCCGTTGCGCCAGAAATAAATGGCGCCGGAAGCCGCCGTCAGCACCACCGTCACCCACAGCATCACCTCCGCGAAGGCGGGCACCCACGGCCGGAAAAAATTTTGCAGCGGCGCGGGCCATTCGCCGCAGGCATCCAGCACCAGCAGCGCGTTGAGGGCGACGATTTGCGACACGGTCTTGTGCTTGCCGAATTTCTCCGCCGCCAGCACGAGGTTTTTTGATGCCGCCAGCAGCCGCAGACCGGTAATGGCCAGCTCGCGGGCGACGATGACGATGACCATCCACGCCGCCACGCGGACCGGGGCGGCGGCGTTCTCGTGCGTGCTCTCGACAAACGCGATGAACGCCGAGCAGGTCAGGATTTTGTCCGCCAGCGGATCCATCAGGATGCCAAAATTCGTGATGAGGCCGCGTTGGCGGGCGAGCCGGCCGTCGAGAAAATCCGTCAGCCCGGCGGCGTTGAACAACACCAGCGCCAGCGTGTGATGCCAGGGCCACGGCGAAAACAGCGCCCACAAAAACAGCACCGTCAGCACCAGTCGCGATACGGTGAGTTTGTTGGGCAGATTCACAACGGCTGATTGGGTTGGAGGGCGGCGGAGAGCGGGCCGACTTCAAGATCCATCAGGCCGTTCTCCATCAATTCCTTTACGCGCCGAATTTGTCGAACATCCGCGCGTGTGCCTGCATGAGGCGAATGAGGTATTTTGCCTCGAAGATGCCGAGCGAGCCGAGGTTGGCGCCGGTCTCGGTGAAGCGCTCCAGTTTGTCCGAACCGCTGAACGCCGAATGAATCATCACCGGCTGCGGATGCCACGAATGTCCCTTGACGGCCACGGGCGTCGAATGGTCGCCGGTCACCACCAGCACGTCCGGTTTTTTGCGCAGCAGAATGGGCAGCGCCGCGTCGAACTCCTGAATGGCATTCATCTTGGCCGTGAAATTGCCGTCCTCACCGGCTTTGTCGGTGTATTTGTAGTGGATGAAAAAGAAATCGAAGTGGTCGTATTCGGCGAGGTAACGTTCGAATTGTTCGGCGATGGTGGCGAAGCCTTCGAGTTTTTTCATGCCGACCAGTTGCGCCAGGCCTTTGTACATCGGATAAACCGCCAGGCAGGCCGGTTGGAGCTGGTAACGCTCTTCGAACCGCGGAATGTGCGGCTGATGCGCAATGCCGCGCATGAGAAAACCGTTGGCCGGCTTCTCGTTCTTCAGAATCGGCAAGGCCAGCTTGTAAAATTCCGCCACCAGCGCCGCCATTTTTTTCTGGCCGGCGTTGGTTTCGTCGCGGGGATGAACCGGCGGAATCGGAAAACCCTCCCGGTTCGGATCGGCGTCCGTCAACGGCCCCTCAAGCCCTGGCCCGCGGAACACAACGACGAAGCGATGTTCCTTGCCGGCTTTGATGAGAATTTCCGCGTCGCCGATTTTTTTAATTTTTGCCGAAAGCAGGGCAACCAGTTTCTCGCAGGTCTCCGTCGGGATGCGCCCGGCGCGGCGGTCAGTAACGATCCCCCGTTCGTCGAGCGTGGCGAAATTGGCGCGGGCGCAGACGTCGCCGGGTTTCAATTCCATGCCCAGGCCGAGCGCTTCGATCACGCCGCGGCCCACCTGAAACTCCAGGGGGTCGTAGCCGAACAGCGCCAGGTGCCCCGGCCCGCTGCCGGGGGTGATGCCCGGCGCGACGGGAATCATCCGGCCCTGCGCCGAGTTTTTGGCGAGCCGATCCAGATGCGGCGTCGTGGCCGCTTCCAGCGGCGTCAGATAATTTTGTTCCTGCGTGGCCAGATCCCCCAGACCGTCCAGCACGATCAACACCAGCTTGGCCTTCGTTTTCAGCGTCAATTCGGAATACAGCGCGTCCAGTTTCATAGGCGGACAATTTGGCCGGAACCAGCCAGTGAGGCAATGCGATTCCCGTTTGCGCGCCCGGCCAGCGACAGTATTTTATCCGCGATGAGCCCCGGGACGCTGCACGAATTTCATCGCCGACTCGGCGCGTCATTCGCCGAACTCGGCGGCCAAGAAGTGGTGGCCGATTACGGCGATTGGCGCGCGGAACACGCCGCCCTGCGCCAAACCGCCGGGGTGCTGGATTTGAGCTTTCGCTCGCGCCTTTGCCTGGTGGGCAACGACCGGGTCCGGTTTCTCCACGGTCAGGTCACCAACGACGTGAACCGGCTCCGCCCCGGCCAAGGCTGCTACGCCGCCCTGACCACCCACAAAGGCAAAATGGAGAGCGACCTGAACCTTTTTGTTCTGTCGGAGGAAATACTGCTGGATTTTGAACCCGGCCTGGCTGAAAAAATTTCCGCGCGCCTGGAAAAATTCATCGTCGCCGACGACGTGCGGGTGGTGAATGTCGCGCCGCACTACGGCCTGTTGAGCGTGCAGGGGCCCAGGGCGGCGGAAGTGGTCATCGCGCTCGGTTTGATGGCCCGGGACGCACTGCCACACGCCCCCGCGGAGCAACCGGGCGGCCTGGCCATCGTGCACATTGCTGACGCCACCCTTGGCGAAATTTATTTGGCGAGCCATGCGCGGTTGAGCGGCTGGGGCGGGCGGCCGGGCGAGCCGACAGGCTTCGATCTGTTTGTTCCGAACCATTCGCTCAGCGCGGTCGCTGATCGCTTGATCGCCGCCGCAAGAACTGTTGGCGGACGCGCCTGCGGCTGGACGGCCCTGGAAACAGCGCGGATCGAAGCCGGCATTCCGCGCTTCGGCGCCGACATGGATGAAACGACGTTCCCCCAGGAATGCGGCATCGAAGCCCGCGCCGTGAGTTACCGCAAAGGCTGCTACATCGGCCAGGAAATCCTCAACCGCCTGCACACCTTCGGCCACGTGAACCGCCAACTGTGTGGCCTCAGGCTGGCCGACTCGTTGAAAGCTCTGCCGGCGCGCGGAGACAAACTGTTTTTCGGCGGCCAGGAAATCGGCCAGGTCACCAGCGCGGCGGCTTCGCCGGTGTTCGGAAACATCGCCCTGGGTTGCGTCCGCCGCCACGTCAGCCGGGCGGGAAGGGAATTGATTTTGCACACGGCTTCCGGCGAAAGCCCGGCCCGCATCGCCGGGTTGCCCTTCACCTCATGAAATTTTCTGGCTCGCGGCTCCCTTTGCCGGTTTAATCTCCGCCGCATGAAACAGAAAGCCTACGCCGCTGCCGGCGTGGACATTGACCTGGGCAACCAGGTCAAGGCCGCGCTGCCGCAATTGCTCGCCTCGACGCGCCGTCGCGAAGTCCTCGGCCGGGTTGGCGGCTTCGGCGGCCTCTTCGCCCTGGACGTCAGCAAATACCGTCAGCCGGTGCTGGTCTCCTCCGTGGACGGCGTGGGCACCAAACTCAAAATCGCCTTTGCGATGGACCAGCACGACACCATCGGCGCCGACCTGGTCAATCATTGCGTCAACGACATCGCCGTACTCGGCGCCGAGCCGCTGTTTTTCCTCGATTACCTCGCCACCGGCAAATTGGAACCGCGCGTCTTCACCGAAATCATCAACGGCTTCGCCCGCGCCTGCGCGGAAAACCGCTGCGCCCTCATCGGCGGCGAGACGGCCCAAATGCCCGGCTTTTACCAGCCCGGCGAATACGACGTGTGCGGCACCATCGTCGGCGTGGTGGAAAAATCCCGGATTCTCGACGGCCGCAAATCCATCCGGCGCGGCGACGCCGTCATCGGCATCGCCTCCAGCGGTCTGCATACCAACGGCTATTCGCTGGCGCGGAAGATTTTCTTCGAGCAGATGGGCTTGCGGCCGGACAGCTACCTTGCCGAACTGCAAAATACGATCGGCCGGGAGCTGTTGAAGGTGCACCTCAGTTACGGCCCGCTTGTTCAGAAACTGCTCCAGCGTTTCCCGCCGGCTGCGGCCCGCTCGCCGCGCGCGGCCACCGTCAAGGCTTTTGCCCACATCACCGGCGGCGGCTTTGTGGACAACATCCCGCGCGTGCTGCCGAAAAATTGCGACGTGGTCATCCGCAAAGGTTCGTGGGAGGTGCCGCCGCTTTTCCGGATCCTCGCCGAAAAAGGCGGTGTGCCGGAAGCGGAATTGTATCAGGTGTTCAACATGGGCATCGGATTTGTGGCGATGGTGGCGGCGGAAAAGGCGGATGCGATTTTGAAATTCATCCGCGCCCGGAACCACGCCGCCTGGCTCATCGGCGAAGTTGTCAAGGGCAATGGCAAGGCGCGGGTGGTATAGATGAAAATTCTCGTTGTCGGTTCGGGCGGACGCGAACACGCCCTGGTCTGGAAACTGGCGCAATCGCCGCACGCCAAAAGAATTTTTTGCGCCCCGGGCAACGCCGGCATCGCGCAGGAACGTTTGCCGGCCAATGGCGCGCCGGTGGAGTGCGCCAACATTGGCGCCGAAGATCTGCCCCGATTGCTCGCCTTCGCCCAGGAGAAGAAAATTGATTTTACCGTCGTGGGGCCGGACAACCCGCTGGCGCTGGGCATCGTGGATTTGTTCCAGCAGCACGGCCTGCGCATCTGGGGGCCGAATCGCCAGGCCGCTCAGTTCGAGTCGTCCAAGGTTTTTTCGCAACGGTTCATGGAGCAATACGGCATTCCCACTGCCCGGGCCGGAACCTTCTCCGAACCGGCGGCGGCCAAACAATTCGCGGCTTCGCTCGGCGGCCGGTGCGCGGTGAAGGCCGACGGCCTGGCGCTCGGCAAAGGCGTGCTGATCTGCACGAACCTCGCCGAGGCGGAAAAGGCGATTGACGAAATCCTTGTCGCCAAAAGTTTCGGCGCGGCAGGCGCCCGCATTGTCATCCAGGAATTTCTCGATGGCGTGGAGATTTCGCTGCACGCACTCTGCGACGGCAAAACCGTCAAGTTGTTTCCAACCGCACAGGATCACAAGCGCGCGCTGGAGGGCGATCGCGGCCCCAACACCGGCGGCATGGGTGCCTATTCGCCCACGCCGTTTGTCAGCGACGCGGAATTAAAAAAAATCGGCGAACAAATCCTCACCCCCTGGCGGCAGGGCTGCGCCGCCGAGGGCATTGATTTCCGGGGCATTTTGTATCCAGGCATCATGCTCACGCGCGACGGTCCGCGCGTGCTGGAATTCAACGCACGGTTCGGCGACCCGGAGACGCAGGTTTATCTGACCCGGCTGGAAAATGACCTGGTGGAATTGCTTCACGCCAGCGCGGACGGAGCCTTGGACAAAATCGAATTGACCTGGAAACCCCAAGCCAGCCTGTGCGTCGTCATGGCCAGCGCCGGCTATCCGGGAAATTATGAAAAAGGAAAACCCATTTCCGGTCTGGACGACGCGGCCCAATTGCCGGGCGTGAAAATTTTTCACGCCGGCACGGCATGGAAGAACGGCCAAATTGTCACCCACGGCGGCCGGGTGTTGGGCGTAACGGCGCTGGGCAGGGATCTGAAAGCCGCGCAAACCGCCGCCTATGCCGCCGTGGAAAAAATCCATTTCGACGGCGCCCATTTCCGTCGCGACATTGCCTCCCGCGGCCTGAATCTTCCGACCCGGCATGGAGCCGACTGCCGCTCTTCGTCCAAAGCGGCTTTGAAATAAAGACCGTCCTCGCCCGGTCAGTGCCTTTTTTTCAAGACACTTTGCACAAATGCAGGGTGGACAGAGGGAGGTTTGGGATTATTGTCAGCATTGAGCCCATGAGAAAAAATGCTGTTGTCCTGAAGTCCGGCTGCCGAGGCACCGGTGAGAACGCCAACCGTCAGCGCGCGGGATTTACCCTGATTGAACTGTTGGTGGTGATTGCCATCATCGCCATCCTGGCGGCCATGCTGTTGCCGGCGCTGGCGGCGGCGAAGCAAAAGGCCATGCGCGTAGCCTGTATGAACAACCTGAAACAAATCGGCGTCGGCCTCTTTGTATATTCCAGCGACAACAGCGATTATTTTCCTGCATCGGGTTGGAAATCCGGCGGAAATCCATGGGAAGGTTATGAGGCGTGCCGCTATACCGGCAGTGGGCAGGATGTCGCGACCGGAACCATCACCGAGGGACCTTATGGTTTCGGCACGCTCTTTTTCACCAAGGCAATTCCGAACGGCCAGACTTTTTATTGTCCGGCGCTTAAGGACGGCCAATACATCTACGACACTTACAATGAACCCGGCTGGCCGTGGCCGGCCATTCCCCCGGATTTTCCCACGAAATTCCCCGGCGCCAACCCATACGTCCGTTGTAGCTACAACTATTATCCGCAGGCCAAGGCGACGGAAACGATTTCGGGCAGCTATGGCACGTTCACCGTGCCGGCGATCACCTATCAAACCATCACCTTCACCAGCCCGCACGCCGGTGACCCACCGGAGAAGCCAATTTCCGTGGTGCGTCCGCCCAAAACGTCGGCGATTGATCCAGCCAAAAGCATGTCGGTGGACAATTTACTCAAGTATGCCAATCTCAACCACAAGACCGGCACCAAATCGGCGGGAGTGAATGTGCTTTTTGGCGACGGCCATGTGAAGTTCGTAAGCGTTCGGGGAAATGACAAAAAAGGGTCTTATTTGCCGTTTGATCCAAACTTGTGGGACCCGAATTCCGGCAATGGATCGGGACCGGGCAACGACCCGCAAGCGTTCCGCATTATCGTCAATGGATTCCAGCCTTGATTGCAAGGCGCGCCGGGTGGAAGAAGCAGCAATTTGTCGGAGATCAAACCAACCATCATCACCTCAAATTCCATGAAAAAAATCCTCCGCGTTCTGTTCGTGCTTGTGTTGTTGACGGCCTTTGCGACGTTGCCGGCAATGGCGCAAACAACTTTTTTCAGCGATGATTTTACTGCCGGCAGTACGCTCACCAACCAAACACCGGCCTATCCCACCACGAATTCCGCTGCCTACCAACTGGTTTCTTCCAAAAATTGGAGCCCCGCGCCGTCGCTGAAGCCCCATGACCTGAAGTTCGGCATAGCGGCAACGACCAGCGGGAACATCGAGGTTCAAGCGGTATTCACAACCAACGCCATCGTGCTGACCCAGGTCGGGGATTACGTCCAGTTAACGGTCGTTTTCACGAATACGGCAGGGCTGCTTGCGGCTAACAATACACTTTTTGGATTCGGCTTGTATAATAGCGGGGGAAGCCACCCGGTGGCGGGAGGGTTGTATGCCACAGCAACTTCGGGCAACACCAGTTACGCCACAGGCGGCGTGCAGATTTGGCAGGGTTACGTCGGACAGATTGAATACAGCGGCAATGCCAACCGTATCATGACACGCCCGGCGCAGACGGGATCGAATGACACGGGCAACAATCGAAACCAGGACCTGGTGACCAGCGGCAGTGGAAGCTCCAGCTATTCGGGTGCAACCACCGTCGGTTCCACGGTCACGTCTGCTGTGACGCTTGTCAATGGCGGAACTTACACGGAAGTGCTCACTATCACGTTGAACGGCGCCAACAGCCTGGCCATTACCAACGCGCTTTATTCCGGGGCGGACACCAACGGGGCACTGCTGACGCAGTTTGGCGGCATCGCCACCAATGCCACTTATCTCACCAGCGGATTTGACGGCCTGGCCATCGGCTGGCGCGAAACCGCCAACCAGCCAACCACCATTGACATTTCTTCCATCACGGTTTCCGGGTCCGTGACCGCAATCTCCAGCCCGCCAACCATTACGACACAGCCGTTGCCGGTCATCGTGGCCACGAATGGCTCGTGTGCGTTCGTCGTCGCCGCCAACGGCTTCGACATGACTTACCAATGGCATCGCCATGGAACTAATCTCCTTGACGGTGGCAACATTTCCGGCGCGACCAGCCCCATGCTGGTGATTTCTCCAGCCGGTCCGGCGGATGTGGCCTCGGCCGCCAATGGCTATTACGTCACCGTTTCGGGCGCCGGTGGTTACAGCACGAATTCCGTCACCAATTCACTGACGCTGATTCCGGCAACCAACTTAATTTATTCCGGGAGTGGGCCGTGGGATTTGAACACCAGCCCCAGTTGGCTGGACACCAACTATAACAGCGGTCTTTACTTCAATTTCGGCGATCCCGTCACATTCAACGACATCGGCGGCGGCGGCAGCGTGACGTTGAACGGCCCCTATTTGAGCGCCGCTTCCGTCACGGTGAGCCACACCAGTTCCTTTTACACGTTTCAAGGCAGCGGCAGTTTTGCCGGACCGGGCTATTTGCTCTATTCCGGGAGTGGTTTATTCACCATCAACAACGCCAACACGTTCAGCGGCGGGACAATCATCAGCAACGCCAACGCCTATCTTCGACTCGGAAATCTCAATGGTTTGGGCACCGGCCCGATTACTTTTGCCCAAGCCGGCGGCCAGATGGAAATCATTCCCACCGCCAGCTCCAGCACTGGCATCGCCAATGACTTGGTTGTGGCGGACGACTTCACGATCATTGTGGATGCAACGAACGCCGCCTACGGCGTGGTCCTGAACGGCAATTTATCCGGCACGACTGGCAAAACATTGACCTTGAACCACAGCGTCAATGGCATCGGCACAACCGCCACGCGCATCCGGGCTGCAGGCGTGAATACAGTCTATAACGGCAATCTTGTCCTGGGCGCTGATGGCGACCCCAATTTCCTCTGGGCGTTTTATCAGCCCAGCGG
Source organism: Verrucomicrobiia bacterium (assembly GCA_035652955.1). Taxonomy (GTDB): domain Bacteria; phylum Verrucomicrobiota; class Verrucomicrobiia; order Limisphaerales; family UBA11358; genus UBA11358. The sequence continues at coordinate 9,436 of DASRCU010000093.1, read as the reverse complement.
CAGTCAGACCTACAACGGCGTGATCTCCGGCCCCGGCGCGCTGATGGCAAAAAGCGCCATCACATATCTCAACGGCGCCAATACCTTCGCCGGCGGCACCCTGCTGGCCTCCGGCGCCATTGGTTTGGGCGCTGATTCCACCGGCCCGGCGGGCGCGCCTGCCACCAGCCCCCTGGGCACCGGACCGCTGCTGTTGACGGTGGATTCCACCACCAGCACCACCGGCACCGGCTGGCTGTTTGCTTCCGGGGGCCCGCACACCATCGGCAATGCAATTCAATATCCAACCGGCACCAACAATCTTACGCTGGCCATCGGCGGCACGAACGACCTGACCTTCACCGGGCCGTTCACGCTTAACGGCAATGACAACGTGACTTCCGCCTCCATCACCGCGCGCACCGTTCAAGTAACCAATACCGGTCTGACCACCTTCTCCGGCGTCATCAGCGACGGCGGCTTGAATTATGGTTTGATCAAGACCGGCAACGGCACTCTGGCGTTGACCGCCGCGGAAACTTATACCGGCCCGACGCTGGTCAGCGGCGGCACGCTGTTGGTGAACGGCTCGCTGAGTTCGTCCAGCGCCGTCACCGTCACCAACGGCTTGCTCGGCGGCACGGGCACGGTGGGCGGCACGGTTACTGTTCAACGAGGCGGCGGCCTGGCCCCCGGCGCCAACGGCATCGGCACTTTGACGATTAACAACGCCCTGACCCTTCAAGGCGGCAGCACAAACTACTTTGAAGTCAACAAGGGCGCGGGCACACGCGACTTTGTGCTGGTGGGCAACAACGTCACCTATGGCGGCACACTGGTTGTCACGAATCTGTCCGGCACGATTACCACCAGCGACACGTTTGCCATTTTCGGCGTCTCCGGCTCCAGCACGGGCAATTTCACGAACCTCCTCGGCTCACCCGGCCCCGGACTGGCGTGGCGCTTCAATCCCACCAACGGCGTGTTGAGTGTGGTCACCGGCATCGCTTCCAATCCCACCAATCTTGCTGTCTCGGTCAGCGGCGGGAACATCAATCTCTCGTGGCCCGCCGATCATACCGGCTGGACGCTGCAGGCGCAGACCAACAATCTCAGCGCCGGACTGGGCACCAACTGGGTGGACGTGGCCGGTTCCACAGCCACCAATCAAGTCATCATCCCCATCAATCCGACGAATCCATCGGTCTTTTACCGCCTCATCTATCGTCCCTGATTCCCGCCGCCTTTCCGGCGGCGTTGGGGGCGGCGCTTTCATCGCGGGAAGCGCCGCTTTACTTTTTGCCGTTCCTCGCGCATTGTTTCGGCGCATGATTCAACGCCGGTTGCTCATTTTCATCTTGACGCTCCGGGTGCTTTCCACGACGGCCGGTCTCGCGGACGAGACCCTTTCCAATTCGCCCGTCATTCTGGAAAATGACATTGCCTGGGTGCGCATCCATCGCGTTGAAGAACCGCTGGCGGAGAAACTCGGGTCGCGCGTGTTGACCAACCGACTCATCGGCATTGTTCTGGACCTGCGGTTTGCAGACGGCGATGATTTTGCGGCGGCCCGGACGGCAGCCGATGCCCTGGCGACCACAAAATTGCCGGTGGCCATTCTGGTGAACAGCCAGACCCGCGGCGCGGCAACGGCCCTGGCGGCCGCTCTGCGCGACGCGCGGGCGGGTTTGATTTTCGGCCAAACCACCCAGGCGGTTTCTGTCAACGACCGGACATTGCCAGCGGTAACGCCCGACATTCCGGTGACGGCGGATTTGAACGACGAGCGGAGGTGGCTGAACAATCCCTACGCCCCACCGGCGCGGAGTGAAACCCGTTCCACCACCCCGCCCGGCGGTTTCCTGCCGGCGGTGGACCACACCAGTGAAGCGGAGCTGGTGCGTCAGCAACGTCAATCAGATCGCGCGGCAGATTCCTTTTTGCCGCCCGCGCCGGCGCCGCCCCACGCCGCATCGTCGCCGCGCGTCATCCACGATCCGGTTCTGGCCCGCAGCCTGGATTTTCTCAAAGGTCTGGCGATTGTCCACGCCTCGCAACGTTGAAACGCTCAACGTTGGTCCGCCGCCTTCATCCATTTTTCGCGATCGAAGAATGAGGGCTGGGCCAAGCCGGGCTCATTTTTTCTGGAAATAAAATCCGGCGGCGCCGCCGTGTCGTATGCAGGAAACCAGGCGCGGAGGTTTTTGCCGCCGTGAAAACGGGGGTGAGGCGCCGGATCAGCGCATTAACGCACCACAAACGGCGCGAATTCGTTGTGATAATGCGGCGGAATTCGCGCCTTGAACCGGGCCATCCGGCCGTGGTAACGCCGTTCCAGCACCTGGCCGACCTGATGCAGGCGGGCAATAAGAGCCGATTGCGCGTGAGGGATGCGCAATTCCAGGAACTCGCGCCGCGGCCGCAGTTGCGCTCCAATTTCCGCCAGCAGGGCGGGAAGGTTCTGCCCTGTGGCTGCGGAGACGGCTACGGCCTGCGGAAATTTTTCCCGCAGCCGCGCCGGCGTGTCGGCGCCGTTCAGCTTGTCCATTTTGTTGAACACCATGACGGTCGGTTTTTCGTCGGCGCCGATTTCCTTGAGGACGGCGTTGACGGCGGCGATTTGTTCTTCGGCCTGAGAATGGCTGATGTCCACCACGTGCAACAGCAAATCGGCCTGCACGACTTCTTCGAGCGTGGCTTTGAACGCCTCCACCAGGCCATGTGGCAGCTTGCGGATGAAACCGACGGTGTCGGTCAGCAAAACATTTTGGTTGGTGGGCAGCCGCAACCGCCGCGTGGTGGGATCCAGCGTGGCAAAGAGGATGTCCCGGGCAAAGACGCCGGCGCCGGTGAGGGCGTTGAGCAGGGTAGATTTGCCGGCGTTGGTGTAGCCGACGAGGGAGGCCAGCGGCCACTGGCGCCGCTGACGGCCGGCGCGTTGCGTGGCGCGCTGCCGACGAACGAGTTCCAGGTCGCGCGTGATTCTGTCAATGCGTTCCTGCACCTTGCGACGGTCAGCTTCGAGTTGCGATTCGCCTTCGCCGCCGATGGCGCCGGTGGCGCCGCGTTGCCGCGAGAGGTGCGTCCAGAAGCGGGTCAGGCGCGGCAGCAGATATTCCAGTTGCGCCAGTTCGATTTGCAATTTGCCCTCGCGCGTGCGGGCGCGCTGCGAAAAAATCTCCAAAATCAGCGCCGTGCGGTCCAGAATTTTACAATTGAAAATTCGTTCGAGGTTGCGGAGTTGCGCGGGAGAAAGTTCATCGTCGAAAATCACGGTGTCCACGCCCTGTTGCCGGCAGAAGGCGGCGAATTCCTCCGCCTTGCCGCGTCCGATGAACGTGGCGGGCGTGGGGGCGTCCAGCTTTTGAATGCCCTGGCCCACCACCTGGCCCCCGGCGGTTCGCGCCAGTTCGCCCAGTTCAAGGAGCGATTCGTGGACACCCGGCGTCCCCCTTCCCGACCCGTTTGTTCCGGGCGGAAAACCGCCTCCGCCGGGTGATTTGAGTTCGGCGCCGACGAGAAAGACCCGTTCGGGCCGCGTGTTTCTGGTTTCGATGAGCGCTTTCAACGACTGTCAGGAACAGAATAACACAATTCGCGCGCCGTGAAAGAGAGAAAACCGCCGGCGCGGAATTTTCTGACGGACGACGGCGGTGAATGACGTCCCTTCCCGGCCCGGCAGCACAGGTCGTTGGCGCGGCGGTTGTTGAAAATTGCGTTTTGTCGCCGTCTGAAACTTCAGCTTAAACGGGTTTTTCGTCCGTTTGAATTCCCTCAGGCGCGGCCCTGTCTCAAAAACGGTCCGGCGCTGTCTCAAACCCGCCCGGTGACCGGGCAGAGCCGCCCCGACGGGCGGATATGCCGGCTGGCTTGAGTTCTGCTGTCCGGGATGGTGTGAAATCAAGGAACGGCAAATTACACCGCAGTGCGCTGTATCATTTGATCAGCACCATCATGCCGTGCAATCATTCCCTGCGGGCACGGTTCGACATCTGGGGAACCGTGCTGGTCGTGGGGCTGACGCTGGGCGTCGTTTGTCTGGCGCGGATGTTTTTGGGGTGGACACACTGACGGCGCCTCACACGTTCGCTTCGGGAAAACGTTCGCGAATTTGCCGGCGCAGGTGTTGCTCATCCTCCGGCTGGTAGCGGCGGCGCGTGATCAATCGCTGCACGGCGTCGAGCAGGGCCAGCCAATCCTCCAGCGGCGGGTCGGCGACCGGTTGCCAGCGGTCAAAACGTTTTTCGCGGTGAAAAAATTTCCATTGACGGCCGACGTGCCGGGCATAGACCTGCAGCTTCACGCCGTCGGCCGTCACGCGTTTCCAACTGATCTCGGCTTTGGGCATCGAATTTCAGGGATGTTGGAAGGTGGGACCCCGGAAGCGGGAATGCCTCCTCCAGCCGGAGTCCTGTCCCTTCGGCAACCTCATTGTTTATCCATTCAGATTGACCGCCGCTACGGCCATCGCGGCGATGCCTTCCTCGCGGCCGACGAAGCCCAGGTGTTCGTTGGTTGTGGCTTTGACGCCAATTTGGTTCTCGGAAACGCCCAGGGCGGCGGCCAGATTTTGCTTCATGGCGGCCAGGTGCGGAGAAATCCTGGGCGCCTGGGCGATGAGGGTGGCGTCCACGTTCACGATTTTTCCGCCGCGCCGGGAAATCTGTCGGGCGGCTTCTTCAAGAAAAATCCGGCTGGGCGCATTTTTCCAGCGCGGGTCGCTGTTCGGGAAAAAATGGCCGATATCCGGTTCGCCCAGCGCGCCCAGCAGGGCGTCGCAAATGGCGTGCATCAGCGCGTCGGCGTCCGAATGGCCGTCCAGGCCTTTGTGGTGTGGAATCTCCACGCCGCCGAGAATCAATTTGCGCCCGGCCACCAGCCGGTGCACGTCGTAACCAATACCCACGCGAACCATGCGGCAGTCTAGGAATTCCGGCGGCGCCGGCGAAGAAAAATCTGCCGGTCAAGTCCGGACCGGCGGACGCTACAACCGCAAAATCCGACCCGGCGGCGGGCGTGGCACCGGCGGTTCAGGAAGGTTCTGCCGCCGCCAGGGTGAAGTAGAACGTTGCGCCCTGGCCCGGCCGGCTTTCCACGCGCACCTCGCCGCCGTGCGCCTGCACAATGTGCTTGACAATCGCCAGTCCCAGCCCGGTGCCACCCTGCTCGCGCGACCGCGCCTTGTCCACCCGGTAAAAGCGTTCGAAGACACGGCCGAGCGCCTCCGGTGGAATGCCGGGTCCGTCGTCGCGCACAAAAATTTCCAGGCGGTGATCGGCCTGTTTCGTCCCGCCCAGAACGACGGTGCCGCCGGTGCGGCCGTATTTGACGGCGTTGTCCACCAGATTGGCCAGGACCTGTTCCAGCCGGTGCACGTCGCCGCGCGCCGTCATTTCGGGCAGTTCATTTTTCAGGGTCATTGCCTTCGCCTCGGCGCGCGGCTGGAGATCGGCGAGAATTTTCTCCGCCAGCGGCCGCAGGGCGACCGCCTGCCACTCCAGTTTCAGGCGGCCGGATTCCAGCGCCGAAATCGTGAGCAAATCCTGGATGAGCAAATCCAGCCGGTGAGCGTTGCGCTCGATAATTTTGAGGAATCGTTCCCGCGGTTCCGGCTGGTGGCAGGCGCCGTCCAGGAGCGTTTCGACGCCGGCCTTGATGAGCGAGAGCGGCGTGCGCAGTTCGTGGCTGACGTTGGCGACGAATTCTTCACGTGTGTGTTCGAGCTGCTTCAGGCGCGTCAGGTCGTGAAAAACCAGGATGGTTCCCTGGCGTTCGCCGGCGGAATCGGTGATGGCGGCGGCGTTGACGTGCAGCCAGCGTTCGTGCAATGTCGGCAGCCGCAGTTCGTAATCCAGCACCGGTTTTTCCGCCTCCACGCGGGCGACCAGTTCGGCCAGTTCCGGCACGCGCAACGCCTCCAGGAGAGACTGGCCGCGCAATTCGGTTTTCAGTCCAAAGAGATTCTTGAAGGCGCGGTTGGCCAAATAAATCTTCCCCTGCGAATCCAACAGCAACAGCCCTTCGATCATCGAATTGAACAGCACCTGCTGCTGCGCCTGGGCATCCAAAAGAATCCTCTGCTGACGCCGCTGAAGCTCCTCCAAGTCCGCCTGCCATTGCCGCTGGTGACGCAAAAATTTCCCGCGCCAGAAGAGGTGGACGCCGAGGGCGACCACGGCCAGGATGAACAGCAAAAGCCACATGGTGATCCGCGGATGCGAATTTCACGGACGATTCAATTCATTTCCTCCCGCGCCGACGGGCGGGAGGCATGCTCTTTTCATTCCACAAATCGGTAACCGACGCCGCGCACGGTGTCCAGATGCCTGGCCGCCGGGCCGAGCTTTTCGCGCAGGCGGCGCATGTGCGTGTCCACCGTGCGCGTGTCAATCAGGTTGTCGTATTCCCACACGTCGCGCAGCAACTGGTCGCGCGATTGCACCCGGCCGGCGCGCTGGGCAAGCGTGGCCAGCAGCTTGAACTCCGTGGCGGTCAATTCAATTGTCCTGCCCTTCCAACTGGCCAGGTGCCGCGGCCGATCAATCAGCAGGTCGCCAAAGCGCATCTGCTCCTTCGGTTCCTCGCCCGCCCGCCCGCGCGCCAGGATGTTTTTGATGCGCAGCAGCAGTTCGCGCGGGCTGAAGGGCTTGGTCAGATAATCGTCCGCGCCCAGTTCCAGGCCGAGGATCCGATCCACTTCTGCCGCCTTGGCGGTGAGCATGAGGATGGGCAGGCGCGCGGTAGCCGGCTCCAGACGCAGGAGTTTGCAAACTTCAAAGCCATCCATTTCGGGCAGCATCACGTCCAGCACGATCAAATCCGGCGTTTGGGCGCGGGCTTTTTGGAGGGCCTCCGCGCCGTCGGCGGCCGAAATGACGGCGTAACCGGCCTGCTTGAGATTGAATTCCAGTAATTCAACCGCTTCCGGTTCATCATCCACCACCAGAATTCGCCGCTTCACATCCCTAGCATGTCACGCCGCCACCCAGGGCACAATTTCAATTCTGTGACAACCGTGTGACGAGGCGGTGACAATTGGGTTGAAAAGGGACACCGCGCCGGCGTTTTCCGCCGCCCGCTTCAGCCCTGCGCGGCCCACGCGGTTCCGAGCTGAACGGCGCGGCGCCGCCGCCGTGCCATTGAGACCTCTGCAAAACGGTCGCCGCGGCGGTCAAAGCGCGAAAGTTTTTGCAGAGGTCTCCAATTCTGCTTTTGTCCTGGCGTTCAATCTGCCACGTTGTCGCTGTGTCCATTCCGGTCATCAGCGTTTCGCAAATGCGCGACTGGGAACGCGCCACCTGGGCCGCCGGCCAGACCGAGGCCGAGGTCATCCGGCGCGTCGGCCGGGAGGTCGCCCAACGCGCCCGTGAACTGACCCGTCCCGGAGACCGGATTTTGATTCTGGCCGGCAAAGGCCACAACGGCGACGACGCCCGCGCCGCCGGGGAACACCTTCAAGACCGCAGCGTGGAAATTCTGAGCGTTACCGCGCCGGAAAATGATCTGCCCGGACTCGAAACGGCTCTGCGACAAAAACCGGCGCTGATTGTGGACGGCCTGTTCGGCATCGGCCTGAATCGCCCGCTGGACGAGGGCTGGAAAAAATTTATCGCCGCCGTCAACGCGTCGAAAGTGCCCATGCTCGCCGTGGATGTGCCTTCCGGTTTGAACGCCGAAACCGGCGAGCCATTCGGCGCGGCTATTGAGGCGGCCGTGACGCTGACCGTCGGCGCGCCGAAAACGGGGCTGCTGGCGCAAAAGGCCTGGCCGTTTGTGGGACGGCTCGAAGTCGCCGCCGAGGTGGGGCTGATTCCGCGCCCGCCTCGCAGCGAACTGCTGTGGACTCAGCCGGAGGATTTTGAAAATTTTCCCCCGCCGCGAAACGTTGCTGCGCACAAAGGCGCCTTTGGCCATCTGATGATGGTGGCGGGCAGTTTCGGTTTTCATGGCGCGGCGGTGTTGGCGGCCCGCGCCGCCCACCGCGCCCAGCCCGGTCTGGTCACCTTGTTCACTCCGGAAACGGTCTATCATCCCATCGCTTCACAGACCCAAGCCACGATGGTCGCCGCCTGGCGGGCGGAATCCAAATCATTCGAACGCGCCAGCGCCATCCTCTTTGGTCCCGGTTTGGCGGCGCCGGAATTGCCCGAGGAAATGAAGGCCATGCTGCGCCGGCTCTGGCGCGATGCGCCGGTACCGGTGATTGTGGACGCCAGCGCGCTGGACTGGCTGGCCGCGCAACCGCCCACGCCGCGCAACGGCATCCGCGTCGTCACACCGCATCCGGGTGAAGCGGCGCGCATGTTGAATGTGACGACGCAACACATCCAGGCCGACCGCGTGCGGGCCGTGCGGGAAATTTCCAAACGCTTTGGCGGCTGCTGGGTGGTGCTTAAAGGCCATCAAACGCTGGTGGGCCGCAGCGAAGGCGAAATTTTTGTGAACTCATCGGGCAATCCCCACCTGGCGCAAGGCGGCAGCGGCGACGTCCTGGCGGGGTTCCTTGCCGGATTGCTGGCGCAGCCGGAGCGGCAAAACGATCCCGCAAAAACGATTCGTTACGCCGTCTGGCAACACGGCGCCGCCGCGGATAAATTGCAACGTCAGCGCGCCAATTGGATCGTCGAGGAACTGATTGACGAATTGGGCAACGCCCGTTGATCGCGCCTTCCTCCGCCCCATTTGCACGCGACGGGCGTGCGCGCCGGTTCGTCTGCCAATTGGTCAGTCACTGGCGGAACAGCATGGAGGCGCCGGTCATCGCCCACAGCGCGAATAGGATTTTGAAAACCTCTGTCGCCGCCATTACGATTTGTGCCCTGTGGACGCGGTTAATTTTATTTTGAATCTCGCCGGACTTTGGCTGTGGTTGAGGTGGCGTGCGCAGCGAGCTGCTCGAAGCGCCTCGCCCTCCTCGACCGCATCGGCGCGCGGCGCCGGGCCGGGGAGCGCCAAAGGCAGTTGGTTATGGCCGGCGGTATTGGTCGGATTACTGCTGTTGCGTGCGGTCTTTTACTGGCAAATCGGGTCGGCGGCCTGGTGGACGGCCCCGTTGAATCTGGGCGTGATCGAGCTTTCCTTTCGCAGCGATCTTTTCAGCCGCATGCTGCTGTTTTCCTTTTGCAGTTTCGGCCTGGCGCTGGCGACGCTGTACCTTTGGTTGATGTTGTTTTCGATTTTTTCCGGGCCGGAGCCGGTTCAACGCTGGGTGCGGCTGCCACTGGGTCGGGTGGATCGCTGGCCGCGCTGGCTGAAAATCCTGCTGCCACCGGTTGTCGCCGCGTGGCTCTGGTGGCTGGCGAGCTGGCTGTTCACGGGATTGCACCTCATTCCGCCGCCGGTCACGGAATGGCGCCGCCTCGGCCAGGCGCTGGTCATCGGACTGGAGAGTTATCTGACGTGGGCCTATCCGGTGGCGGCCTTGCTGTTGCTGCACTGGCTGAACCGCTACGTCTAT